>JAYWDH010000200.1:0-25253 GCA_043779945.1 Microbacteriaceae bacterium
TGGGACTTCGCCGGCACCCGCTACCTCGACTTCTCGAGCCAGCTGGTGAACGTCAACATCGGGCACGGGCACCCGAAGGTCGTCGCGGCGATCCAGGAGCAGGTCGCGTTGCTCCCGACGGTGGCACCGGCGCATGCCAACTTGACGCGAGGCGAGGCGGCGGCGCGCATCCTGTCGAAAGCCGGCGCCCCGTTCCAGAAGATCTTCTTCACCAACGGCGGGGCGGATGCCAATGAGAACGCCATGCGTCTAGCGCGCCTGGTCACCGGTCGCGACAAGATCTTGAGCCAGTACCGCAGCTACCACGGCAACACCGGAGCGGCGATCGTCGCCACCGGCGACTGGCGTCGAGTGCCGAACGAGTACTCGCGCGGGCACGTGCATTTCTTCGGGCCGTTCGCCTACCGCTCCGAGTTCTGGTCGACGACGCCCGAGGAGGAGTCGGAGCGCGCCTTGCACAGCCTGGAGCGCATCATCCAGGCCGAGGGCGCGAACTCGTTCGCCGCGCTCCTCGTGGAGGGTGTGCCGGGCACCGCTGGCGTGCTCGTGCCGCCGCCCGGCTACTTTGCGGGGCTGCGCGCGCTGGCCGATCGGTACGGCTTCCTGCTGATCGTTGACGAGGTCATGTCGGGATTCGGCCGCACGGGCGACTGGTTCGCCTGGCAGAACGAGACCATCAACCCGGATCGGGTCGTACCCGACCTCATCACCTTCGCGAAGGGCGTCAACTCGGGCTACGTGCCCGCCGGGGGCGTGATCATCTCGGAGTCGATCGCGCGAGAGTTCGACGAGCAGGTCTTCCCCGGCGGTTTGACGTATAGCGGGCATCCGCTGGCGATGGCCTCAATCGTCGCGTCAATCGACGCGATGGACGAGGAGGGCATCGTCGAGAACGCCGCAACGATCGGGCGTGAGGTGCTCGGCCCTGGGCTCCTCGAACTGGCGTCGCGGCATCCGATGATCGGCGAGGTCCGTGGGCTCGGCGTCTTCTGGGCGCTCGACCTGGTGATGGATCCCGACACCCGCGAGCCGGTCGCTGCCGCCACCATCGGGCTGCTGAAGGCTGAACTGCTGAAGCGCGGTCTGCTGCCCTTCAGCGCCGACAACCGCATCCACGTCGTCCCGCCATGCACGGTGACGGCTGAGCAGGTGGCGACCGCGCTGGTGATCTACGACGAGGCGTTCTCGGTAGTGGAAGCGATTTAGAACAGCGGAGCGGCTTCGACTAGACGAGACGCCAGCCTGACGACGCTCCTCGCGAGTGCCCGCAGGGTGCGTGGCTCCTGAAGCGGTGAAGCGATCTGTGGGAAGCTCCACGAGCTCGTGCCACGGCGCTGGCGAGATCGGGCGGCGCTCGGGTCGCGTGACGAGTAAACTCAGCCCTCGTGCCTACCCACACTTCACCCTTCGAGCTCCCCGTCTACGACCTCATGCATCGGCCGGGCGAGATGCGCGAGCGTGCCTTCGAGTTCGATGCTCCCGAGCGTCTCGGCGAGGGGGTTGTGGCCGTCCCGGTGGGCGAGAACATCGCGATCGACGTGCGCATGGAGGGGCTTCATGATGGCATCCTGGTGTCGGCCGCGGTCGAAACGAGGGCCACGGGGGAGTGCGTGCGATGCCTCGACCCGGTGAGCGTGCCGGTGGAAGTCGAAATCCAGGAGCTTTTCGCGTACTCTCTTGATGAAGCTTTCGACTTCGCGGTTCACGATGACTACGTAGATCTTGAACCCGTCGTGCGGGATGCAGTGGTGCTGGCACTTCCGTTCCAGCCGGTGTGCCGGCCGGATTGCCCTGGTCTCGATCCGGAAACGGGTGTGAAACTGGCGGACGAGCCGGATCAGACGCCGCGTGAGGTGCTCGACCCCCGGTGGGCAGCGCTTCAGGACTTCACCAACGAGACCCAGCAGCCAGGCGCCTGAGCCACCGAAAAGTCAGCGCCCCGCATCACGCCTGAAAACAGAGAAGAGACAGTCATGGCCGTTCCCAAGCGCAAGCAGTCGCGCAGCAACACGCACGCCCGCCGCTCGCAGTGGAAGGCGACGCCCGTCCAGCTCGTCAAGACGATCGAGAACGGCAAGACCGTCTACTCCCTCCCGCACCGCGCGAAGGTCGTCGAAGACTCGACCGGCACGCCCCTGTACCTGGAGTACAAGGGCCGCAAGGTCGCGGACGTCTAGTCGACTTCGGCTACGGCCACGTCCTCTTCGGGTTCTACTTCCGGTGGCAAATCTGCCGTAGGTGATACCGCCGACCGCTCAGAACTGTCGGCGACCCTCGGTGTGGAAATCGATGCCGAGCTGTTGCAGCTCGCCCTGACCCACCGTTCATACGCCTACGAGAATGGTGGTCTCGCCCACAACGAGCGCCTCGAGTTCCTCGGCGATTCGATCCTCGGGCAGGCGGTCACTGTCATGCTGTACACCGAGAACCCCACCCTCGACGAGGGCGACTTGGCGAAGCGCCGCGCCAGCCTGGTTTCGAGCGTTGCGCTGGCCGAGATCGCGGTCGGCATCGATCTGGGCTCGCACATCCTGCTCGGCCGGGGCGAGATTTTGACCGGCGGGCGCGAAAAGTCGTCGATCCTGGCGGACTGCGTCGAGGCCGTGATCGGCGCCGCCTACCTGTCCATGGGTCCAGAGGTCGCGACCGAACTCGTGCTGCGTCTTGTCGCTCCGCTGCTCGCCGACCCCGAGCGCTTCGGGGCAACCATGGACCCCAAGACGAGCCTGCAGGAGCTCTCCGCCCGCCACGGCAAAGGCCTTCCGCACTACGAGGTGACAGACAGCGGTCCCGACCACTCGAAGCGCTTCCACGCGACGGTGCTCGTGGGCGGGAGTGCTGTGGCAACGGGCGATGGCTCCAGCAAGAAGCAGGCCGAGATGGCGGCGGCGCTCGCCGCCTGGGCCGTCCTACAGCGGCCTGTCCCCCGTCGATCGGGCCCGCGGCGGTCGGGCCAGCCGAGGTCAGGCCCGCCGCACCCCGAGCTGCCGCACCCCGAGTCGCCGCACCCCGAGCGTTGAGTCGGTCGGATGCCTGAGCTTCCCGAGGTCGAGGTCGTGCGATCCGGCCTCGAGCCCGCGGTCATGGGTGCAACGGTGACCCGGGTCGAGGTGCTCGATGAGCGCTCGCTGCGCCGTCATGACGGCCCCGCCGAGGACTTCATCGAGCGGCTGACGGGCGCGACGCTGGCTGCGCCCGAGCGCCGCGGCAAGTTCCTGTGGATTCCCGTGGCGTCCGTTTCTCCGGAGATTCCGGAGTCGGCGCCCGAGATTGCGGGCCGCGAGCGATCCACACCGGCAGATACTCCGGAGAAACGCACGGGAGAGGCGCTGGTCATCCATTTGGGGATGAGCGGCCAGGTGCTCCTGCGCGAGCGGAAGGCTCCGCGCGATCGACTTACCCGCGTCGTGCTCGAGGTCGAGCATCCGGAGCGCGGATCGTTGCGCATCGACTTTGTCGACCAGCGGATCTTCGGCTCGATGGCGCTCGATCACCTGATAACCACGAGGGATGATCCGACGCAGCGAGTGCCGAGTCAAGTTGCGCACATCGCGCGCGATCCGATGGATGCGCGCTTCGACGATCGGTCCTTCCTCAGCGCGTTGGCACGCAAGCAGACAACAATCAAGCGTGCGCTGCTCGACCAGACCCTGATAAGCGGGATCGGGAACATCTACGCCGACGAGTCCCTCTGGGCGGCGCGTGTGCACTACGACCAGCCGACCGCGACGCTGAGCAGGTCGCGCGCCACGACGCTGCTGGCCGAGGCCAGGCTGGTGCTCGCCCGCGCGCTCGCCGAGGGCGGAACCAGTTTCGACGCGCAGTACGTGAACGTCAACGGAGCGTCCGGGTACTTCTCGCACTCGCTCAACGTCTACGGCCAGCAGGGTGAGCCGTGCCCGAGATGTGGCCGTCTGATTGTCCGTGAGAGCTTCATGAATCGCGGCTCACATTTCTGTGCGTTCTGCCAGCGACTTCGCACCCGGTAAATCGCCCCGCTGCGCTCACCCTGGCGCCCGACAGCATCCAGGTGTCGGTCAGAATGGCGCATGTCACGACGTCGTCTCGCCGCCAGGCACTGCGGCGCGTCCAGCGAACCTGCGGCGGGCGACTCCGGCTCGAAGGCCACCTCGAGCAGATCGGGGTCGAGTGAATCGGGCTCGATCGGGCGGCGAGTCAACCGGCTGCGCGGGCGTGCCTCGAGATCTCGCGTTCACCGAGAACAATCACTGCGACGTCCTGGATGCCGGAAGACGACCGCGTTGCAGCTGACAGAGCCCGTACGCGGCGCTGACAGCGGCCGAATCCCCGCGGGACAGATTCTCTGACGTGAACAAGCTCATGATGACCACCAACTCCCTCCTCGCGGGCGCCGCTCTCGTGCTCGGCGGAGTCATCGCCGCGAACACCGCGACCTCGACCGCGAGCTCCACTCCGGGAGGGAGTACCGCATCGAGTTGCGCCTTCGGCGAGCACCTGGTCTCGGCTTCGTTCGACGTTCCCAAGGTGATGCGCGCCGACCTCAAGGCCGCGCGAGCGAAGACCCCTGGGTAGCGAGGGCCGCGCCGCGTTGAAAGCCATCAGGACCAGGGCGGTGAACGGCGGCTACGGTGTGGAAGTCGAGGACAAAGCGAAATGGCTGAGGAGTCACAAGGGCGATGCCACCGGCATCCGGCTGTTGCCGGCCGAGCTGAAGGCCGAGCTGAAGGCGGAGCTGAAGGCTCTCCGTTCCGAGAAGGGCAAGGCGGCCAAGCTCGCCGAGGCGAACACCATCGCCAACAAGGCGATTGCTGGCAGCTACGGTGCGAAGATCGAGACCCTCGTGAAGGAGCTGAAGGCCAGCAGCGCCTGGCGGGACTGCATGCTTGCCGTGACGGGCAAGTAGTCGCCGTTCCGGTACCGTTATCGCAGCCGCTGCTCGGCTGAGTGATCGGGAAAGAGGGTTTGCGTGTACTTGAAAAGCCTGACCCTCAAAGGCTTCAAGTCGTTCGCTCAACCCACCATTTTTGCCTTCGAACCCGGTGTCACCGCGGTTGTCGGGCCGAACGGCTCCGGTAAATCGAACGTCGTCGACGCGCTCGCCTGGGTGATGGGGGAGCAGGGGGCGAAGACGCTCCGTGGCGGCAAGATGGAGGACGTCATCTTCGCCGGTACCGCCACCAAGGGGCCACTCGGCCGCGCCGAGGTGCTGCTGACGATAGACAACGCGGATGGCGCTCTCCCGATCGAGTACAGCGAGGTCACGATCTCCCGCACGCTGTTCCGCAATGGCGGCAGCGAGTACGCGATCAATGGCGAGCAGTGCCGCCTGCTGGATGTGCAGGAATTGCTCAGCGATTCTGGTCTGGGCCGCGAGATGCACGTCATCGTCGGACAGGGCCAACTCGACCAGGTGCTGCACGCGAGCCCCGAGGAACGCCGCGGCTTTATCGAGGAGGCGGCTGGCATCCTGAAGCACCGCCGTCGCAAAGAGAAGACCCTCCGCAAGCTCGATGCCATGCAGGCTAACTTGACTCGGCTCTCGGACCTCGCCGGTGAGATCCGTCGCCAGCTGAAACCGCTCGGTCACCAGGCCGAGATTGCCCGCGAGGCGCAGACCATCGCCGCGATCGTGCGCGATGCGCGGGCTCGCCTACTGGCCGACGAGGTTGTCGAGCTGCGCGCGGCGATCACCGCCGTGACTCGGAACGAGGGGGAGCGCAAGACTGAGCGCCTGGTTCTGCAGGAGCAGCTCGATCAGGCCAAGCTCCGTCAGGCACGGCTTGAGCAGACGATGACTGGTGATTCGGTGGATGCCGCCCGTCGGATCGCTTTCGGCCTCGAACAGGTGCAGGACCACCTGCGCTCGCTCTTCACCCTGGCGAATCAGCGACTCTCGTTGCTCGGCCAGCATGCGGAAGTGCCCGGCATGGCCACCACGATCTCGCCGCGGATGGTGGGGGACGCTCGCGAGGAGGCGAGGCGTCTCGCCGCTGAGGTCGCCGACGTTGAGGTGCTGCTCGGCCGCGCGAGTGCGGTCACGGCGACTGCGCGTGCCTCGCTTAACTCCCTCGATGACGAGATCAGCGCCCAGAGCACCCTCATCTCGCACCATGACCTCGAACAGGGTCGCCTCACCGGTCGGGTGGACTCCGCGGAGTCCCGCCGCACGGCCACCCTGGGTGAACTCGACCGTCAGCGCGCGGCGCTCGAGGCTGCTGAGCAGCGCCGCGAGCAGGCCCGGGCGGCCCTGCTGGAGGTCGAGAGCGAGGTCGAGGCGGGCGGCTCCGATCTGGAGCTCGGCGCCGCTGTGGGGGCCGCCGACGCGCTCGTGAAGACGCTGCAGGGCGAGGCGGAGGTGCTGCGGGATGCGCTCCATGCGTCCGAGCGCGAGCGCGATGGGCTCGCCGCGCGCACCGCGGCCCTCTCGATGGCGGTCGACCAGAAGGACGGGTCGGCGTCGATCATGTCAGCGGGGGGCATTCGGGGTCTTGTCGCGGAGCACATCCAGGTGAAAGCCGGCTACGAGGCCGCGATCGCTGCGGCGCTCGGCACGCTGGCCGATGCCGTGCTCGCCGACTCGCGGGACGCCGGCCTTTCCGCTCTGGCGCAGGCGCGCGATGCCGACGCCGGTCGGGTGGAGATCATCGTCGCCGACGGGGCGGAGGCTCCCTCGATCGCCGGACTGCCAGCCGGGGTCGAAGCGGCCGCGTCGCTCGTCACGGCGCCTTCGGGCATCCGGGGGTTGCTCGCTCGCACGGTAGTGGTCGCGGATCTCACGGGCGCCCGCGCCGCCTGGCCCGCGCTCTCGAGGCTCGGCGTCGAGGGACTCAGCGTCGTCACCCGCGAAGGTGACGTGCTCACCGAGTACGTGCTGCGCGGCGGCTCCGGCCGCGGACGCAGCACCCTCGAGCTAGTCGCAGAACGCGACGCGGCGCAGGAGAAGCTTGTCGGGGTGGCTGCCGCAATCGAACGCAGCCGCTTCACACTCGCCGAGAAGCGCGAGGTACTCGACGGGGCGCAGATCGACGCGGCCCAGACCGCCGCGGCGCTCAAGACCTTCGACGCTCGGCTCGCCGACCGCAGCCAGGCGGTGGGCCGTTCGCGCGCGCAGCTCGAGGGGGCGACCGCCGAAGGCGAGCGCCTGACGGAGGCGGTGCGGCACCTGACAGACGCCGTGGAGCTCGCCGATTCCGCGGTCGAGCGTGCGCTCGGCGACCGCAACGATCACGCCGCGACGCCGCGCCCGATCCTGGACGTCTCTTCTCGCGATGCTCTGCTGGCCGAGCTCGAGACGGCGCGCTCCGCCGAGGTGCAGGCCCGGATCGAGCTCGAGACGGCGCGGGAACGTGTCCGCGCTCAGCACGCGCAGGCCGACGCCTTGCAGAGGCAGCTCGAGGCCGAACGCGCGGCCGCCGAGGAGTCCGCCCGTCTCTCAGTGCTCCGTCAGCGTCAGGTGCTCGCCGCGACCGGGGTGACCAACGCCCTTCCCGCGGTTCTGGATGTCGCCGACCGCTCCGTTTCCGAGGCCCGGGTCGCCCTGGCCGCCGCCGAGGCCGAGCGCACCAAACAGAACGAGGAACTCGCCAAGCTTCGGCAAAACGAGAACGGACTCCGCGACCGCTTCCAGGCGCTCAACGACAATGTGCACGGGCTCGAGATGCAGGCATACGAGAAGAAGCTGCACCTGTCGAGCCTGCTCGAGCGTGCCGCCGAAGACCTCGGACTCGACGAGGAGGTGCTCGTCGCGGAATACGGTCCGGAGGTGCTGGTTCCCTCGGACTCGGCGCTGACCTCCGCGTACGCTGATCAGGATGCTGCGGTCGGCACGCCGTCTGAATCTCCTGATCCAGGTGCGGAGGCATCCGCCGCTCCTGAATCGCGCACCGCGCCGTTCAACCGGCAGAAGCAGCAGGCCCGCCTGGCATCTGCCGAGCGCAAGCTCGGCCAGCTCGGTCGCGTCAACCCGCTCGCGCTCGAGGAGTTCGCGGCGCTGGAGCAGCGCCACAGATTCCTCACCGCGCAACTCGCCGACCTGTCGGCGACCCGCAAGGATCTGCTGACGATCATCGAGGAGATCGACGAGAAGATGCAGGATATCTTCTCCGCCGCCTTCGAGGACACCCGCGCGGCCTTCGACCAAGTGTTCCCGGTGCTGTTCCCCGGCGGAACGGGCAGCCTCTTCCTCACCAACCCCGACGAGCTGCTCACGACCGGCATCGAGGTCGCGGTGAGGCCTGCTGGCAAGAAGATCGAGCGCCTCTCGCTGCTCAGTGGGGGCGAGCGATCGCTGGCCGCCGTCGCGTTGCTGATCGCGATCTTCAAGGCGCGCCCCAGCCCGTTCTACATCCTGGATGAGATCGAGGCGGCGCTCGACGACGCGAACCTCGGTCGTCTGCTTGCCGTTCTGGAAGACCTGCGTCAGGGCTCGCAGTTGATCATCATCACCCACCAGAAGCGCACCATGGAGATCGCGGATGCGCTCTACGGCGTCTCGATGCGCCACGACGGCGTCAGCGCGGTCGTCGGCCAGCGCGTGGCGACGCCCGAGGCCGCGACCGCATAGCGCTCCGGATCACGTGCGAGAGTGACTCGATGTTTGCGACCGGTCGCAGCGTCAGCCAGCGACGCCGCGCGAGTCGGGCTCGCCGACCCGGACCTCGCTCGTGTCCACCACCGGCGCACCATTCACGGTGAGCACCGTCCAGCCGTCGCCGTCGCCGTCCTCAGCCTCGCCGTCGCCGTCGCCGCGGCCGTCGTGCTCCAGGGTCGAGATCGAGCCGTTGCGGATCCCGTCGATTGGATGGCCGGCGAGCGCCGCGAGCGTGTATCGGATGATCGTCCCGTGGCACACGATGACGACGTTGCGATCGGCGAAATCGGCCTCGACATCCGCCAGACCGGCCAGTCCGCGAGCCACGACGGAGTCGAGCGGTTCCGCCCCCGGATAGTCGCGGTGCGGCCAGCGGGCGATGGTGCTGCTCGAGGGTCTGCCCTCGAGTGGCCCATAGTCGCGCTCGACGAAGTCCGGGTAACTCGGCCCGAGTTCGAGCGCCAGGTCGGCCGCAATGATCTCCGCCGTCTCCCTCGCCCGCAACAAGGGAGAACTCACGATCACCCGCCATCCGCCGCCCGCGAGCACTTCCGCCGCCTCGTGCGCCTGACTCCGCCCCGTCTCGTTCAAGGGAATGTCGCTCGAGCCTTGGAGCTTGTCGTCACGATTCCAGTCGGTCTGGCCGTGGCGAATGAAAGCGAAGGTCACGTGCCCATCCTCCATGATGGAACCCGTGACCACTGACGCCGAAGCCGCCGCCGTTCCCTCTGCTCCCTCCCCGGTGCTGCGCCCTTCACGCCAGGCCTATGCCCGGGCGGTCAAGGCGAATCTGTGGATTGCGATCCCGCTGCTCGCGATCTCGCTGCTCCGCGTCGTGCTGAATCCCTGGCTGCTTGTGGTGTTCGTGGTCGCCATTGCGGCGACTTTCGGCGGCGTGCTGCTCTACTTTCGCAACACCAAAATCGAGTTCGGCGGCGGGCAGTATCGCGTGACGAACATGGTCAGATCCGCTCGCAGCTTCCGGGCCTCCGATGCGGCGACACTCGTCACGATCGTGTCCCTGATCTCCGGGAGCACCGCGCCGCCTTCGCCGCAACTGCTTCTGACCCGTCCCGACGGCAGCAAGCTGTTGCGGCTGCGCGGTCAGACTTGGGAGGTAGCGCAGTTCACCGAGCTCGCCAACGACCTGATCGCACATGGCGTGGTCAATGACGCCCTCCTGGAGCCCATCACGACGGTCCAACTGCGGGCGCGCTACCCGCGCCTCATCGGCTGGTGGGAGGCGCATCCGATCGCATTCGCGTTGATCGTTGGCCTCGGGATCGTGGCGCTGGTGATCGTCGTGGTGGTCGCGGTCTTCTTCGCCAGCTACGCCTAGGCTGACCGGCATGGCTGGATTCGGCTCCTCGGCATCTCGCACCCCGGCAGCCCGTACCCCGTGGTCGCTCGGCGGCGCGCTGCGCGGCATGTTCGCGCGCAAGACCATCGACGACGACACCTGGGTCGAGCTGGAAGATGCCTTGCTCGGCGCCGATTTCGGGCCCGATGTCACGGATGCCATTGTCGAGCAGTTGCGCGAGAACGTCGCGAAGTTCAAGACCACCGATCCGGCCGACCTGCAGCGGATGCTCCGCGAAGTCATCGAGGAGCGTCTCGAACGCCTCGACTCGACCCTCACTCTCAGCAATCGGCCCGCCGTCGTGCTCGTCGTCGGGGTCAACGGCGTCGGCAAGACGACGACGATCGGAAAGTTCGCCAAGTTCCTGACGAACTACGGGCGATCCGTGGTCGTGGGTGCGGCCGACACCTTCCGCGCGGCGGCGGTCGAGCAGGTGGCGACCTGGGCTGAACGTGCGGGGGCGCAGGTAGTTCGGCCGCAGCATCCAGGGCAGGATCCGGCATCTGTTGCCTTCCAGACCGTGCAGAAGGCGCAGGAGGAGGGCATCGAGATCGTCCTCATCGACACGGCCGGGCGCCTGCAGACCAAGACTGGCTTGATGGACGAGCTCGGCAAGGTGCGCCGCGTCGTCGAGAAGCTCGCGCCGATCGCCGAGGTGCTGCTCGTGCTCGACGCGACGACCGGGCAAAACGGTCTCGCGCAGGCGCAAGCCTTCATCGAGCACGCCGGGGTGACCGGTTTGGTGCTCACGAAGCTGGACGGTTCGGCTAAGGGTGGCTTCGTGCTCGCGGTGCAAGAGAAGACCGGCATCCCGATCAAGCTCGTCGGCCAGGGCGAAGGAATCGGCGATCTCACCGGCTTTACGGCGCGTGTCTTCGCGGCCCAGCTCGTCAACTGACCCGTTCGCCGGCGATCGCCTCACTCCGTCACCGAGGAGAGCCGTCACCCGTTCTCAAGGGCAGCGTGCTGTCGGGCGAGCTCCTGATACTGGATCGCGTTGACCCGCACCCGCTCGCGACCGGCCTCGTCGAGCTCGCCGCGAACCTTCGCGGGAACGCCCGCCGCCAGCATCCCGCTCGGAATCTCCT
This sequence comes from Microbacteriaceae bacterium, assembly GCA_043779945.1. GTDB lineage: Bacteria > Actinomycetota > Actinomycetes > Actinomycetales > Microbacteriaceae > Lysinimonas. The sequence goes on from JAYWDH010000200.1 coordinate 11,021, forward strand.
GCCCTTCGAGCACCAGCGCGCCCGCCGCGACGAGGGCCCCGGCGCGGATGAGGGAGCGGTTCAGCAGCGTCGCTCCCATGCCGATGAGGCAACCGTCTTCGATGGTGGTCCCGTGAATGATGGCCCCGTGCCCGATCCCAACGCCCGCGCCGATCAGGGTCGGCACGCCGCGGTCGGTGTGCACGGTGGAGTTGTCCTGCAGATTGCTGCCATTGCCGACGACGATCGCGTCCATGTCGCCGCGCAGGACGCAGCCGTACCAGACGCTCGCGTTGGCCTCAATGCGAACCTGCCCGATGAGTGTCGCGTTCGGCGCGACCCAGGCCGTCGGGTGGATCGCGGGCAGATGACCGTCAAAGGGGAGCAGCAGTGCCATGGCCCGACCTTATCCAGCCCTGGCTAGGCTGTGGTCATGTCATCCGCTGATCCCGCCGTGCCGATTCCGGTGGATGCCTCGCTCGAGACGCCCGAAAAGAGGAAGCGCTCGCCGCTCCTGTCAATCCTGTCGATATTGCTGGCGCTGGTCGGTGGATTTCTCATCGGCTACAGCTTCCTGAGCGGCGTCACCGCGGAGCTCGACCCGAAGCTCGCGCATTCCTCGATCTACATCGCCCTGTTCTTCGTCGGCCTCGGCATCGTGATGGTGGGCATCACCTTCGCGCTCGTGGGGATCGTCCGGCGGGTGTTCCGCGGTCTCTCGCTCGTCGCGCTCGTGCTCTCGATGCTGCCGTCGTTCGTCGTGCTGGTGATCGCGGCGCTGCTGTTCCTGTAGCTACTGCCTTGCCCGGTTAAGCTCGTTAGCACCATGGCCACCTTCGGAACACTCTCGGATCGCCTGACCGCGACCTTCCGCAACCTTCGCGGCAAGGGCAAGCTCAGCCCGGCGGACATCGACGGCACCGTGCGCGAGATCCGTCGCGCTCTGCTGGAAGCGGATGTCGCGCTCGAGGTCGTTAAGGTGTTCACCGGCAAGGTGCGAGAACGTGCCCTCGGCGACGAGGTCAATAAAGCCCTGAACCCGGCACAGCAGGTCGTGCAGATCGTCAACGAGGAGCTTGTCGAGATCCTCGGTGGCCAGCAGCGCCGACTTGAGTTCGCGAAGAAGCCGCCGACCGTGATCATGCTTGCCGGCCTGCAGGGAGCCGGAAAAACGACCTTGGCTGGCAAGCTCGCGAAGTGGCTGGTCAAGGAGGGCCACACCCCGCTACTCGTCGCGGCCGACCTTCAGCGCCCCCAGGCGGTGCAGCAGCTGCAGGTCGTCGGCGGCCAGGCTGGCGTCCCGGTGTTCGCGCCGGAGCCCGGGAACGGTGTCGGGAATCCGGTCAAGGTCGCCAAGGACGGCGTCAAGGAGGCCGAGCGCAAGCAGTACGACACGGTCATCGTCGACACGGCGGGCCGCCTGGGCATCGACGCTGAACTCATGAAGCAGGCATCCGACATCCGTAAGGCCATCGATCCCGACGAGGTGCTTTTCGTCATCGACGCGATGATCGGTCAGGATGCCGTCACCACGGCCCGCGCCTTCCAAGACGGCGTGGACTTCACCGGTGTCGTGCTCACCAAGCTCGACGGCGACGCGCGCGGTGGTGCGGCGCTCTCAGTCGCATCGGTCACCGGCCGGCCCATCATGTTCGCCTCGACCGGCGAGAGCCTCGACGACTTCGAGCCGTTCTATCCGGATCGCATGGCCAGTCGCATCCTGGACCTCGGCGACATCCTCACTCTCATCGAGCAGGCTCAGCAGGCCTTCGATCAAGACGAGGCCGCCAAGATCGCTGAGAAGTTCGCGACCGACAGCTTCACGCTCGACGACTTCCTCAAGCAGATGCAGCAGCTCAAGAACATGGGCTCCATCAAGGGCATGCTCGGCATGCTCCCTGGCGCGCGGGGCATGCGCGAGCAGCTCGACAACTTCGATGAGCGCGAGATCACCCGCACCGAGGCGATCATCCAGTCGATGACGCTGCAAGAGCGGACGGTCCCCAAGGTGCTGAACGGATCGCGCCGGGTCCGCATCGCGCGCGGCTCGGGCACCACCGTCACCGACGTCAATCAGTTGGTCGCACGCTTCGAGCAGGCATCCAAGATGATGAAGACCGTCGCTAAGGGCGGCGTGCCGCAAGTGCCAGGCATGGGCCCGATTCCCGGCGCGAGCTACAGCGGCAAGAAGAAGCAGATCGCGCAGAAGAAGGGATCTCGCTCCGGGAACCCGGCGAAGCGCGCGGCCGAAAACGCGGCGCTGTCCCAAGGTGGCCAGAAGGCGGGGCCGGCCGCGGCATCCGGTTCCGGATTCGGCCTCGGAGGCAAAGCCAAACCCGGCGGACCCAGCGACGACGAGCTCGCGGCGCTGCAGAACTACCTGGGTCGCTGAGCTCCAGCGCACCGTCCTAGGCTGACGGCATGGTCTCTCGCAGCGAACGTCCTATCCGCGTTGGAGTCCAGGTGGCTCCGCAGCACGCGCTCTACCCGAAGATCCGAGAGACCGTGCGGCGGCTCGAAGATCTCGGCGTCGACATCGTCTTCAACTGGGATCACTTCTACCCGCTCTCGGGCGACCCCGACGGCCTGCACTACGAGTCCTGGACGATGCTCGCCGCCGTGGCCGAGCAGACCTCGCGGATCGAGTTCGGGCCGCTGGTCAACTGCAACAGCTACCGCAACCCCGATCTGCAGGCCGATATGGCACGCACCATCGACCACATCAGCGCGCACTCGGGCGGCTCTGGCAGGTTCATCTTCGGCACTGGATCCGGCTGGTTCGAGCGGGACTACACCGAGTACGGGTACGACTTCGGAACGGTCGGCACGCGACTCGACGCGCTCGCGGTCGACTTGCCGCGCATCCGGGCCCGCTGGGAGAAAGTGAACCCGGCGCCGACCCGCAAGATCCCGATCTTGATCGGTGGCGGCGGAGAGCGCAAGACGCTCAAGATCGTCGCGGCACATGCCGACATTTGGCACAGTTTCTCGGACGCGGTGACCCTGACCCACAAGCTGTCGGTGCTCGACGGCTGGTGCGAGGAGATCGGGCGCGACCCGCAGGAGATCGAGCTCTCCGTCCATGTGGGCGAGCGCAACAATCCCGCGCTCGATCCAGCCAAGCTGGAGGAGCAGCGTGCGCTCGGCGTCTCGCTGTTCGAGACCTCAGTCACCGGCCCCGACTACGAGCTCAGCTACGTCGTCGAGCTGCTGAAGTGGCGGGACTCGCAGGGCTGATGTCTTGAATGCGCTCTCGTTCGTCGGGGGTGGGCCCTAACGTCGAAGAGTGAGTTCCACCTCTGCGGCTGATGCCCCGGCCCCTGCTCCCGTCTCTGCTCTGGTCGCTGCCGAACCGACTGCGCAGCCGACTGCCCGCTCGCGAGCGCTTCTTCTGGGCGCGATCCTCTTCACGTTGTTTGCCTGGGCAAGCGCGTTTGTGGTGATTCGAGGGGTTGCGCCGCACGTGCCCGGCGGGGCGCTTGCGCTTGGCCGCCTCGGAGTTGGCGCGCTGGCGCTCGGCGTAATCGCGCTCGTGCAGCACCGCTGGCTCGCCCCGACCCGACGCGAGTGGACCCAAATCATCGTCTACGGCGTCGCCTGGTTCGGGGCGTATAACGTGGCGCTCAACCTGGCCGAGCACAGCCTGGATGCCGGAACGACCGCCATGATCGTCAACATCGGCCCAATCCTGATCGCACTCGGCGCAGGCGCCTTCCTCGGTGAGGGCATTCCGAAGTGGTTGGCGATCGGCGCGGGCGTCGCTTTCGTCGGGGTCGTTCTGATCGGGCTCGCCACCTCGCTGACGAGCACTCGCGGAATCGATCCGGGCGGCGTCATTTGGTCGCTGGTCGCCGCCGTGACCTATGCCACCGGGGTTCTGGTGCAGAAACCGGCGATCCGCCGGCTTCCCGCTGGGCAGGTCACCTTTCTCGGATGCGCGATCGGCGTGTTCGCCTGCCTTCCCTTCCTGGGGCAGCTGGCCTCATCCCTCGCGTCGGCGCCCGTCCCGGCGATCCTCGGAATCGTTTACCTCGGGCTCGTCCCGACCGCCCTTGGTTTCTCAACGTGGGCCTATGCGCTACAACGTACGCCGGCCGGGCGACTGAGCATCTCGACCTACATCGTGCCGCCGCTCGCGATCGCACTCGGGCTGATCTTTTTCGGCGAGATCCCGGCGCCCCTGGCGATCGTCGGCGGCGTGGTGTGCCTGGCCGGTGTCGCCGTGAGTCGGCGTCGGAGCGCCGTGCGGTTGGGGGCTGACTCATCCACTCTTGCGCCTGTTCGCGGCACTGCTGCCAGCACCGTTACCGTCCCCGCCGAAAATCTGCCAGACTAGTGCGTTGGGTCTCCAGCGTCCGACCCTCTATCAGACGCGGAACGCCCCCTTTAGAGCTTTCTGCCGCGTGTGCCCCACGCACACGGTTGCAGTTCGAACATTCACACACCATGCAGGTCGCGCTCGACACCACGAGCGCGCGTGCGAGATCCAGGAGATATTTCGTGGCTGTAAAGATCCGCCTCAAGCGGCTCGGCAAGATCCGTGCCCCGTACTACCGCATCGTCGTCGCCGACTCGCGCACCAAGCGCGACGGTCGTGTCATCGAGGAGATCGGTAAGTACCACCCGACCGAGGAGCCCTCGTTCATCGAGATCGACTCCGCTCGCGCCCAGTACTGGCTCGGCGTCGGCGCACAGCCGACCGAACAGGTCGCGGTGCTGCTGAAGCTCAGTGGTGACTGGGGCACCTTCAAGGGCGAGAAGGGTGCCAAGAGCACCATCCGTAGCAAGGCCCAGCCCGAGCTGTTCGTCCCTGACGAGAAGAAGAAGCCGATCCTGAAGCCCAAGGCGAAGAAGGTCGAGGCGGTCGTCGAGGCCCCCGCGGTTGAGGTCGTTGCGGCAGAGGCGCCGGTCGAGGCTGCTGTCGTGGCCGCTCCGGCCGAGGCTGAGATTGTCGTCGAGGCAGCTGCCGCAGACGAGGTACCTGCTGTTGCTGAGGTACCTGCTGTCGCTGAGGTACCTGCTGTTGCTGAGGCACCTGCTGTTGCTGAGGCGCCTGCTGAAGCGGTCACCGCTGCGGAGGACGCCGTCGATGAAGCCGAGGGTGCCGGCGCGACCACGGATGAGGTGGCCCCAGACGAGGTGCCTGTCGAGGTGCCCGAGGCGACCGCCAACGCCGATAAGGCCTAGTCATGCTGGCATCCGCCGTTGAACACCTGGTCAAGGGGATCGTCGATCACCCCGACGAGGTACAGGTCGGTTCCGCCAACTCGCCCCGCGGCGAGGTCATCGAGGTGCGCGTGCATCCCGACGACCTCGGGCGCGTGATCGGCCGATCCGGTCGCACCGCGAAAGCGCTCCGTACGCTGGTCACGGCGCTCGCCGACGGTCGCCGCGTACGCGTCGACGTAGTCGACACCGACGAGGCGTGAGCGAGCATCCCGCTCCGCGTCAGGATGCCCACGCGGGCACGCACGCGGGCGAGCAGGTCCGCGTCGGTCGGCTGACCAAGGCGCACGGACTTAAGGGTGCGCTCAAGATCGAGCTCTACACCGACGATCCCGACCGCCGCTTCACGCCAGGCGCGACGTTCACGCTGCAGGTGCCCACCTCGTCGCCGTGGCACGGCAAGTCGCTCGAACTCATCGAACTGCGCTGGTACAACGGCACCCCGGTGGGGTTCTTCGCGGGAGTTGGCGATCGCACGGCCGCTGAGACGCTGGTGAAAGCGATCCTGTGGGTCGACCAGGATCCGGCTCAGCTTCCCGAGGAGCAGGACGCCTGGTACGACTACCAGCTCGTCGGCTTGCGCGCGCTGCGCGACGGCGTCGAGGTCGGCCGGGTGGCACGCGTCGAGCACTTCCCCGCTCAGGATCTGCTGGTCATCACGACTGAATCCGGCGACGTGCTCGTCCCGTTTGTCGCCGCGATTGTGCCCGCCGTCGACATCACTGCGGGCACCGTGACTCTGACGCCGCCGGCCGGCCTCTTCGAAGAACTGCCTGACTCCGATCCGGAGCCGGAGGCTGGGGGAGAGCCAGACCCTGGCGGAGAGCCAGACCCTGACGGACCGGACTTCGCCACAGATTGACGCGGACGTTCCTTCGTGTCGCACAGCACCATGTCGGAAGATGAACGCCCGTATCGTCGAGACGGCGATGAAGGCTCTCCAGATCCGCCATTGTGCACGTACCGCCAGAGGTGCTCACGCCGACGGACGACCGCGAGCACTTCTCGTTCGAAGGCGTCGCAATCGTTCATGATTCGGGTATAGCCCGCCCGCATCACTAGGTAGCCGCGCGCCGTCAACGCGCTATCCCTCCGCCGGTCCTTCTCTCGCTGCCCCGGCGTCGAGTGCCACTCATCGCCGTCGAGCTCGATCACCAGACGGTTGCCGACCATCAAGTCAACCCGGCCGATTTCGTTGATCTCAACTTGCACGCGAACCTTCAGCCGATGGGCGCGAAGGCGGAGCCTTGCCAGAGTCTCGAGACCCGACTCGCTCCGTCCATCGGCCAGTGCGAGCAGACGGCGACCTCGTGGCGTCTCGAGGAGACTTGCGAGCTGAGGCTTTGTGAACTTTCGGTTGTTGAGTGCGGAGTCGATCGCGCAGATGGCGAGTTCTGGTGACAAACACACCGCCGCCATTCGAAGTGCGGTCGGAAGGTCGTCGATCCCTCCGGTTGCCGACCCGTGCATCCGGTGAACAACGGCCGACGACCAGTACCTGCGGCTACGAGGCTCGAGTCGGACGTGCACATCGCCCTGAACAGCCCAGATGCCGTGTTTCTGCAACGCTGCGCTGCAGCTCATCGAACCGCCGGCACGAACGGCGGTAAGGACGCTCGCGTGCGTGCCGGGGGATGCATACCAACCGACCCGCACACGGAGGAGCCGTTCGTCAAACATCATCCGTTCGACTTCGGTTCGTCCCACGCCTGCGCGGCGCAGCTCCCGGTAGGTCCAAACCGTCATGGAAAGATCTTCCGACGGCGTCAGCGCGTCTGGGGCGAGCGCTCGTCCATCTGTGGATGACGCTTTCCGCGCCGCACGACGTAGGACGAGACGTGACCTCATCAATCAGAGGTTGACGTGGTGGACGATTCTCCGACACGGTGCGCGCGACCGGGCGACTTCGGCTCGCACCTCGCGGGCCAGGCACCCGCCGAGCCCAACTACGCTGAACCCGTGCGCTTCGACATCGTGACGATCTTCCCGGAGTTCTTCTCCGTGCTCGACGTCTCGCTGCTCGGCACCGCCCGTCGCACCGGCCTGCTCGAGGTCGTCGTGCACGATCTGCGCGACTTCACGCACGACCGGCACCGAACAGTCGACGACACTCCGGCGGGCGGTGGAGCCGGTATGGTCATGCGCCCTGAGCCGTGGGGTGAGGCGCTGGATGCCATCCTTACCGAGCAGAGCACCGTCATCTTCCCAACTCCCGCGGGCTCGCTCTTCGTCCAGAGGCAGGCACGCGAACTGGCCGGACGCGAGCACATCGTGCTCTGCTGCGGCCGCTATGAGGGTATCGATCAGCGCGTCATCGAACACAGCCGCACCTGCGCCGCCGAGGTGCTGGAGCTCAGCATCGGCGACTACGTGCTGAACGGCGGCGAGGTCGCGGCGATGGTCGTGTTCGAGGCGGTCGGGAGGCTTATCCCGGGCGTTGTCGGCAACCCCGAGAGCCTTGTCGAGGAGAGTCACGAGGACGGCCTGCTCGAGTACCCGAGTTACACAAAGCCCGCCGAATGGCGCGGGCTGGGGACGCCGCCGGTGCTGCTCGGCGGCAACCACGCCCTGATCGCGGCCTGGCGCCACGCGCAACAGCTGGAGCGCACCGAGCGGGTACGGCCTGAGCTTCTCGCCTAGGAGTTGCGCGCAGACAGGATGAGCGGCCCGTCGTCCGTGATCGCGATGGTGTGCTCGCTGTGGGCGCCGCGCGAGCCATCGCGGCTGCGGAGGGTCCAGCCGTCGGCATCGGTGTAGATCTTGTCGGTGCCGAGCATGAACCATGGCTCGACAGCGAAGACCAGCCCGGCGCGCAGTGGCAGACCGCGGTGCGGGCGTCCGTCGTTCGGGATGTGCGGGTCGCCATGCATGACGCGTCCGACACCATGGCCGCCGAAGTCGGTATTCACCTTGATGCGCGCCGCGTGCGCGATGTCGCCGATCGCGGCCGAGATGTCGCCGATCTTGTTGCCAACGACAGCGGCCTCGATTCCTGCCGCAAGAGCCACCTCGGTGAGCTCGATGATGCGAAGGTCCGCCACGCGGGGTGTGCCGACGATGACGCTGAGGGCAGAGTCGCTGACCCAGCCCCCCATCGAGGCGGCGAAGTCGAGTGAGACGAGGTCGCCATCCCGCAGCACGTAGTCGTGCGGCAGCCCGTGAAGCACGGCGTCGTTCACCGAGATGCAGATCACTTTGCCGAACGGCGAAGCACCGAACGACGGGTGGTAGTCGATGTAGCAGCTCTCGGCGCCCTCCGCGCGGATCATGTCGTGGGCGAGGGCATCCAGTTCCAGGATGTTGACACCCACCGCCGCGGCGTGCGCCGTCGCGTTGAGCACACGCCCGACGAACGCGCCCGTGACCTGGAGTTCGGCAATCTCGGAGGGGGTGCGCAGCTCGATCACCCGCCAAGTTTATTCGGCGGCGGTGAGTGCTGCCGACAGGCGTGTGGCACGGGGGTGGTTCCTATGGCAAGATGGTGGATTGTGCTCGGCTCGACTCTGCCACAGGGGAGTCGCACGGCGTTCGATTCGCGTGAGAGCGACGGCCCACGGCACACATCCATCTTCTGAACATCGAAACGCGCGTTCGACCTGTGGCGGTCGCAGAGAGTGAAGCATCATGCATATCCTCGACAATCTGGACGCCGCATCGCTGCGTTCGGACATCCCGGACTTCCGTGCCGGTGACACCGTCAAGGTGCACGTGAACATCATCGAAGGCACGCGCGCGCGCATCCAGGTCTTCCAGGGTGTCGTCATCGGCCGTTCGGGCGAGAGTGTCCGCGAGACCTTCACGGTCCGTAAGGTCAGCTTCCAAGTCGGCGTCGAGCGGACCTTCCCGGTGCACTCCCCGGTCATCGACCACATTGAGATCGTCACTCGCGGCGACGTGCGTCGCGCCAAGCTCTACTACTTGCGCAGTCTGCGCGGCAAGAAGGCCAAGATCAAGGAGAAGCGCGACGCGTGACCTCCCGCGAAGGCGAAGGCGAAGGCTGTTTCTGGCGTTCTTGTGGGTTTGCGCCGGCGGCCAGTCGGGCGATCACGCGTGAAATCATCCCGCTAGATTCCTGATTTCGACGGTCCCGGGCAGGCCTCCGCGGCCAGGCCGGGACCTTTCGTTTAACGTCGCGTGTTGCGCGGCCGGAACGTGCCGGTGAGCAACATATGCTTGCCAGGACCGCAGGGGTGACATGACAGAGGAACAGGCGCCGTTGGCGCGCAGACCGTTGAGTGCGGCGTCGCGTGCGGCGCTGTCGACGACGGCCGCCCCCCCCGAGGCCAACACACCCCAGGCCGGCGTTATCCGGACGGATATCGCGGCGCGCGATGTCCGTCGTCGTGGCGGCCGTGGCAAGTCGGCTTGGCGCTTCCTGCGGGACATTCTGCTGATCCTGCTCGCCGCGATCGTGATCTCGTTCCTGATCAAGACGTTTCTGATCCGCTCGTTCTATATTCCGTCGGAGTCGATGGAGAGCACCCTGGTCGTCAACGACCGCATCATCGTCAACGAGCTCGAGCCCAAGCTCATGCCGATCCAGCGCGGCGACATCGTCGTATTCAAGGATCCGGGCGGGTGGCTCCCCCCTAACACCGTGCCCCAGCAGAGCGGGTTCGCTACTTTCGTCGACGGCGCACTCTCCGTCGTCGGGCTGACCGCACCGGACAGCAACGATCACCTGATCAAGCGCGTCATTGGTTTGCCGGGTGACAAGGTCGCGTGCTGCAACGTATTCGGTCAGATGACCGTCAACGGGGTGTCGCTGAACGAACCGTATCTGCTGCTCCCGACCGGCGTCACGAAGGTCTCGCGCAACGACTTCTCGGTGACCGTGCCGGCGAACTCGCTCTGGGTGATGGGCGACAACCGCTACAACTCGGCGGACTCCCGCTATAACCGTGACAAGCCGGGAAACGGTTTCGTGCCCTACGACGACGTGGTGGGCCGCGCGGTCCTCATCAGCTGGCCGATCGACCGCTGGACGCTGCTCGACAACTACCCGCTGACCTTCTCCGGCCTCGCGTCGGGCGACGGCTCCGGTCAGGACAACACGAACGCCACGTCCAGCCCCACGCCGAGTACGACCACGAGCGGCGGCTGATGGCTGTCGTTGATCCGACGCTGCGGATGGAGCGCGCGATGCTCCGCGAGGGTGCTGCTCTCGTTATCGGCTGCGACGAGGTCGGCCGTGGCGCGATCGCCGGCCCGGTCGCGGTCGGGCTGAGCGTGTTCGCCGGTCGTGCAGGCGGTGCCCCGAAGGGACTGCGTGACTCGAAGATGCTCAGCGAGCCGAAGCGTGAAGAGCTCTACCCGCTAGTCGGCGCCTGGAGCATGCAGCATTCGGTGGGGCTCGCCTCCAACGAGGAGGTCGACCGGATCGGGATTATCGCCGCTCTCGGTCTCGCCGCCGTGCGAGCGCTAGCCGAGTTGCACGATATCGGTGTCACCATGCAGGGCGCGGTCGTGCTGCTCGATGGTTCGCACGACTGGCTGACTCCGGCAATCGCGCGCGGCGGAGCGATTCCAGATGGCGCCCCCCGCCCGGTGGTCACCACCCGGGTCAAGGCGGACCGGGATTGCGCGGTCGTCGCGGCGGCATCCGTGCTCGCCAAGGTGCACAGGGACCGGATGATGATCGCGGCCGACTCCGTGCACCCCGGATACCACTGGTCGGGCAACAAGGGCTACGCGAGCGCCGACCATTATGCCGCGATCGACGAACTGGGCCCGACTCCGCTGCATCGGTGGAGTTGGCTGCGGCAGCCAGTGCTCGACATCGCCTAGCGAGCCGACATCGGCCAGCCTCACTAGACTCGACCCGATGGACGAGGACGAGTTCGAAGACTACGACCGTGAGGTCGAACTGGCTCTCTACCGCGAGTACCGCGACGTAGTGGGTCAGTTCAAGTACGTCGTCGAGACCTAGCGGCGCTTCTATCTCGCCAACGAGGTCAATCTCGAGCGGCACGACACCGAGAACGACTTCTATTTCGAGCTCACGATGAGCGACGTGTGGGTCTGGGACGTCTACCGTTCCGACCGCTTCGTGAAGAGCGTGCGCGTGCTGACCTTCAAAGACGTGAACGTCGAGGTCCGCGGCGACAAGGACCTCGAGCTGCCCAAGGAACTCGCGCTCGACGAGTAGTTCGCTGACGATGGCGCCCGCAGCGATTGGCGTTGGTACTCGACAGACGCCAGCGACGTCCTTCGAGCCCGCCGATGTCGACGCGGGAGTCGCTCGCCTCTCAGCCCAGGACTCCGGTGAACGCGAAGATCGCGAATACCGCCGAGGTCAGCGCGATGACCAGGGCAGCGCCGATCAGCACAGTGTGCACGATGAGGAACCGCGTCGGCTTGCCGTCGGTCCCGTGCGCGCGCTCGTCTTTGGCCACTCGGCGGTAGAACGTCGGCCAGACCAAGGCGTTGAAGACCGCGTTGACGAGGAGGAGCACGGCGAGCAGGATCACAGCGTCGAGCCTACGACCGCCCGCCCGGCCCGGTTCGCAGCCGAAGGATCAGAAGGCAGGCGAGGGCCGCCGCGCCGGCGATCAACGGGAAAGGGATCGGTCTCGAGGCGAAGACCAGGTCCGTGCCGAATAGGATCCCCAGGGCGACCGTGACAACGATGACTACGCCGAGCATGACGAGAGTCACTCGCCCGGAGCTGCGTCGCATGCTTGACATCCTGCCAGTCATCGACTGGTCAGTCATCGGGCGTCCTCCACAGGCCGCGAAGGCTCGCTAGTTCTGCTGGATCTCGACCTCGTTCGTCGCGAGGGTCTCGGTTCGGGGAGCCTCCTCACATGGCAGCAAAAGATGAGTTGGGCGCCCGCGGTGAGCGCATCGCCGAGCGGCATCTGCTGCGGCGTGGGCTGACGCTTCTCGACCGCAACTGGCGGTGCGCGCAAGGTGAGATCGACCTCGTGTTGCGTGATGGCGACGAGACGGTGTTCGTCGAGGTCAAGACGCGCTCGAGCGTCGCGTTCGGGCATCCACTCGAGGCAATCACGTCGGCGAAGTTGGCACGATTGCGGCGCTTGGCGGGGGCGTGGTGCGAAGCGCACCCCGGGGCTGGTCACATCCGGATCGACGCCGTCGCGGTGATCGCACCCCGCGATTTGCCCGCTATTGTCGAGCACCTCGAGCGGGTGTTCTGATGGGCGGTGCCTGAGATGCCGATCGGGCGAGCGCACGCGATTTCGCTGCTCGGCCTCGACGGTGCTGTGGTCGAGATCGAGGCTGACATCTCCAACAACCTGCCGTCGTTTGTCCTGATTGGATTGCCCGACGCGGCTCTCGGTGAGGCGCGCGATCGGGTGCGCGCAGCCGCGGGCAACTCGGGCTGCCCGCTGCCGTCACGCAAGCTGACAGTCAATCTCTCGCCCGCGGCATTGCCGAAACACGGGTCTGGGTTCGACTTGGGGATCGCGCTCGCAGCCCTCGCCGCCGACGGACAAGTGTCCGCCGACTCGGTCGCGCGCGTCGTCCACCTCGGCGAGCTGGGGCTAGACGGTCGCGTCCGGCCCCTCGCGGGAATCCTGCCGGCCGTTCTGGCGGCGGTGCGGGCCGGATTCGACACCGTACTGGTGCCAGCCGGCAACGCCGACGAAGCCTCGCTCGTTCCGGGTGCCCGCGTGATCCCGGTAATCTCTTTGCGGGATGCCGCGATTTGGCACGGCGCAGAGCTGCAGCCGATTCCGCTTGAACCGCTGATGCCGATGGTGCCAGCTGCGGTGCTGGATGATGACGGCGACCTGGCCGATGTGATCGGTAATCCGGATGCCGTCGAGGCGATTCAGGTCGCCGCAGCCGGTGGACACCATGTCTACCTGCTCGGTCCGCCCGGCGCTGGCAAGACCATGCTCGCCTCGCGTCTGCCGGGATTGTTACCTGAGCTCAGCACCGAGCAGGCGCTTGAGGTCGCGTCGATCCGATCGCTAGCCGGGATTCCGGTGCGGGGTGCGCTCTCGACCCGGCCTCCGCTCGAGGCGCCGCACCATACCGCCAGCGCGGCGGCAATCGTCGGCGGGGGCAGCGGGGTGATTCGACCGGGTGCGGCGGCGCGAGCAGCGCACGGGGTCCTGTTCCTCGACGAGGCCCCCGAGTTCGCTCCCGCAGCCCTCGACGCGTTGAGGCAGCCGCTCGAATCTGGCGTGATCGCGATCTCGCGGGCGACCGCGACAGCGCGTTTTCCTGCCCGCTTCCAGCTTGTACTCGCCGCGAATCCCTGCCCGTGCGGCAACGCGGGCACGCGAGATGGCGACTGCCGGTGCACGCCCTTCGCCGTTCGTCGCTATCTCGGGCGACTCAGCGGCCCGCTGCTCGACCGGGTCGACATCCGCATGGACGTGCATCGCATCACCGCGGCGCAGCTGAGGCTGCGCGACCACGGGCCGCGACTTAACACAGCCTCGGCCCGGGCGCGCATCCAACAGGCTCGGGATGCTGCGGCCGCCCGCCTGTGCGACACCCCCTGGCGGCTGAACGCTCACGTGGCTGGCGCGTGGCTGCGCTCGCCGGTGGGGGCCCCTGCGCAGGGTGCCACCGTCGGCTTGGACCGTGCCCTTGAGCGCGGCGGCATCACTATGCGGGGCTACGACCGTGTGCTTCGGCTCGCCTGGACGCTCTGCGACCTCGACGGCACCTCCCGACCCGACGCCGACCACGTGGGCCGGGCGCTCTACCTCCGGAAGGCCGCGCGATGATGCGGCGCACGATCCGCACAATGAAGGAGACCTCATGACCATTCTCGGGCTCGCGGAGACGGTGGTGGCCCCGCTGATTCGCGCGGTCAGTCTCGACGATGCGCATTTCGATCGGGACGGGCTGGCCGATCGCTTCGCCCGTGCGGCATGGAGCGGGATCGCCGAGCCTGGCGACCGCGATGCGGGGCACCTGGTGGCGGTGCTCGGCGCTGAGGCGGCGCTCGCCGCCCTCGCGGCGACACCGATGCCCGCCGGTGATCCCGCCGCTCACGCTGTCGATGTCCGTCCGCTGGCTGCTGCGCTCGAGGCCACCCACGACG
>JAYWDH010000201.1:0-10369 GCA_043779945.1 Microbacteriaceae bacterium
GTCTTGCCGGAGCCGGTGCGACCGCGACCGAGCACGTCGCGTCCGGCGAGAACATCCGGGATCGTCGCGGCCTGGATCGGGAACGGCGTCGCCGCACCGAGCTCGGCGAGCACACGCACGATGTTCTGGCCGAGGCCGAGGTCGCCGAAGCCGATACCGTCGACCTCACCGGCCGAGACTGCCTGGGCGGTCAGGCGCTCAAGCACGACGTCGTCGTGCTGCACGCGAGGCGCGGCGTCGCGGTCGAAGGAGCGGGCCGGACGATCATTGTCGAAACGACGAGCCGGACGGTCGTCGTTCGAGCGAGCCGGACGCGCGTCGCGGTCGTAGCTGCGCGCCGGACGGTCGTCATAGGACCGGGCCGGGCGGGCATCGCGGTCGTACGAAAGCGCAGGACGGTCATCGTTGGTTCGAGCCGGACGGCTGTCGCGGTCATAGCTGCGCGCCGGACGGTCGTCATAGGACCGGGCCGGGCGGGCATCGCGGTCGTACGAACGCGCAGGACGGTCATCGTTGGTTCGGGCCGGACGGCTGTCGCGGTCATAGCTGCGGGCCGGACGGTCGTCGTTGCTGCGCGCCGGACGGCTGTCGCGATCCCAGCTCTTAGCGGGGCGCTCGGTGCGCTCGGCCGGACGCGTGTCGCGGTCATAGCTGCGGGCCGGACGCTCATCGTACGAGCGCGCGGGGCGGGCATCGTCGCGCTGGGGGCGGTCACCATACGAGCGGGCCGGACGGTCGTCGTAGCCGCGCTGCGGGCGGTTGCCGCGGTCGTCACGCTGCGGCGCGGCCGAATGGGTCGGCCTTCCGTCGTATGCCTTCTTCGGTTCCCAGTTCGGGCGGCCGTCGGCGCTGCGCTCGACGCGCTCACGGCCGACTCGGGCGGAGTTGCTCTGGGCGCCGTGACTCTGTGCGGCGCCGCGCGGACGCTGCTCCGAGTGGCCGCGGGCGGCTCGCTCGTCGGCATTCCAGCGCTTCTTGGGCTCGCGATCGGTGGAAGCGCCAGCCTCATCCGGACGGTAACCGCGGTGCTTGGGGCTCACGCTGCCGGACTTGCGAACGGAGGCCCCAGACGAGCCGGTCGAGGGACGGGAGGCGCGAGCAGGCGCGCCCTTTTTGTTGATGGGCATGTTGATATGAACTTTCCGGTGTTCTGTACAGAGTGCGCAGCGCAAAGCCCGCACAAAACAACGGAGGGCACACGCCACGAGAACCCGGGCGTAGTTGACCGGGGCCGTTTTCCTGAATGGATTCCTCGCCAGCGGATGCGCTGGTGATCCGGCCCGCACGACTAAACAGTGGTGCTAACGGGGAAGAAACCCCGTGAAATGTCGTGAGCCGACCGTCCCACGTTACTTGATTGACGCCGATTGCGCGAGGGCCGGTTCCGGCGCGGCGTCGCCAAGCACATCCGCGGTCGGCGCGGCGTCGCCAAGCGCATCCGGTTCCGGCGCGGCTTTGGCAGGCACATCCGGGGTCGGCGCGACGATCGGATGCGCGCGACGGTTCCGCGCACTCCGCACCAACCACACGATCAGCGCCGCGAGCATCAGCAGCAGTCCAATCGGGATGCCCCGCGTCCCGGCCAGCGCTTCGATGGAGGTGCTGGCGAGGCCGCCCGTGATCGCGACGCCCAGGAACAGCGCCCCCACGACCACCAGCACGCTGCCCACGACCACCAGCACGCGAGTCAGGATCGACGGCAGCAGCTTCGGATACTCCGCGCGACGCTCCGCCGCACCCTCGACGAGGTAGAACAGCACCGGCAGCACGAGCAGAGTCAGGATCGTTGACGACACCAGACCACCGATCACGATGATGGCGAGCGGCTGCGAAATGAAGCCACCATGTCCTGTGAGGCCGAGACCGAGTGGCAGCAGCGCGCCGATCGTCGCGACCGCCGTCATCAGGATTGGGCGCAGACGCCTCGCTGCGCCGTTAATGATCGCCTCGCCGATCTTCATCCCGCGAGTGCGGTACTGGTTGATCAGGTCGACGAGGACGATCGCGTTGGTGACCACGATGCCCACCAGCATCAGCAGACCGATGATCGAGGCGACGCCGAGCGGCACCCCCGAGATCACCTGCAAAGCGATGGCGCCGGTCGCCGCGAACGGGATCGAAACGAGCAGCAGCAGCGGCTGGCGCAGGCTCTTGAACGTCGCCACCATGACGACGTAGACGATCAGGATCGCGGCCAGCAGTGCGAGCCCCAGCTGCTGGAATGAGTTGCTCTGCTGCGAGGTGACGCCGCCGAGTGTGACGGTTGCCGAAGCCGGCACTTTCACCTTGTCGACCGCAGCCTGCACCACCGCCGAGGCGTTGCCGGTGTTGTCGGTGCCGGGGACGACGGTCAGCGTCGCGCTGCGGAGCCCCTTGATCGTGGTGATACTCGACGGTCCGTTCACGGTCGCAACGGTCGCGATATCCGACAGCGGGACGCTGCCCTTGAGCGTCGGGATCGAGAAGGCCTCGAGGTTGGCCTGCGTGGTCGGTACTGCCGGGTTGTCGACGTAGATCGACAGGGTCTTCTCGTCGATCACGATCGTGCCCGTCGCGCTCGGGTTCATCGCCTGCGTGACGATGCCGCCGACTGCCTGCTCGCTGAGCCCGTCTGCTGCGGCCTTCGCGCGGTCGATCTGCACGGCAAGGTATGGCAGCGAGGCCGAGAGATTGCTGGTCGCCTGCGAAACCACAGATAGCTTCGAGACCTTCGCCAGGACGCCGTCGCTGGCCTTCCGCAGATCCGCGTCGCTTCCCGCCGTGATGTTGATCTGGATGTTCGAGGACGCGAAGCCGCCGGATGCCGCCTGCACCTTGATATCGCCCTGGCCCGTGATCGTCTTGAGCTCTTGGGTGATCGTGTTCTGCAACTTCGCCTGGTCAGCATTGGAATCGGTGGTGAGGGAGAAGGTGCTCGACCCGCCGCCGGAGAAGGCGGCGCGCAGGGAGCTGCCGCCCGATCCGATCGTCAACAGCACGGTCTGAACGCCCGGGATGTTCTTCAGCTTCTTCTCGACGACCTGGGATGCGGAGTTCTGCGCCTCGAGGCTGGTGCCAAGCGGCAAGGTCTGGCTCACGGTCAGCGTGTTCTGGCCGCTATTGCCGATGAAGTTGGTCTTGAGTCCGCTCGCGGCGAGCCCGCTGCCAGCCAGGATCAGCAACGCAAGCACGAGCACGATGGCCGGGAACTTGAGGGTCCACCGAATCACCGGCAGGTACGCGCGCTGAAGCAGGGTAGGCCGCTCCAACTCGGCGCTGCTCGAGAGCTGGCGGGCACTCTGCGGCGTCGGCTCGCCCTCGGCGTGCTTGTGCGCGGTCTTGGGGGTGCCGAGGAACCAGTAGGCCAATACCGGCACGATCGTCAGCGCGACGAACAGCGAGGAGAGAAGCGCCATGGTCACAGTGAGCGCGAACGGACGGAAAAGCTCGCCCGTGATGTCGCCGACGAAGGCAACCGGCAGGAAGACGGCGACGGTTGTGATCGTGGAGGCGGTGACCGCGACCGCGACCTCGCGCACCGCGGTCTTGATCGCCTCCAGCTTGGGCTCGCCCAGGCCGATGTGTCTCTTGATGTTCTCGATGACCACGATTGAGTCATCGACCACGCGCCCGATCGCAATCGTGAGCGCGGCCAGCGTGATGACGTTCAGTGAATAGTTTGCCGCCGTCATCCCCAGGAAGGTGATGAACACCGAGACCGGGATCGAGATGGCTGTCACGAGCGTCGAGCGCACCGAGAAGAGGAAGAAGAAGATCACGATCACCGCGAAGACCAGGCCAAGCCCGCCCTCCTCCGCGAGACTGTTGATCGAGGTGGTAATCGAGGGCGCCTGGTCCGCGACGACGGTGAACTTCGTGTTTGCGCCGAGTTGCTTCTCGAGCGCCGAGATGTCGTCACGCACCGTCTTCGAGACCGTGACCGTGTTGCCGGCCGCCGTCTTCGTGATGTTCAGCGAGACGGCTGGCTTGCCGTTGACACTCGAGTAGCCGCTGACCGGGTTGTCGACGAGCGCGACCGTTCCCAGGTCCGCGATGGTCGGAGGGGTGGCGAGCCGGCCGCCAAATACCGGAAGCCCGGCGATCTCGGCCGTCGATGTCAGCCTCTGCCCGGACTGCACGGTGAGCGTCTTGCCGTTCTCGGTGATCGATCCGCTGGCGAGCAGGGTGCCGTTCGCCGTGAGCGCCGACTTGATCGACTGGATGCTGAGGCCGTCCTTGGTGAGGGTGTTGGCATCCGGGGCGATGGTCACACGCTGCGACGCGTCGCCCAGCAGAGTGACATCACTGACTCCGCTGAGCTGCTTGAGGTTGGTGACGGTGACCGTCGAGAGCTTCGAGGCGAGGATGTGTGGGTCGAGATCACTGGTGACGGCGAGCTGGATGACTGGCAGGTCGCTGAGGCTGAATGTGATGACCTGGGGGGTGACGCCGCTGGGCAGCGTGGTCGAGATCCGGTCGATCGCGAGTTGCACCTTCTGCTCAGAACTCGCGATGCTCGTGCCGTACGTGAACGACGCCGTGATCGTCGAGGTGCCGGTGTTCGAGGTGGCGGTGGTCGAGTCGAGGTTCTCGATGCCCTGAATCGCGCTTTCGATCGGCGTCGAGATGTCCTTGCTCACCACGTCCGGCGAGGCGCCGGGGTAGGTCGTGACGATGAATACCGAGGGGAGCGACAGGGACGGGATCAGCTCCTGTTTGAAGAGTGTCAGCGAGATTCCGCCGAAAACCGCCACCACGATGGTGATGAGAGCGATCAGTGCGCGATTACGCAGGCTGAAGACGGACAGCAGATGCACGTGGATACTCCCCGGGTTGTTTAGTAAGTATGACAACTCGTTTCTGAGTGCCTGTACTCCCGGGGGATGAAAGCCACGGGACCAGGGCCAGTACTCCTTTGAGAGCTACACGACCTCGGCGAGATCTTCATGGCCGATCCCGACCGGATGCTGCCCCACCCCAATCCACGCGGCAGCCAGGGCCTCCACGGCCCGGTCGATGAGCTCGGGCGGGTGGCTGTACGGCACGCGGAGAAAGCGTTCGAAGACGCCGTTCATCCCGAAGCGTGGACCGGCCGCGATGACGAGCCCCTCGCTACGGGCGGCGAGCGCGAGCTGCGAGCTGACCGGAGCGCCCAGGTTGACCCAGAGGGTGAGTCCTCCGTCGGGCTCGGGGAGCGTCCACTCGGGAAGGCGCTCGCGAAGGCGCCGAAGCAGGTGGTCCCGGCCGGCCCGCAGATAGGCGCGGCGATCGGCGAGGATCCGGTCGTAGTCGCTCAGCAGGTCCAGCACGACCAGCTGGTCCAGGATCGGCGTGCCGAGGTCGCTCGAGTAGCGCAGCCGGGCGACGCGCTGGATCAGCTCGCGGTCGGCGCGGATCCATCCAATCCTCAGGCCGCCCCAGACGGTCTTGCCGACCGAGCCGACGGTGACGGCGCGGCCGTGCACGGCGAACGGCGGCGCCAGCGGTGCATCCGGGCCGAGGTGGGAAAAGCCCAGCTCACCCATCGTCTCGTCGGCGATGAGCGTGGTCCCCTGCTGCGCCGCGAGCGCGGCTGTGCGCTCGCGGAACTCGGCGGACATCGAGCGCCCGGTCGGGTTGTGGTTGTCAGGCATCAGGTAGCCGAGGGTGGGACTGGTGCGTTGAAAGGCCTGCTCGAGACCGAGCTCGTCCCAGCCTTCGTCTGTGGTGACGGCGACTGGCACGAGGCGCGCGCCGTTGGCCCGGAGGGCTTCGGAAGCGTGCGGGTATGTTGGCGATTCCACGACGGCGCGATCACCGCGGGCCAGCAGCGTGCGGGCCAACAGGCCGATGGCATGCTGGGCGCCGACGGTTATCATCAGCTCGTCGGCATCCGTTGGCAGGCCGCGTGCGGTGTAGCGGTCGGCGAGCGCCTGGCGCAACGCGCGCAGGCCGATCGGGTCGAAACCGGACTCGCCGAGGTACGAGGGCAGCAGCGCGGCGGCACGCTCGGCCGCGGCCGCCACCGCGGGGTCAGCAGGAAGCGTTGCCTTGCTGAAGTCGAGGAACTCGGGCGGCGCGGCCGTCTCGAGCGGCACTGCGCCGCGGTTCGGCAGGCGAACCACGCTGCCCGAACCGCGCAAGCTCTCGAGGTAGCCGGAGTCGCGGAGCTCGGCGTAGGCGGCCGAAATCGTCGTGCGGCTCAGGGAAAGTTGCGCGGCGAGTTCCCGCTCCGCAGGCAGCCGGGTGCCGAGCGCAAGTCGCCCGTCGAGCACCAGGAGCCGGATACGGTCGGCGAGCGCCGCATACGCCGGAGTCGCAGAGAGACGCCAGATGCCCAAAATGGAGGCCAAAGCGCGCGCCGACAGGTTCACCATAAGGCCAGGCTAGCCGTATTGGCCTCTTCACAGAAGTCCAATTGAGAGATTGGCTTGCCCCATGACCGCAACCGCTGCCTCGCGCAGCGCCCAATTCGCCGGCCGCTTCACCGGGCGCCGGGCTATTTGGACGCGCCGCATCGGGCAACTCGCGATTGGCCTCTTCCTCTACGGGATCGGTCTGGCGCTCATGGTGCGCGCCGGCATCGGCATCGCTCCCTGGGACGTGCTGTCGCAGGGCATCTCGCTCCGCACCGGAATCCCTTTCGGACTGGTAACCAACATCCTCGGAGCGCTCGTGCTGCTGCTCTGGATCCCGATCCGGGTGCGGGTCGGCGTCGGGACGGTGGCGAACGTGCTTGTGATCGGCACCAGCGCGCAATTCGGGCTGAGCGTGATCCCGCAGCAGACCGCCCCCGCGGTGCAGGCTCTCGTGTTCGCTGGTGGCCTCGCACTCGTGGCCGTCGCCACCGGCCTCTACATCGGCGCGCGCCTTGGGCCTGGCCCGCGCGACGGACTCATGACCGGTCTGCACCGTCGGACCGGATGGCACATCTGGATCGTGCGCACCGGCATCGAGATCGCGGTCCTTCTCGTCGGGGTCGCGTTGGGGGGCCAGTTCGGTATCGGGACGGTCGCCTTCGCCCTCCTGATCGGACCGATGGTGAACGTGACGCTGCCGATGTTCCAAATCCCGGAGACGCCGAGAGCGCCGAGGGCGCCCAAGGCGCCGAAGCGCCAGGCGGTGACCCCGTGATCGCCGTCCTCCTGCGCGACCGCTACCGCCGGATGCCCACCCGGTGTGCCTACGAAAGCTCGCGCCCCGCGTAGAGGCGCATCGCGTCGCGCACTCGGTTGACCCCACGTCACGGTCTAGCCCGCGCCATCCGGTGTTTTTTCCGAAATGCAGGAGTCGGTGAGGCTGGTGATGCCGGAGTGGCAACTACGCCAACTTCTGCCACATGAACTCCTGCATTTCGGAAACTACTCGGTGCGGTTGCCGACACTTGCGCTCCGAGAACTCGCGATATATCGTGACTTGCAGTACACGCGATATATCGCGAGAAAGGAGGCCATCGTGGCCCAGGAAAAATGGCTGGTCGACGGCCCCAAAACGATCGACGTCGAAAATATCCGCAAGCTGAAGGTCGGCCTGATCAGCGGCCAGGTCGACATCGTCGGCCACGACGAGCCGGGCGTGCGGGTCGAAATCCACTCGGTGTCGGGTCGCCAGCTCAAGGTCTCGGTCGAGGGTGACACCCTGGAGATCGACCACCCGCAGCTCAATTGGGACAACTGGCTGGACGTCTTCAAATCGTTTCGCGGGACTGCGCGCGCAGATCTGAGCATTATGGTTCCCCGCAGCATCCGCCTGAAGTTCGGCGTCGTCAACGCGGACGCGCTCGTCAGCGGTATCCACGGCGACGCCACGATCAGCACGGTGAACGGAGACCTCGTGCTCGACGGGCTGAGTGGAGACATCCAGATCAACTCGGTCAGCGGCGAGATCGCAGTGCGGAACCACACGGGAAAGCTCGCTGTGCATGCCATCAACGGCGACGTGACCGTGTCGGGCGCCATCAGCTCCATGACCAGTGACAGCGTGAGCGGCGACGTGTTCGCCGACATCAGCGGCAGCCCAGACAAGCTGCGTCTGAGCACCGTCAGCGGATCGATCATGGCCCGACTGGATGCTGGCGTCCCGGTGGCATACACAATCAACACCGTCAACGGGCGGCTGCAGCTCGATGACGCCGAGATCAGTGGCATCCACGGCCGCTACTCGAGCAAGTACGGCGAACTCGACGGGCAGTGGCTAGATTTCCGGGCGAACACGGTGAGCGGCAACGTCAGCGTGCTGCACACCGCGCGCACCGCCGCAAACAGTAGAGCGGACTCCGCATGACCCAGCCCGTCTTCGCCCACGGACAGCTGCGCCTCTACCTGCTGAGCCTCCTCGCCGAGCGGCCAATGCACGGCTACGAGCTCATCCAGGCCCTCAGCGATCGTTTCGGCGGCACATATGTGCCGAGCGCTGGCACCATCTACCCTCGGCTGTCGAAGCTCCAGGGAGACGGGCTGGTCAGCAAGGAGTCGGAGGGTCGCAAGACCATCTACTCGATCACGGACTCCGGGCGCCTCGAGCTGCGTAGCCGGGAGGGCGAGCTCGGGGGGATCGAAGATGAACTGAGCGACTCGGTGCGTCGGCTCGCGAACGAGGTGCGCACGTCAGTTAACAACGCGATGAAGACCCTCCGCGCGGATCTCGCCGCAGCTGCGCGCGACGCCCGTACCGACACGAGATCGGGACTGGGATCGTGGGCGGAGATGGGGACGGGGACCGAGGGCAGTCGCGAGCGCGCCCATGACACCGGAGCGTCGGACACCGGAGCGTCGGACACCGGGACGCCAAAAACCGGGGCATCTCACACAGGGGCAGGCGATGACCCGCGGGTGCAGTCCCGGATAGCCCTCCGCGACGCGGAGGCGGCGATCAACGACTTCCGTCAGCAGTTGCGCGCGGATCTTCGCATCGAGGTAGCGAACGGGCGGCTTCAGCCCGCCGTCGTCGCTCTGCTGACGACCCGGTTGACCGAGCTGAGACGCGACATCGGTGACACCATACGTGGCAGAAAAACATCGGAGTAGACGCTCTCGCTCACCGGTTAGGCGCGGGAAACGCACAGCTTTTGCTGCCGGTGTACGCTCTCCCCTCGTGAATGACCACGCCCGGTCTCCGCAAGAGGCACGGTCGCCCAAGCGCTGGCTCATCGGAGATCCGCTTCCTTCCGTCAAGCTCGAGGGGCAATTGCTCCCGAAGCACTTGGCGCTTCCGATTTTCGCGAGTGACCCGCTCTCCTCCGTGGCGTATGCCCCGCAGGAGCTTTTGCTGATCCTTCTGATCGGCGGGCTGTCGTTCCTGGCATTCACCCCGTGGGTGGCCGGCGCAGTCGTACTGCTGCTCATTGTGGTGGTCGTCTCGTACCGTCTGCTGATCAAGGCTTACCCGAGCGGGGGCGGTGACTACGAGGTCGCGAGCAAGAACTTGGGCGAGAAGGCCGGCCTCGTCGTGGCTTCCGCCCTGCTCGTCGACTACATCATGACTGTGGCCGTCTCAGTGGCCTCCGGCGTCGACAACATCATCTCGGCCCTGCCGACGCTCAACAACTTCCGCATCGAGCTGGCCGTGATGTTCGTGGTCATCTTGGCCGCAGTCAACCTTCGCGGGGTGCGCGAGTCGAGCAAGGCGTTCGCCGTGCCGACCTATCTGTTCATCGCAAGCATCGCGATCATGATCATCGTCGCGTTGATCCGCACGGCATCCGGCGACGCCCCGGTCGCTGAGACCGCCCACTTCGCCGTCAAGAGCCAGTCGATTGCGCAGGCCGCCGTCATCCTGTTGCTGTTGCGAGCATTCTCGAGCGGATGTTCCGCCCTCACCGGTGTTGAGGCGATCTCGAACGGCGTGCAGGCGTTCCGTCGCCCGAAGATTAAGAACGCGCAGTTGACGCTCGTGGCCATGGGCAGCATCGCGATCGTCCTCTTCGTCGGCCTCATCACCGTTGCTCTCGTCTCCGGAGTGCACTACGTGGAGGACACCTGCAACCTGGTGGGCTTCGTGGACTGCGCTACCGCGCCGCAGCGCAGCGTGATCGCGCAGATTGCGGCCGCGGTGTTCGGCAACAACACGGTCCCGTTCTTCGTCATCCAGGCAGCCACCGCCGCGGTGCTGCTGCTCGCGGCCAACACCGCGTTCAACGGGTTTCCGCTGCTCGGTTCGGTGCTGGCGACCGACCGTTACGCGCCCAAGTCGCTCGCAACTCGCGGCGACCGCCTGATTTACTCGAACGGCGTGTTGGCCCTCGCGGCGACCGCCATCATCATCCTGATCGTCTACCGTGCCAGCGTCACCTCGCTGATCCAGCTGTACATCATCGGCGTTTTCGTCTCGTTCACGCTCGGCCAGACCGGCATGATCCGGCACTGGCGCCGGCTGCTGCGCGAGGGCACAGGGGAACTGAAGCGCGCGCAGG
>JAYWDH010000202.1:0-3624 GCA_043779945.1 Microbacteriaceae bacterium
CCCCCCCCCCCCCGGGCCCCCCCCGCCCCCCCCCCCCCCCCCCCACGGCCTGATCACACGGGAACTACTTGACGCCGTACTTGGCACACAGCGCCTGGAGCTCCGCTGTGGTGCAAATGTCGGACGCCTTCGCGTTGCCATCCGTCACGACCTTCTCGACACCCGCGGCGTCGGTTGAGATCGGGTCTTCGGCGAAGAACGGCGTGCCGTCGGCTGCCTTCTTGGGAGCAGTCGGCTTCTTGCCGTTCAGCAGGTCGATGGCAAGGCTCGAGGCCTGGTCAGCTTCCAGCTTGAACGGCTTGTATACCGTGCCGGTCTGCTTGCCGAGCAGGACGTTCTGGAGACCAGCGGGGCTGGCATCCTGACCGCTCACCGGGACCTTCTTGCCGTTCTTGTCCAGAATCGTGATGACGCTCGCGGCGTTGTTATCGTTGGCGACCCAGACAGCGTCGATGTTGCCCGCGAGAGCCGTGTAGGCCTGCTCGAAGAACGTGCCAGCCTTGGCGCCATCCCAGGTGCCCTGCGTCTCGAATACCGGCTTGATTCCCGCTTTGCTCATGATGCTGTCAGCGCCATCGTGGAACTGCTTGGCGTTACCGTCTGTCGGGTCTCCGCCGACGTAGACGACCTTGGCGGTCTTCGCGTCCTTGCCTGCGGTCTTCAGGCCGTCGACGATCATCTGACCCTCGAGCTCACCGACGTGGAAGTTGTCGAACGAGACGTAGTAGTCAGCGCCAGCGATCGGGCGATCGTATGCGATCACCGGGATACCCTGGGCCTTGGCCTTCTGGGCAACCTGGATCCCCGCACCGTTGTAGTCGACGAGGATGAACACGCCGCAGCCCTTGGTGAGCTGCTGCTGCGCGATGGTCGCGTATTTAGCCGTGTCACCCAGAGCATTCTGGATATCGGCCGCAAAGCCTCCCTTGGTCAGCGAGGCCTGGAGCGCCTGATGGTCGCCGTTCTCCCAGCGGTTCGAGGATGCTGCGTCGGGAAGGATCACGCACGCGCGCTTCGCGGCGGCGGCGGTGGTGCTGCCACCGCCCGCTCCTCCAGAACATCCGGCCAATGCGATCAGGCTTGCCGCTGCCAGCACGGCGATACCAATCATTTTCTTGTTCACAGGCGTCGTTGCCTTTCTTGTGTGCGGATTACTCCGCGCTGTTGGTGGTGGGGATGGAACCGTTTCGACGTTAGTTTGACCGAAAGTCGAACAGAGCCTTGATTGATTACAGGTCAGTAACGATGTCACGAAAAATTTTCGTAAAACTTTTGCGAAATGTGTAAACGCATAATGTGACATTCGCGCGGGCCACAACGAAGCGATCCGCCAACCGCAAGGAGTTGCTGTGGCAGGCCGCGTGACCTTGGCTCGAGTGGCCCAAGAAGCAGGGGTTTCGCCTGCCACCGTGTCGAAAGTCGTCAACGGCCGCGCAGGCGTCGGAGCGGCAACGCGTCTGGCTGTCGAGAAGGCGGTCGAGCGCGCGGGCTACGTGGCGATCGCCGAGCGTCAGCGCCCGTTCCGCGGGGTCGGCGAACCGCTGGTCGAGGTGCTCCTCGAGAGCATGCACCATCCGTACAACGGCACATTCCTTGATGGAGCGAGCGGTGCTGTCGAAGCGGCGAGCGCCGGTTTGGTGGTGCGACTGCTGCACGCGGTGGTCGACGACGATGCTCTCGCCTGGGCGCAGAAGCTCGCGCGCGCCGGACGGGTTGGCGTAATCGAAGTCACCGCCAAGTACTCGAAAGCCCGGGCCGAAGCACTGCGTGCCGTGGGTCTGCCGCTCGTGCTCGTCGATCCGCTCGACGAACCGCGGACCTCCGTCTACAACATCGGAGCCACCAACTGGGCGGGTGGGGTCGAGGCGACACGGCATCTGGTCGAGCTCGGTCATCGTCGGATCGCGTACATCGGCGGACCCCCTCAGATCGCCTGCAACATCGCTCGCCAGCACGGCTACATGGCGGCCCTCCACCAGGCGGACATCGCCTTCGATCCGGGTCTCGTGCTGCATGGAAGTTTTACTTTCAAGCACGGATTCGACGCCGCGACGCAGTTCCTGAGCCGTCGGCCGCGACCGACCGCCATCTTCGCCGCGTGCGATCTCGCCGCTCTCGGAGTGCTGGAGGCGGCTCGTCGGCTGCGGATCTCGGTGCCGGAGCAGCTCAGCCTGGTCGGCTTCGATAACACCGGGATCGCCGCGAGCTCCGCCCCGCCGCTCACCACTGTGCACCAGCCGATCCTGCAGATCGGCGAGGCGGCGGTGCGCACGCTGTTCCGCTTGGCGTCGGGCGATCCGGCACCCAAGCGGATCGAACTCGCGACCCACCTCGTGATCCGGTCGTCGACGGCGCCGCTTTCCGCCGCGCCGTAGGCTGGTTTTTATGGATTTCCGCTACCTCGGCAACTCGGGCCTCAAGATCTCCGAGATCACCTACGGCAACTGGCTCACTCACGGATCGCAGGTCGAGAACGAGACCGCGACAGCGTGCGTTCGTGCGGCCCTTGATTCGGGCATCACGACTTTCGACACCGCGGATGTGTACGCGAACACCGCCGCGGAGACCGTGCTCGGCAATGCGCTGGTGGGGGAACGACGCCAGAGCCTGGAGATCTTCACGAAGGTCTACTTTCCGACCGGCCCGCGCGGGCACAACGACACCGGGCTGTCACGTAAGCACATCATGGAGTCCATCGAGGGCTCGCTGACCCGCCTCCGCACGGACTACGTCGACCTGTATCAGGCGCACCGCTACGACGCCGAGACCCCGCTCGAGGAGACCATGCAGGCTTTCGCCGACGTCGTGCGGCAAGGCAAGGCGCTGTACATCGGCGTCAGCGAGTGGTCGGCTCCCCAGCTGCGGGCCGGAGCGGAGCTCGCGAAGGAGCTCGGCATCCAGCTGATCTCGAACCAGCCGCAGTACTCGGCGCTCTACCGCGTCATCGAAGCCGAGGTGGTGCCGACCTCCGTCGAGCTGGGGATCTCCCAGATCGTCTGGTCGCCGATCGCGCAGGGGGTGCTGACCGGTAAGTACCTGCCCGGTCAGCCAGCCCCCGAGGGTTCGCGAGCCACCGACAGCAAGGGCGGCGCCGACATGGTGAAGAGCTACCTCCGCGAGGAGGTGCTCACAGCGGTGCAGGGGCTCGTCCCGATCGCGGCCGAGCTCGAGTTGTCGATGGCGCAGTTGGCGGTGGCTTGGGTTCTGCAGAATCCGAACGTCGCGGCGGCGATCATCGGGGCATCGCGACCCGAGCAGGTCGCCGAAAACGTCACGGCATCCGGGGTCGTCATCCCCGCCGAGATGATGGCGCGGATTGACGCGGCGCTGCAGGGCGTTGTGCTGACCGATCCGACTCTTACCGAGGCGAGTTCGCCGAAGTCGCGCGAGGTCTAGACCGTCCGCCGCAACTGTTTTATCGGCCGAGGAACGCGAGCACAGCTGCCGTGATCTCGCGCTTCGCCCGTGCGTCGGTGGCGCCAGCCGCTGCCGTCCCGTCGTCGGGCTGCAGGCCGTAGTCGCCGAACTGCGCGTGGGTTGCACCGGGAAGTTCCACCAGCTGCGCATCAGCAGGTAGCAGGTGGGCGGCGGCGGCGATCGTGGCGGGGGTACTGAGTCCGTCGT
>JAYWDH010000203.1:0-3585 GCA_043779945.1 Microbacteriaceae bacterium
ACGCACCACGAGGAACTTGCCGCCGATTCGGGCGTGCTCGCGCAGCTGGCCGCGACCGGGGCGGTGCTCCATGGTCTCGCCGCGGAGGTCGCCAGCGCGGGCGGCCCGCTCACGATCCTCGACCTGACGGCCGCGCTCCCCGGCGTAGTCGGGCGGCTCCTGTCGGCGCGCTGATCGGCCCGTCGGTGCGAGCCGGTTATCCTGGCATGATGACGGACGCCGCCTCGCGACCGCGCGGCGTGCGTGCAGCCTTCGCGACAATCGTCGGGAGCCCGATCGTGCTCTGGGGTGCCTTCGTGCTCGTGCATTTCTGGCTCGGTGTGCAGGGATTGGCCGGTCCGGGACTCCCGCTCGGTGACGTGAGTCTTGTCTACAAGTTCTGGGTCGAAAACGGAATCGTCGCGCACCACTGGGTCGGTCTCGACACCTCGTGGGTCTATCCGATCGTCGCGCTGCTCCCGATGGTCGTCGCCTACGCCTTCGGCCCGCTCCACTACGACAGCGTGTGGCTCTCCTTGGTCACGCTGGTAGACGTTGCCGGCTTTTCCGTGATCATGGCGTTCGGTCGCGACCGCCGCGTCGCTCACGTCGCCTGGTGGTGGCTCGGGCTACTCGGGCTGCTCGGGCCCGTGGCTCTCGGCCGCATCGACTCGATCACTGCGCCGGTGGCGATCGTGGGCTTGCTCTGCCTCGCGACGGCTCCCCGGTTGGCCGGGGTGCTGCTCGCGGTCGCGACCTGGATCAAGGTCTGGCCCGCGGCCCTGATCGCTGCCGCGCTCATCGCCATCCGCGAGCGCGTCCGCTTCGCGATCTGGGTCGTCGCGGCCTCGGTCGTCATCGTCATAATCGCCGTGGCTCTGGGCGGCGGGAAGTACCTGTTCAGCTTTGTGACCCAGCAGACCGGTCGTGGCCTACAGATCGAGTCGGGCCTCGGCACTTTCTGGATGTGGGACGCCTTCTTCCACCCCGGTCAGACGACCGTTTACTACGACAACAAGATCCTCACCTACCAGCTCCACGGGCCGGGAGTGGAGGTGGCGGCCGCCATTGCGACCCCGCTGCTCGCGGCCGCGGTCGTCGCGCTGCTCGTGCTGGCAGTCACTGTGACCCGGCGTGGCACCGCGGCCGCCGAGCTGTTGCCGCCGCTTGCCCTCGGGATCACGACCTCGCTCATCCTCTTCAACAAGGTCGGTTCGCCGCAGTTCGTGACCTGGTTGGCCGTCCCGATCGTCTTCGGGCTGTCAACGGCGGCGACCGGACGCGGAATGTCATTCCGCGTGCCGGCAATGCTCGCACTGCTCATCGCGGCTCTCACGCAGCTCATCTACCCCGACCTCTACCAGGAGCTGCTGCGGCTCCATGCCATCGCGCTGCTGGTGCTCAGCGCCCGCAACCTGCTCTACGTGGTGATGCTGATCTGGGCCGTCGACGCGCTGCTGGGACTGCTGCGCTCACGTGCCGACTTCGTGCTCGACGAGGACGCCGACTGGCTGCCGAGGGTGTGGCCGTTCGGCGAGCCTGCGACGCTGCCGGCCTCGGCACCGGCGCCCACTCGGGCCGACGCCGGGGACTCCGGGTAGCTGGGGAAGCGAACGACGGCGAGTGGCCATCGCGCAATCTGAAGCGCCTTGATGACCGGGCTCCTCACCGGCTGTTAGTTTGCCGCGCCCGGCCTAGAAGCTGAGGTTGTCCACGACATCCTGGATCAGGATGCCGTCCTGGATCGCGCGCTTCCGCAGCGCCACCTTGGTGCCGACATCGATGCCTGCGACGCGGTACTTCTCCCGGATGCGCTTGAGATAGCTCTTCGCTGTCTCTTCAGAGATGCCGAGTTGGTAGGCCACCGACTTGACCGGTTCACCGCCGCCGTAGAGAGCCATGACGCGACGCTCTTGGGCGCTCAGTTTGGGCGCTCCGCCGACGTCAGCGGCGTTGAGCGCGAGGTCCAGCTCGGCCGAGACAAAGCTCTCACCCTTGAAGGCCGCCCGGATCGCCTCGACGATCATGCCGGCATCCTCGCTCTTCACCAAGTAGCCGAGTGCTCCAGCACCGAGCGCCTCCCGAACCACGTTGGGCTCCGAGTACGTGCTCATCAGCACGACCTTCACGCCGGTGGTCTTGAGCGTCGAGATCTTCAGGGCGACGGGGATGTTGTCCTTGAGGTCGAGGTCGAGCAGCACGACGTCCACCGGGAACTCGGGGTGCGTCAGCAGTTCTGGCCACGTGGAGAGAGCCGCGACCATCGAGATGTCGTCTGCGGCGTTGCGGATCCACTCGGTGAGAGCGCCGAGAAGCATCTTGTGGTCATCGACGAGTGCGAGACGGATGGGAGCCACGTCGGCTCTCCTTTCGTAGGTGCTGCGCGGTGAGGGGTGACGAAGTTGTGTGGCAGGCCACGTCGATCAGATCAGACGTCGGCCGGGTTGTCGACGAGGCACTTGATGTCGACGCGCAGGCTGGAGTCCTGGGTGTGGTCAGAATAGTGCCCGACGCGACCCAGGGCGTCCCAGATCGACGGATCGACACGATTCCGTGCCACACCGGTCGTCGTGATCGTGATCGGGATCAGGATCTTGTGGTTCGGGACCGGATCGTCGCCCGGCACGACGGGCCCGACCTGCAGGCTCACCGTGCGATTCGCGTTGGAGGTGAGCGTGTCGCCGACCAGGAGCCATGCGGCCGCCAACAGGCCGTCGCGTTGAATCGGGTCGAGCAGTCCGGCGAGGCTCGACTTGTCGGCAAGCGTGACCGACTTGCCGAGCATCTCGGACTCGCTGACCGCGTGGTACAGCCAGGTTTCGCGGCGGCCCTCGATGAGATGCAGACGCAACTCGGTGGCCAAAGAGGCCGCTACCGAGGCCATCTTCGGCGCGAGTGGAAGCGGCGTCTTCTTGCCGGCGATCGATTCGAGCAGTTCCTCGGCGGTCAGGTCGAGGCGGGCGAGTTCCTCGGAGGCGAGCATGCCGACCGCGTAGCGCGGCGCGGAGACGGTGGACTGCACGAGCACGCGGTCGAGTTCGACCTGCACCATCCGGCGGAAGCTGGTGACAATCGTGACGCCGATCACAGCCGGGAGCACGGCCGAGGCGATCGCGGTAATCTGCGGCGCGATCCAGTCGCTGGTGATGTCGGCCACCGGCGGGGCGTCCAGGAACATCGCAACCGCGAGCCCGGCGCCGAGCACAGCTGCTGCGATCAGGATCTCGGTCGAGCCGCGCAAGGTGACGACCACCAGCAGGGCCATGCCGGCCGCGAGGGCTGCCGTGGCGTTGCGACCGATGTCGTGTAACGGCCACACGGCGATCACGTCGAGGGCGACGGCGACCAGCAGCCCGGTGAGGAAGAGGCCGAACATCCAGTCGGGAAGGCGGTCGCCGATCACCCGCGAGGTGACGATGGCGCCGGCGATGACAGCGCCGAGCACGATCCAGGCGGCCGCGGCGGCGAGCGGCTGAGGGTAGACGCCCCAAAGCGCGACAAACCAGCTCACCCCGTAGACAGCCCGGAGGCCAACCAGGATCGCGGCGCCGAGTCCCAAGAACGCGGTGCCGAGGCTCGCGCGATGGGCGGAGGCGCGACCGATCC
>JAYWDH010000204.1:0-10067 GCA_043779945.1 Microbacteriaceae bacterium
CCGGCGGCAGTGATCATGAGCGGCAAATAGCGGTCGAATGCCGCGGCGGCGACGAGTGCCGCACGATAGCCAGCCGCACTGGCCTGGGAACTCAGGGCATCCATCGACTGCGCTCGGCTCACCGTGCGCGGCAGCAGCTCGAATGCCGCGGCAGTGACTCGGGCCGCGTTCAGGGCTCTGACGGTGGCGAGGTTGTTGCGAGGGTCGAGCATGCCGATCAGCAGTTGGCCTGCGTGCAGGCCGGTGATCAGAGCTTCGGAGGGATTCCGCACAACGGCCAGCACATCGCAGCCCGCAACGACATTCGCGTGGCTCTCGAGGGTCGCGCCAGCTGCCGCATATGCCGCATCCGGGAACGATGCGGCGGTGCCCGCACCCACTTCGATCAGCACGTTGCGGCCAGCGGCGACGAGCCGCGCGACCGCGCTGGGGTCGAGGGCCACGCGTCGTTCTCGTGCAGCCGTCTCGGTGACGACGCCGATCGTGAGTGTCATGTATTCAGTCTTTTCGCGTCGGTTATCGACCCCCAGAGTCGAAGGTCCTGAGGCGGAGATCCCCTCGATGACGGGACTTCCGGCCCTGTGGATGCCGCGGCTCAACTGGTCTGCTGAGCGCGAGAGAGAGGCCACCCGTGGCGCATGAGCATATCGAACACAGAGCATCCCCGCAGGGCCCGGTGACCGAGTTGTCGGATCGAGCGAGCTGGGATCTCCTCAAGCGAGCGACTTTCGGGCACCTCGGTGTCAGCCTCGACGGCCGCCCCGGCATCTTTCCGGTCGACTTCCGGCTGGACGGCGAGACGATCGTCTTTCGCACCGCCGTCGGCACGAAGCTCGCCGAGTTAATCGCGAACCCGCACGTCGCGTTCGAGGTGGACGACCGCACCGAACTCGGCACCTGGAGCGTGGTCGTCAACGGCATCGCGCAGGTGATCGATGACGAAGCCGGTCGTGAAGCCGCCGACCTGTTGATTTTCCCGGACTGGATTCCCGTCGAGGTGTATGTCTACGTCCGCATCATGGCAAGCGAGATCCGCGGCCGAATCTTCGCCCCGCGCGCACGAGTCGGGCTCGACTAGGGCCGAGTCACCAGCGTGGGGCTCGGGATGTTGAGCAGCACGTCTAGGGCGAGCGCCACAGACGCAGAATCCGTCGCGTGCGGCACGACCAGCAGGCTCGAGCGTGCCGCGGCCTCCACCAGGCCGGCGGCTAGGGGCCGCACGGAACGCCGGCTGCGGATCGGCAGCGACGCGTCGACCGACTTCGCGATGGAGATGGCGCGGATCATCTCGCCGTCGAACTCGCCGAGGCCACCTGGACGGGAGCGCACAAGTGTCAACGACTGCGCGGTGGCACTCGCTTCGCGCGCCGCGAACTCGATCACCTGATCATCGCCATCTTGGACCCCCACCACCACCCCGTCGCGGATGCTGCCCGCCAAATCGGGGATGTAGGCGACGGCGCTCTGCGCCCGCGGCACGAGTGTCAGGAAGCGCGAGCCGAACAGGGTGCCGCGGATGAATCCGGTCTTGTGGGTTCCGATCACGAGGAGACCATCGGCGTCGGTGGTCGACGACAGCACCTCGAGCGGGTCGCCTCGGGCGATACACCAGGAGATCGGGATCTCGCTGGCGACCTCTCGGGCGATCGCTTCGCCTGCCCGCAACAGCGTCTCGACCGCGCCGTTCGCATCGGGCGGTGCCGGGGTATCCACCCCGTCGAGTACGTGGACGAGCCGCAGATCGGCACCCCGCGCCTGCGCTCGCGCCGCCCCCCAACGGATTGCCTGTCGGCTCGGGACGGAGTCGTCCGTCCCGACGACGATGGTGTCGCTCATGTAATAGAACCGGTCCCTCCGCGCGATGTCTCAAAGGTCCGACCATCCCACTGGCGGGAGCCGCCGCACAGGGCCGTAGGTCCCGAGTTGGCAACCCGGTGAAAATCGTCCCGCTAGTTGCACGAGGGGCGTACTGTTGCGCTGACCGGAGTCGTATCCGGATCAAGATGGGCCAACCCGTTAGTCGAGGCGACACCGGATGTCGAGCAACCACGGTGTCAGCTTCCCGGATGAGCCGCGGGGCGAGTTGGATCTTGCGCTCGACACCCTGGTCGAGAAGGCGCGCGACGTGCTCCTCGTGCAGGGGCGGCTGCGCTCGCTACTGAAGGCCAATCAGGCCGTGATCGAGCATCTCGATCTGGCTGTGGTCTTGGAGCGGATCGTGGCCGCCGCGGTGGAACTGGTTGACGCCCGCTACGGTGCGCTCGGTGTGGTGGCACCGGACGGCAGCCTCGAACAGTTCATCAATGTCGGGATGTCGGCGGAGGAAATCGCTGCGATCGGGGAGCTCCCGAGCGGTTACGGGGTGCTGGGTGCGCTGATCGACAATCCGCATCCGATCCGACTCGATGTCCTGTCGGACGACGAGAGGTCGGTGGGATTCCCTCCCGGTCACCCGCCGATGGCCAGCTTCCTCGGGGTCCCGATCCGGGTGCGCGATGAGATCTACGGCAACCTCTACCTCAGCAACCAGAGGAGCGGGCTCTTCAGCGAGGAAGACGAACAGCTCGTGACGGCTCTCGCGGCAACCGCAGGGGTGGCGATCGAGAACGCACGGCTTTTCGCCGAGACCCAGCGGCGGCAGGCGTGGGCCGCGGCGACCAGCGAGTTCACGTCGGCACTGGTGTCCGCGCAGTACGAGGCTGCGCTCCCGACCCTGGCCGACCGGGTTCTCCAGATCTGCGCCGCCGATGTGGTGTGGATGCTGACCCCGACGCCCGACGGCGACGACCTGGTGATCGCGACCGCCCGCGGCGTGGACGAGGCGCTGGTGCAGGGGACCACCCTGCCCATCGCCGGCTCCGTTGTCGCCGGGGTGCTGGAAGGGCATCAAGCCCGTCAGATCGACGATGGCTCCCAGACTGAGGTACCGCTCAGTGACGGTCGTCGCCTCGGCCCTGTCATGGCCCTGCCGCTCTTCGGGGGGGGAGCAACGCAGGGCGTGCTGCTCGTTGGCCGTCTCGAGCGCGGCGAACGCTTCACCCTGGCGGATCTCGAAATGGCGGCCGACTTCGCCGGGCAGGCCAGCGTTGCGATGGAACTCGCCACCGCTCGCGCCGACCAGCAGCGGATGGCGACTCGCGAAGATCGCGGGCGCATCGCGCGCGATCTGCACGACCACGTCATCCAGCAGCTGTTCGGAACCGGCCTTCAACTGCAGAACGTGGCGAGCTCGCTGGGCCCTGGCCCGGCCGCCGACGCAGTGATGCGCTCGGTCGCGGATATCGACGCGAGCATCTCCCAGATCAGGACGGCGATCTTCGCCATGTCGACCACCAGCGACCGAGCCCGCCCGAGTATCCGACACGCCCTCATCGACGTCGCGAACGAGTTGAGCGCCGATTCCGGGAGAACCCCGCAGCTCACGTTCTCGGGCCCGGTCGACCTCATCGTGGTCGGCGATCTCGCGGATGACGTGGTTGCCGTGTTCCGGGAAGCCCTGGTCAACGTGATCAAACACGCCGCAGCCGAGCACACCTGGATCTCGCTCGGCGTCGCGTCGGGATGGGTCACCCTCAAGGTGACAGACGACGGACTAGGTTTCGGCGAGCCCGACCGTCGCAGCGGAATCGCCAACATGACGACGCGAGCCCTGTCACGCCGGGGATCTTTCACGGTCGATTCTCCTGCCGACTCCGACCGCGGAGGCACCCGGCTGTGCTGGCGCGTACCGTACGGCGAGGTGTCATGACGATTCGAATATTCCTGGTGGACGACCACGAGCTCGTGCGCCGCGGGATCGCTGGCCTCCTGGAGGCCGAGCCCGATATGGAGGTCGTCGGCGAGGCGTCGACCGCAGCCCAGGCGCGCTCGCGGATCGCCGCGATCCAGGCGGACGTCGCGCTGCTCGACGTGCGCCTGCCTGACGGTAGCGGCATCGACATCTGTCGTGAACTGCGCTCCAGTTCCCCGGACCTCCGGAGCATCATGCTCACCGGTTACGACGATGACGAGGCCCTGTTCGCCGCGGTAATCGCAGGCGCAGCGGGATACGTGCTCAAGAACGTGCGGGGGAGTGGGCTCGTGGACGCCGTGCGCCGGGTGGCGGCTGGCCATTCGCTGCTCGACCCCGACCTCACCAAACGGGTGACCGCTCGGATCAGGGGACGCGACGCGGAGGATCCGCGCTTGGCGCCGCTCGGGCCCCGCGAGCGGCAGATCCTCGCCCTGATCGCCGACGGGCTCACCAACCGTGAGATCGGTGAGCGACTGTCTCTCGCGGAGAAGACCATCAAGAACTACGTCTCGGCGGTGCTCAGCAAGCTTGGGCTACAGCGGCGTACGCAGGCGGCCGTGCTGCATCTGGATGCCATGCGGCGCGCTCCCTGATTCGGGGCGGGTCCTGCGGCGACGCGGGCTAGGTCCGAGGTCGGATGAAGCGACCGGTGATCCGTTCGGGGACGATCTGGAAATAGTTGTACTTGTCGCCCCGCTGCCAGGGCGTGAGCCACTCGACGCCGGAATCACGGATCTCGCTATCCGACGCCAGCCGGCGGGCCAAGCCGCGGATGACGACGCTCCACTTTGCCAGAAAGGTGCGGTTGTCGGCTTCGAACGCCACCCGGGGCTCGCGGGTCAGCTCGAGGATCTTGGTGCCGGGCGCGGAGCGGAAGTACAGGTTTTTGTTGTGCACCAAGTAGTTGATGGGGAAGATATCGACGCCGTCGTCGGTCGAGATGGCGAGCCGCCCGAGTCCCCGCTGGCCGAGGAATTCCCAGCACGCGGCCTCCTCCAGATCGAGAGTGTCGGGAAGCTCGTCCGGGTGGCCGAGCGCAGAAGAATCGGGCGCAGATGAATCGGGCGCGGATGGATCGGGCGCGGAGGGATCGGTCATGCCTTCATCATCGGGCGAGCTGGCCGACGCCTCTAGGGGCGAAGGTCCCGCGTCGCCGTCGGCACGACGATCACCGGGCACGGCGCCTGCGTGATCAGGGCTCGTGCGATCGACCCGAGTGGAACGCGATCCCCGCGAACGCTCGGTCGCCCCAGGACAATCGCTGAGGCGCCTGCGTCGACAGCAAGCTGTGCAAGTTCGGGGGCGACGTGCTGCCCCTGGCGGACTTCGGCCCGGACGGCCAGCTCAGGAAATCCAGCGCTCAACTGGTCCGCGAGTACCTGCAGCGCCCCGGACTGCCCATTCGGGATGGACCCGATCAGGTACGGGTCGGCCGGCATATCGACGATTCCCAGGCCGGGCATTCCCCAGACGTGCGCGAGCAGCAGGATCACCTGGTCGCGGCGAGCGAGTTCGACCGCGAGCCGGATTTCGGCATCCGCTTCCCGGTCGTGGCGCGTCGCGGCGACAACAGGGCCCGGATGCAGCATCCAGCCGACCGGGACGAAGCAGACCGTGCCCCGGCACTGCTCCGCCAGCCTGTCGTGCGCGGGGAGCCACGGCCCGACCACCACGAGCACGTCGGCGCGCGCGGCGATGTCGGCGGACGTCTTCGCGTCGGCGCTGGCGGCGAGGTCGGCAGGCATCAGCGCGATATCAGCCTGGATATCGCCGAGGAATGAGATCGCCCAGCCCAGACCGCGGTCGCGCGAGTCGTCATCACTCGAACTGAGGGCGACCCGGGCGCACTCCCACGGGT
This sequence comes from Microbacteriaceae bacterium, assembly GCA_043779945.1. Lineage (GTDB taxonomy): Bacteria > Actinomycetota > Actinomycetes > Actinomycetales > Microbacteriaceae > Lysinimonas. Next base: position 5,652 of record JAYWDH010000204.1, read on the forward strand.
CAAGGAGGAGCACGGTCATGGTGTCGACTCTAGGAGCGGCGCTGTGCACTGCCGAGGGTCGAAGGTCCCGTCAGCTAGCTGGCGGGGCGGGACTTTGGGCTCTGTGTTCGACGCCGGCGCGACAGGATCCTGGGACCATGACTTTGACAGATTCGACCTCCAACCCGCTCGCCCCGATCGTGGTCGGAGTCGACGGCTCGGCCTCCTCGATCGAGGCGCTGCTCGCCGCCGACCGGCTGGCGCGGGCGCTCGGCACGACCGTGACCGCAGTCACAGCGTGGTCGTGGCCGCTGGTTCCGGCCGGCGCCATGGTGACATCCACGGAGTGGACGCCGGACCGCGACGCCCGCAAAATCCTCGACATCGCGGTCGCCCAGGCTTTCGGCGACCACGTCCCGGCGTCGCTCAGCTCCGACATCGCGGAGGGCAACGCCGCAGAGGTGTTGATGAACGCGAGCGAGGGAAGCACGATGCTCGTGGTCGGCACCCGCGGTCACGGCGGATTCGCCGGACTCCTCCTGGGTTCCGTCAGTTCGGCCTGCGCCGAGCACGCGAGCTGTCCCGTGCTGGTGGTGCGGGCGCTAAAGTCGCGTTGAGGCTCCTCGGCATCCCTCGGTCTCCTCGGTTCAGCTGCTTGGCATCTCGACGTCGATCGCGACCTCGTTGTGGCGCAGGAACCACGGCCTGTACGGCGGATCGAAGCGCGCGAGTCGTGCTTCACCGATCGTCGTCAGGCCCGCAGAAGCGACGCTCGCGAGCAGCGTCGTGCGATGGCCTTCGTAGGATGACTGGGTCGAGCGCCCGGTGAAGCGCAGCACCGCAGAGAGCCGGGCCGGAATAGAGCGCAGCCTGACGCCTGCCCGCGTCGGCATCGGGGCGGTGTGTTCGGTGAAGGTCGAGGGGAGCACGAATGCGACAACGAACTGGTCCCCGCGGAACTCCTGGATGACCGGCGCCGTCATGGCAATCCGCTGCGAGCTCGACGTCGGGGTGGCCGATTGCACGACCGGTGAGGTCATCGAGATCGACTCCTGCCGCACGTTCTCGCCACTGATGTAGCCGAACAGGGAGCGAAACGCCCGGTTCCCGGCCTCGTCGAAGGCCGAATCCACGGTGGTCTCGGCGACGACGTGAGCCGGGTAGCGGCGCAACTCGAAGTCGCCGTCACTGTTGAGGAGTTCGAACGGCTGCTGCTCGGTCATGGCTCTGAACTTACGCTTGCACGTGCGCTTAGGCTGGGGTCATGACCAATCTTGATGGTGCCGTCGTGCTGGTGTTGGGTGCTTCCGGGGGACTGGGTTCCCGCATTGCAGCGCGCCTGGAGTTGGCCGGAGCGACGGTGGTGCGCGCGAGTCGTACCTCGGGCTACGAGTTGAGTGACTCCACGATGCCCGGTCGCCTGGTCGGCGAAATCAGTCGCGACCACGGTCACCTCGACGGCGTGGTGATCGCGGCGGGTGTCGTGGCCTTCGGCCCGGCAGATGCGGTCACAGACGAGACCCTTACCGGCCTATTCGACGTCAACGCTCTCGGTCCAATCCGGCTCATCCGCGAGACCACTCCGCTGCTAGCCGCCTCCGCCCACGATGGACGGAGTCCGTTCATCGTGACGCTCAGCGGGATCGTGTCTGAGTCGCCGACCGCGGGCCTCGCGGCGTACTCGGCTGCGAAGTCCGCGCTGGCCAGCTTCACGGTCGCGGCGACTCGCGAACTCCGCAAGGCTGGCATCCGCATTGTGGACGCGCGTCCCGGACATGTCGAGACCGAACTGTCACGGCATCCGATCGCCGGCACAGCGCCTGCTTTTCCCACCGGACTGGATCCCGACGCCGTCGCTGACCGCATCGTGCGGGCCATCGTCGAGGACGAGCGCGATCTGCCCAGCACCGCGTTCACCCGGTAGGGCCGACGAATACGGTCGGCCCCACCGGGTTGCACGGAGGGTGTTTTCAGACGGCGGCGTGCTCGTCGTGCGAGCGCTCGATCGCGGCGAACTCCGCGTCGTCCGCGTGTGACTTCATGCGAGCGACCGAGAAGATGATCAACCCGTAGACCGCCTTCGCGACGATGTCGGCGACCGAGTAGCCGACCTGCTTGGCAACCCAGGCATCCGCTCCACCGATATTCAGCAGCGGCAGGAGGTAGGCGATCGGATAAACGCCCCAGCTGAGAAGCAGCAGGAAGCGCAGGCGACTCAGGGTCTTGCGTACAGACACCGGCTGGCTCGCCAGTGACTTGCTGAGCTGGGTGAAGAGCACGAACAGGATGAACAGGAACGGGATCGTCGAAAGCAACCCGAAGAGTCCGCGCAGCCCGTTGTCGCCACTGATCTCACCCGGGTATCCGAGAGCAATCATCACGGCGGCAGCGGGGACCAGGCGGATGAGCAGGCTGCGCTGCACCTGCCGAGCCAGCGCCAGTACCGCGACGAGCTCAACGAGCAGCAGCGGAACGGTGAGCAGCCAGTCGACGTAGCGGTAGCCCTCGTTGAATGACGCGCCGACGGCTTGCGTATACGTGCCCGTGCCGCCGGTGCCCTTGCTCACGAAGGCCGCCTTGAACGAGTCGAAGATGCGGAAGTAGTGGTACGCAGCGATGCCGCAGACGATGATCGCGACAGTGATCGCGTTTCGGTAGCGAGGCAGGAGACGCGGGAGCGAGATCAGTAAGAAGAGCGCGGTGAATAGCTGCGAGGCGATCACCAGTGAGAGGAAGTTGTAAACAGTGTCGTATTGCCCCTGCGACAAAGCGTCGGGAATCACGTGGTTCTCCTGAGAGCCGCCGAGGGGAAGCAATGCTTCGGAGGGTCTCGGCCGCGTCCGCTTCACACTCTAAGACATTTACTTTCTAAAACAAATAGCAGAGCAGGACGGATCTCACCACATCTTCCCGTAAAATAGAGAACGCCGCAGGGGTATCTCCGCTCGCGAGATCAGGAGAGTCATGACCGAGAGCGAGAAGTCGGCGTACGACCTTGATGGCTTCCCCGAGGCGGCCCTCCGACTGCAGAGGGCACTCGAACGCAACCGGCACCGGATTTCCGAGAGCGAAGGTCTGTCCGCCATGGAACTGCGCGCGCTGTTCCGCGTCGCCGGCGAGCGTGCGATTACCCCGAAACAGCTCGCGGATCGGCTCGGCGTCACCACCGGAGCAGTGACGGGGATCTCCAGCCGGCTGGTGACGGCCGCGCTCATACGGCGCGTCGACCACCCGAATGATCGCCGCAGCATCCATCTCGAACTCACGGAACTCGGTGTCGCCGCGATGGACCGTATCCACGACGAGTTCCTGGCGATGGTCGCGGCAGCGACCACGACCACGGCCCAATCGGATCTGTCGACCACTATCGAGGTGATCGCACGGATCACCGAGCGGATCACCTCGGCGCTTGATGCCGAGCGCGGCGCGCCGGACGTCGAGCGCGGTCCCGCGTTCATCCCGCCCAGTCGAAACTCGGCGAGCTCGTCCGGCTAGCTCGCCGATCTGCTACTGCGTGCTCGACAGACTACTCACGCTCAGTATGTGGCCCGACCTCCGCTGATGTCGTAGATGGCGCCGGTCGAGAAGCTCACGCGATCCGAGGTGAGGAAGGCCACCAGTTCGGCAACTTCTTCGGGCCTGCCGACGCGCTTCATCGGGATCAGGCTCGTGATGTGTTCGAGCACTGCCGGGTCGGTGTCGGCGTTCATCGGCGTCGCTATTACCGCGGGCGCGATCGCGTTCACGAGCACGCCGGACGTCGCCAACTCCTTGCCCGCCGACTTGGTCAAGCCGATCACCGCCGCCTTGGATGCGGAATAGATCGACAGGTTCGGGTTGCCGTCCTTGCCGGCCATGCTGGCGAAGTTGACCACTCTGCCCCACCCGCGCCCGACCATTCCTGGCACGAAGGCGCGCATGGTGGCGACGGTGCCGAGCACGTTGACCTCGAGCACGCGGCGCCAGTCTTCGGCCGTCGTGTCGATCAGCGGGACGCCGGGCCCGACGATTCCCGCCGAGTTCACCAGGATGTCGACCGCGCCGATCTCGGAGGCCACCGCAGTGAACGCGGTCTCGTCGGTGATGTCGACGAGCACATCCGCCTCGCCAGCGACGTCCAGGGTGATCACCCGGATGCCATCCGCTCGCAGCCGCTCGGCTGTGGCGGCGCCGAGCCCCCGAGCCCCACCCGTGATCAGTGCCGTTTTCATCAGTCGCTCTCCCTCGGGTGGCCAGATTTCCATTTCGTGAAACTCTTGTCTAACATATGGAATCTCATGAAGAGTGCGCTCGAAGCAGAGATCGACTCCGCTCACGCTGGTGCTGACACCGACGTGGAAGAACGACTGGTCGGATCCGACCGAGTTCTCGCCGTGCTGGCCGAGCTGGCGACCCGACCCGATGGCATCGGTCTTGAGGAGATGGCGCGCGCCCTCG
>JAYWDH010000205.1:0-3570 GCA_043779945.1 Microbacteriaceae bacterium
AAAGCAGCTTCGACGCCGACCGAGCCAATATCGAAAGTGGCCGCAAGGAACGCATTCTGCGTGCCATCAATCTTCGTCGCAATCGCGACGAGACTCGTCCGCGAACGGCGTCTGCCGCGTCTCCCACAATATCGGGACACTGAGCGTCTCACGCTGACGTCGGTGACGACGCGGGCACCAGCACCAGAGTGCCTGTCACCGCGTCGAAGAGTTCGAGAAGGGGTTCGGCGAGATCGATCGCCGGGGATGCGGCACCCACCAACAGCAGCCGCTGCGAGTCCAGCGGGATGAAGGTCTGCATCACGATCATCCGGATCCACCCCGAGCCGTCGGGGAGCCGGACATCAGTGACACCCTGGCTTCGCGGCACTCGACCGATGCCCTCGAGATCAACCATGGACCGCGACATCCACCGATCCCCATCCTCGGCCGCGTCCCGCGTCGGCAACTGCTCGGCGATGGCATCGGGCCCCGCACCGGCAGGGGGTGGGGGGATCACAGACACGGTGATCGAGCCGGGCACGACCGAGTCGTCGAGTACTAGCGCGAAGCAGGCGCAGTAGACGGCGCCGGATTCCCAGGCGTCCCGCGCCTGACGGCGCAGGAGCCTGACCAACTCGCCGCGGTGCTCCCGGAGCTCGGGTACCTCTCGAATCCGCTGTTCGACCAACAACGTGATGTTGCCGTCGCGGGTTGCCGGGCGGACGTCGAGCTCGAACCAACTCTCTGGCACGCGGATCGAGAACCCGGCGTTGTCGTCTGCGGTCATAACAGCCCCTTCAGAGCGCGGCGGACCGCCAGCGGCTCGGCGCCGCCCACGACCAGGACGATCGGCGGGATGAGTGCGGCGCCCATCGCATCCGCCAGTGACGCGGCTTCGATGTCGAGCTCGGATCCGGCGCGCAGGATGACCAGAAGGGATGACGCATCGTCGTTCTGCAACACTCGCGCTCCCGGGACGATCTCGGTGATGCGCGGATCCGGTGTCTCGGCACCAAGGCGCATGCGTGGCAGCCTGCGAGGCGCGACCGGAATCGAACTCGATGCCCACGGGCCCCCCGGGTCGATCTCGAGGCCGCCCGGGAAGTCGATGCGTGCGCGATCAAGCTGGATGGGGCGAGGCTCCTCCGTGCCCGCGGCCAGGGCACTGATCCGGTCGCTGTAAACGACGGCGACGTCGCCGTCTGCGGACCCCGGCCTGACCAACAACTGTCCGTGAAGAATCGGCTGTTGTACAACTCGTCCGTTGCCCAGATCGGGCACCAGCATTCGCCAGCCACGTCCACGCACGACCACCGGGCGAAGCGGCGGTCGGTCGATCCATCCCTCGTACCAGCGCTCCTGCTCAACGACAGACCCGCATTCGGACACGTCGGCCGGGTCGAGGATGCCGAGGGTCGGGTGCGGTCCGCCGTCCCCTTCCTGCTCGTCCAGCCGGTAGAGCACGCGTCCACCCGCTTGCTCGCGTTGCATCCCGCTCGGATGGGAGCCGAGACGCGATCCCTCGACGGCCAGAAGCCACCCATCTGGTTCGAACTGACGCCGCGCAAGTTGCAGCGCACCGAAAAGATCGTCGTGCTCGGCACGCACCTCGCCGAACGGCCCGTCGATTTCGATCGTGGAGCGCAGAAACCCACGCGGACCCGGGCGACTCCCGACCTTGATCGTGACAGGATGCGCGGCACCGTTCCGGAACGCCTCCCGCTGGACGGCCCCCCGTTCCAGCACGGTCATATCGTTTCCGGGATCACGAGCGTGGGAACCGTGCCGGGGTTGAGCGCGATCCGCACGTCCGCCGGGAGCATCTCGAGCACGCGCACGAGTGAGATCTGGTGCGAGGGGACGTCGCCGAGGATTCCGTTGCCGACGAGGTCCGGCGTGGTGAATGCTTCGACGACGCGACCGGCGGAGGAATCGGTGACGCTGAGCTCGCCATCATGATCTTCCAGTTGCAGAACCCACACCATCGACCGGCCGACCGCCTCGGCGAACTGCTCGGCGTCGATGTAGCCCGCCGCCAACAACTGCATCGCGTTCTCGAGGTCGGACAGCGGCCTGCGGTAGCCGCGGACGGCCGGCGATGGCCGGTACTTCTCGTTCGGCGTGAACTCTCCTTCGATGCGACCGTGCGCGTTCGAGCGCCAAGCTCCGGCGACTCCCCACCCTGGGACCTCACCATCGGGATCGAACCACGGATCGATCTCATAGATAAAGGTGTCTGGCTGCGCCGCGGCCGCGGCGCGCGCGCCGTCGCTCGGAGTGCGTGTCATGAGTTCAATCTAGGTCAGCCGAAAAGGCCCCAGAATTTCGGGATGTAGTTCGGATTGAGCACCTTGTTCATCAGCTGGCCGCCCGGGCCGACTTCCCACGCTTCCTTGATGAACTCCGGGCGAACGCCCCCGGGCATGGTGATCTCATACTCATTGTTCGTACTGAACGGATCGTTGCCGCGGTACGTGGCTTTGACGTCGATCCCACCGGGAGCATCGACCGTGTAGCGATACATGTTCTCGGCGGGAAGATCGCCCTTTGTGGGCGATTGCCAGCCGTTGGCGAGATCCGGATTGCGGCTGGTGCTCACGAACGCGGAGTGGTCGCTACTGTCGTGGATGAAATTATCGAAACGTCTGTTGCTCAGATTCCGCGCGCTGAAACCCTGATCGAAGATCGTCTCGCCCGACCGGCTGTCGGCGCGGAACAACATCTCGTTCGTGCGGCGCTCGACGAGCGACATGGCCTCCCCGGTGACCTTGCTCTTCGGCAGATCGATGATGGCACTCTTCGCGACCCGGTTGATGGCGACGTTCGCGGGGCGCAACTTGGTGAACCGAAGGACCGTGGTGGTCATCCGGTCGACTCCTTCCGCGAGCTTCAACCCGGTGGATCCGGTGCGAGCGACCGCGGCCAGAAGCCGGCCACCCATCGTCAAGAATCTGCCACCGGGGATCAGCCCGATGGCAAGGAGTGCGAGTTCCCCCCAGGCGCTCTTGCCCTGCGCGATGCTCAACAAAGCATTGACGAGAAGCGCGACCGTTGCGACCAGGATGATGGCCCACACGATGGGACCGCCGACGAACAGCGCCACGATCGACACGATCGTCAGCACCACGGTCGCGATGGTGATGAATGTCTGCCAGCCGGCCGAGTCTTGGATGGCCTCCCAAATGGACGAGGGCTGGACGGCGTGATCGCCCGCGGTGCCGATCTGGTGCACGACAGTGCGCTCGGCATCATCGCGGCGGGATTTTGCCTCGAGCACAAGGCGCTTGGCGGCATCCAGTCGGGACTGCGCGTCAGCGATCCCGCCCTGCGCCATCGAGATCGAGTTCCGCGCCTGCTGCGCGCTCCGGGTGCCGCTCCGCAGCTGGTAGTCGGTCGGCATCGTGACGTTGGCTGGCGGCGGAACGTTCGCGTAGTCCTTTTGCAGCTTCTGATATGTCAACAGCTGTGCGTGCACGGTCGACCACGACGACTGCGCGGCACCGAGCGCGGCCTCGGCCGACGCGAGGTCGGCCGCTGCTTCCCGAGCGTGCTGCAGCCCGCGGTCAGCCTGCGCCTGGGTATCGTCCA
>JAYWDH010000206.1:0-10034 GCA_043779945.1 Microbacteriaceae bacterium
CGCGGCCTCAGCCAACGCCTGATACACCCAGCCGAGATCGTGACCGGCCGCCTCGAGAGCCTGCGGAAGTAGGGACGTCGCGGTCAGGCCAGGCAGCACGTTCGCCTCGAGGAACCAGGGAGTCCCCGCGCCGTCCACGATGAGGTCGACGCGCGAGAGGTGGCGGAGACCCAGCGCGCGGTGGGCGGCGAGTGCAGCCTTGGCCGCGCCATCGGCCCACTCGGCTGAGATGCGCGCGGGCACGTAGAAGCGCGTTTCGCCGGCGTTGTAGCGCGCCTCGAAGCTGTACACGCCAGAAAGCGGTTCGATCTCGACGGCCGGGAGGGCAACCGGACCGTCGCCGGTGTCGATGATGCCGACCGCGATCTCGGTGCCGGTGATGCGCTGCTCGACGAGTGCGATATCGCCGTAGCTGTAGGCGTCGACCATGGCACGGGGGAGGTTGGCACGGTCCTCGACGATCGTCACGCCCTGAGCCGAACCGCCCTGCGCGGGCTTGACGACCAGCGGGACAGGGAGCTCGTCGGCGATCGCCTCGAAGATCGCATCGGCGCCCAGCTCGCGGAAGGCATCGCGGGGCAATGTGATCGAACGCGGGGTGGCGACTCCGGCGCGCGACACGATGATCTTGGCGGTCGGCTTGTCCCAGGCCAGATGGGCGGCATCCGACCGCGAACCGACGAAGGGAATGCCGAGGAACTCGAGAAGTCCGCGCAGCGCGCCGTCCTCGCCCGAAGCCCCATGCAGAGCGGGCCAGATCACGTCGGGGCGCTCGGCGCGAAGCCAGGCGAGCAGTCCGGCATCCGGATCCCGCATGTCCACCTTGAGGCCGTGCTCGGCCAGGCTGTCAGCCACTCGGCGGCCGGAGCGCAGGGACACGTCGCGTTCGTGCGAGATCCCTCCGGAGAGCACGACGACGCGCCTGAGTTGCTCGCTCATCCGCGTCAGCCGACGCTCGGCGGCAGGACACCCTGGCGCTGCGGCGCTTGCACGGCGAGCGGACCGGTCTGCGCGAACTGGTCGAGCAGGCTCATCTCGCCATTGATGACGATCGCGAGACGGCGGATCCCCTCGCGGATGAAGTCGGGGGCCGGATAGCAGAACGACAGACGCATGGCGTTGCGGCCGCCGCCGTCCGCGTAGAACGCTGTCCCTGGGGTGTAAGCGACGAGCTCTTTCACGGCGCGGGGCAGCATCGCCTTGGAATCCATGTGGCTAGGCAGGGTCAACCAGACGTAGAAGCCGCCGGCTGGGACGGTCCACGACAGGGTCGGCAGCTGCTCGTGAAGCGCGCCGAGCATGGCGTCCCGGCGCTCTCGGTATACACCACGGAAGGTGTCGATCTGGCCCTTCCAATCGGCGCTGGAGAGGTATTCCGAGATCACCGTCTGCGAGAATGAGCTCGGCGAGAGCACCGCCGCCTCATTCGCTAAAATGAGTTTTTCTCTGATCGCATGGGGGGCGACCGCCCACCCGACGCGGAGACCCGGGGCGAGGGTCTTCGAGAAGGTGCCGAGGTAGATGACGCCCGCCTCGTCGACTGAGCGCATCGCTTGCGGCGGCGCCTGATCGAAGTAGAGCAGGCCATACGGGTTGTCCTCGACCACCAGGATGTCATTCTCGCGCGCGATCTCGAGCACCTCCATACGGCGTTCCCAGCTGAGGGTGACGCCCATCGGGTTCTGGAACGAGGGGACGGTGTAGAGGAACTTGATCGTGCGCCCCTGCTCGCGCAAGCCCGCGATTGTCTCGCGCAGCGACTGAGGGATGAGGCCGAGATCGTCCATTTCGACATGGGCGACGTCCGCCTGGAAGCTGCGAAAAACCACGAGCGCCGTGACGTAGCTCGGGCCCTCGGCGATCACGACGTCACCCGGATCGAGGAAGAGTTTCGAGACGAGCTCCAGGGCGTGCTGGGAGCCGGTGGTGACCACCACGTCGTCGACGGAGGCGCGGATGCCTTCGAGTGCCATGACATCCAGGATCTGTTCGCGCAGCCTGGCCGAGCCCTGCCCCGAGCCGTACTGGAGAGCCACGGCACCATGATTGCGCACGGTCCGCTCGACAGCGGTCATCATGAGCTCCTGCGGGAGGGCCGAAACGAACGGCATCCCCCCGGCCAGCGAGACCACCTCTGGGCGGCTGGCGACGGCGAAGAGCGCGCGAACCTCGGATGCGCTGAGTCCCGCGGTCCGCTCGGCGTAATGCGAGTACCACGGGTCGAGGTTGTTGCCCGGTGACTTGTCCATGCCCCTCCGATTATCGGATCTCACTCCAGGGTATCCGGACAGACAGCAAGACCCTCTCCCCGCGAACGGGGAGAGGGTCGCCGGGCCGCGATTGGCCCTACGCCAAGAACTCCGCCAGGTCGGCCTCGAGGGCTGGCTTCGGCTTAGCGCCGATGACCGTCTTGACGACCTGGCCGCCACGGTAGATCTTCATGGCAGGGATCGAGGTGATCCCGTACTTCATGGCAGTCTCGGGGTTGTCGTCGACGTTCAGTTTGACGATCGAGAGCTTGTCGGAGTGCTCGGCAGCGATCTGGTCGAGGATCGGTCCAACGGCGCGACACGGGCCGCACCACTCCGCCCAGAAGTCGACCATGATCGTCTTCTCCGAGTCGAGCACCTCGCTTTGGAACGTGGCGTCGGTCACATCCTTGGTAGCGGACATCTTTTTCCTTCTTTCCTTGAATGACAGATGGGTGGAACTAGACCGCCGCGGTTGCGGCGGCGGGGGTCTCGGCTAATGAGAGCAGCGCCGGGTCCAACTCGGCGAGGTACTTCTCGGCGTCAAGCGCGGCAACGGTGCCTGAACCAGCGGCCGTGATGGCCTGCTTGTACGTGGGGTCAACGACATCGCCAGCGGCGAACACGCCGGCGATGTTGGTACGGGAGCTGCGTCCGTCGACCGTGATGGTTCCCTCTCGGGCCAGTTCAAGCTGACCGTGGATGAGGTGAGTGCGCGGATCGGAACCGATCGCCACGAACATCCCGGTGACGTCAAGGGTCTTCTCCTCGCCGGTTTCGGTGTCGAGGAGACCGATGCCGGAGACCTTTTCGTCGCCGTAGACGTGCGCGACCTCTTTGTTCCAGAGGAACTGGATCTTGGGGTCCGCAAACGCGCGGTCCTGTAACGCGGCCGAGGCGCGGAGCTTGTCGCGACGGTGAATGAGGTACACCGTGTCGGCGAAGCGGGTGAGGAAGGTGGCCTCCTCGAGCGCGGAATCACCACCGCCGATCACCGCGACCTTCTGCCGCTTGAAGAAGGCACCGTCACAGGTGGCGCACCAGGAGACGCCGTAGCCCGACAGGCGGGTTTCATCGTCGAGCCCGAGCTTGCGGTAGGCCGATCCGGTCGCGTAGATGATCGTGAGGGCTTCGTGCACGTCGCCGTTGCCCAGCGTGACTCGCTTGACGTCACCCTCGAGTTCGAGCTTTGTAACGTCGTCGTAGACGATCTCGGCACCGAACTTCTCGGCCTGCTCCTGCATTTTGACCATCAGGTCGGGGCCCATGATCCCGTCCGGGAAACCGGGGAAGTTCTCGACCGCTGTGGTCTTCATGAGCTCTCCGCCGAATTCGACGGAACTCGCGATAACCAACGGGTTCAGGTTGGCCCGGGCGGCGTAAAGGGCTGCCGTGTATCCGGCCGGACCCGATCCAATAATGATGACTTGACGCATATCGTCTGCACTTCCTTCACGGCTTGACAGGCAATGCAACCACGTCTGCCAGCGACTCATTCCCGACTACGGGCGCCGCAAGAGTCTCCTCATCGGGCTTAGCAGTTCTCGCAGTTCCGGGGTGCGGGCCAGCCAGAGCACGCCGAGATAGACCAGACCGGTCACGCCGCCGACGACGATCACCGAGACGAGTTCGGCGACCTTGTTCGAGAGAGCGAATCCGCTCGGCGCGAGTCCGCCCAGAGCCCACAGCACCAGGAGACCGACGGACGCTGCCGGCAGCGTTGACAAGGCGTACACGCCGAAGCGGCGGAGCACCCGCGCGCCATCGATCCCGCCGAGCCGGCGTCGCAGCAAGGCGGTCAGCACGATGGCCTGGATGGTTCCCGCCAGCGAGGTGACGATCGCGATCCCCGCCGCGATGGCACCGGGCGGCAGCAGCAGCACGGTCAGCGCGCCTGCCACGAAGAGCGCGGACTGCAGCAGCTGCACGAAGAACGGCGTGCGGGTGTCGCCGAGCGCGTAAAAACTACGCTGAACCAGGAACTGAGTGCTGAACGGGACGAGCCCCAGCAGATACGCGAGCAGCACGCCACCAATCCCGATCACCTCTCGGGTGTCGTGGGCGAAGAAGGCGGCGAACGGGAGAGCCGCCGCGGCGAGGGCGACCCCGGCTCCGGTAATCAGCAGCATGATCGTGCGCAACGAGGCCGAGAGGTCATCGCGGAGGGCACCGAGGCGTCCATCGCGGGCATGGGCGGACATCCGGGTGAAGTATGGCGTCGCGATCGAGACGGCAACGATCGAGTGCGGCAGCATGAAGATCAGCCAGGCGGTTCGCAGGACAGCCACGGAGGGATCGTGGACCCCTGCCGAGTTCGCCACCTGGCTCTGCACGATGCCAGCCAGCTGGGTCGCCAGGATCATGCCGAAGGTCCAGCCCGCGGCACGCCCAGCCGAGCCGAGCCCCACGCCCCGCCATCGGAAGTCGGGGCGGAAGTTCAGCCCCGTACGTCGCCAGAAGGCGATCAGGATGACGGCTTGGACCGCCACCCCGAGCGTCGCGGTCCCGGCGAGGAGGCTTACCTTCGCGGCATCCCAGCTGCTCGGATCGCGATGGGCCGGGTCGATGCCGAACAGGATCGCGAATACCACGATCCCGGCAATCGCCACCACGTTGTTGAGTACTGGAGCCCAGGTGAACGGTCCGAACACCCCGCGCGCGTTGAGCACTTCGCCGAGCAGGCTGTAGAGCGCGTAGAAGAAGATCTGCGGCAGGCACCAGTACGCGAGACTGACTGCGAGGGCCACCCCCCGCCCGCTGAGTGCTGTCGTATTGCCGACGTAAAGATGCACGAGCAGGGGCGCGCACAGGGTCGCGATCAGGGTGACGCCGAGGAACACCACGATACCGAGCGTGACGAGCCGATTGACGAAGGTCTGCCCGCCGTCGTGATGGTGCGCGGCCCGTACGATTTGCGGCACAAGCACCGCGCTCAGCAGGCCGCCCGCGATGATCGCGTAGACGTTGTTCGGTAGTTGGTTGGCGATCGCGAAGGCGTTCGCCCCCTGGTTCTGCTGGCCGATCGTCCAGGCGAGCACGGCGGCGCTCACGAAACCGAGCACGCGCGACACCAGGGTGCCGGAGGCAAGGGTGGCGCTCGCGCGACCGATGCCGCCTCCGCCCGCCGGACTCTGAACGGATGCCGACACCGCGTCCGAAGGTTCAGTCACCGGGCGCCTCGGCGCCCTCGGCTACGCCCTCAACTACCGTCTCTCGGACAACCGCTTTGTGTCGCGCCGTGCGACGCTTCAGGAAGGTGCGCACGATTCCACCGCCGAACACGAGCACCAGCAGGATCACGATTACCGTGGTGCCGACGCTCTCCCAGCCGGGCTGCAGGTCCACTTTGACGTACTCCGGTGACCCGAGCGGCACGCGATCGATGCTGGTGATGGTGATGGTCGTGACGACCTTGCCGTTGCTCAGCGCCTGCACGGGGATCGCGGCCTTGTTGGAGGATCCCGGCTCGATGGTGAGGGCTACGTTTTGCTTCTGGATCTGCAGCACCGAGCTGGTTGACGCGACGTTGACGTAGACGATCACCGGCACGTTGAGCGCGTTGCTCACCGTAACCGGGACGTTGGTCTGCCCCGCCCCGACGAATAGGTCGCTGCCTTTCACGATCGCGACCGATGAGGTCAAGGTGAGCGAGTCGGTCAGGTAGGTGTTGACCGGTGAGGTCCAGTCGCTGCTGCCGCCCAGCCAGGAGACGGCGAGCAGGGAAAGCAGCTTGAGGCGACGGGGCTCCAGCACGAGGTTCGGCGTGACCGCGGCGGTGGCGAAGGCAGCTTCTCTGCCGACGGTGTCCACCACCGAATGCAGTTGCGCAAGGCGGGCGGCATCGTTCGTTTCGTCGACGATCTTGGCAGACGGATGGGCGCCCGCGATAACCGTTGACAGGCCGACCGTGGTCACGTCCGCTTGACTCGCGAGGTCGGCGAAAAGCGCGTCGAGATTAAAGAAGCCCAGCGGCCATTGCCGATCCAGAGTGGCGACGACGGTGCGACCGGGCGAGACGGCCGCTATCCCGTTGAGCGCGGAGTTCAGGCGCACCAGTGCGCTCTGCTGAGCGTTGTCGCCGACGGCAGACGTCGTGGCGCGCACCAGAGAGGTGATGCCGGCGTCCGCGACAACCCCACGGACCTTCCCCAGGTCGACGGCCCCCGATACGGCGGCCGTGACGTTGGACGAGCTGAGAACGACATCCTGGTACCCCGCATCGCGCAATGGACCGAGGTCGGTCGAGAGCACCGTGTCATCGGCGGGCCAGGCGATGTTCTTGAGGGTGTACGCCCAATCGAGTACCTCCGCGGCGCTCGTTGGCAGCGGCGGCGGGGTCGTTGAGGAGCCGGGGCTCGGGCTCGCAGTCGGAGCGGGAGATGCCGATGTGGTCGGGGTGGGGCTCGCGGTCACCGCCTTTCCGAAGTGGCCAGCATTGATGGCGAAGTCGAAGCCGATGGGCTGGGCTAACTTGAGCGAGCTCACGCGCGCAAGTGACGCCAGATCGGCGTCGGCGTATGCCAGCGCAAAGATCTCGTTGTGCGCGCCCTGCAGACGAGTAAGCCAGGCCAGTGAGGATGCGGGTGCGGCGGAGCCCAGCACGCGGATCGACGCGACGATCATCGGGTCGAGGCCGATGACCGCCGGGGTGTCGTAGACCGAATCCAGTTGGCGGGTCAACAGGCCCAGCGGTGCCGTGTAGGCAGCGAGCGTCGGTGAGTCGATCAGGCCGGTAGCGGTCTGGCGCACCGTCATGGGTACCAGGATCGCGAGCGTGACGGGCGCGCCGGCGTCAGTGGCGTTGCGTCCTGGGAGGGCGGTCGGTGCGGCGGCACCGCCGAGCGCTGGAGCAAGCGCAAGCGCAAGCGCGAGCGCGGCCACCGCGACTCGAGAGACCATGCGCCGGCCCGGGGTCACCGGCACGGCAGAACGCCTGTGTTCCACTCCGCCGACATGCCCCCGAGTTTAGACGTGTCATCCTTGGTGCCATGGAAAGCGTGGTCGACGCGGTGCAGCGCCTGAATCGGCTCGCCGCCCTACCCGAACTGGTGCTGCTGGCTGAGCGTTTCGCCGCAGAGGGCCACGAGCTCTCGGTGGTCGGTGGTCCGGTGCGGGACGCGTTCCTCGGTCGACCGGTCTCCGACCTGGACCTCACCACCGACGCCCGCCCCGAGCAGATCCTCGCGATCGTCGAGCCCGTAGCCGACGCCGTGTGGGACATTGGCCGCGAGTTCGGCACCATTGGCGCCCGGTTCGGTGCCGAGACCGTCGAGATCACGACCTACCGCAGCGACGCGTACGACGGCTCCAGCCGCAAGCCGGACGTGCTCTTCGGCGATTCGCTCGAGGCTGACCTCAACCGCCGTGACTTCACGATCAACGCGATGGCCCTGCGGTTGCCAGACGCCGCGCATCCGGAACCGCGTCTCGTCGACCCGACCGGTGGTGTCGATGATCTGCTCGCCTTCACCCTGCGCACCCCGAGCGCCCCCGAGGTGTCGTTCGGCGACGACCCACTCCGGATGCTGCGAGCCGCCCGTTTCGCCGCCCAGCTCGGCTTCGTGCTCGAGCCCGCCGCCCTCGCCGCCGCCCAGGGGATGGCCGATCGCCTGGCGATCGTCTCGGCGGAGCGCGTCGGAGCCGAGATCGGCAAGCTCATGGTGTCGCCCGACCCGGTCGCGGGCATCCGCCTGCTCGTCGACAGCGGAGTTGCTGCCGTGGTGCTGCCAGAGGTCCCCGCGTTGCAGCTGGAGATCGACGAGCACGCCCGCCACAAGGACGTCTATGAGCACAGTCTGATTGCGCTCGACCGCGCGATCGAGCTGGAGAAGAGCCGCGGACACGAGCCGAACCTCATCCTGCGGCTCGCGGTGCTGCTGCACGACATTGGCAAGCCTGCGACGCGCCTCATCGAGCCGGGCGGCGTCGTCACTTTCCACCACCACGACGTGCTCGGCGGCAAGCTCGCAGCCAAGCGATTGCGGGCGCTGCGTTTCGACAACGACACCGTCAAGGCGGTGGCCGAGTTGATCCGGCTCCACCTGCGCTTCTTCGGCTATTCGGGCGGCGCCTGGACCGACTCGGCGGTTCGCCGTTATGTGCGGGACGCCGGGCCGCTCCTGGAGTGGCTACATATCCTGTCTCGCTCGGACGTCACGACACGCAACCGCCGCAAGGCGGAGCAGCTGGAGTTCGCATACGACGATCTCGAGGCGCGGATCGTCGCGCTGGACGAACAGGAGGAGCTCGCCGCCATCCGCCCGGATCTCGACGGCGGAGACATAATGCGGATCCTCGAGCTGGCCCCCGGCCGCGAGGTGGGTGAGGCGTACCGCTTCCTGCTTGAGGAGCGGCTGGAGCACGGTCCGCTCGGCGCGGACCAAGCCGAGGCCCGACTTCGTCAGTGGTGGAGCAGCCGCGGCTGAGCTATAGTCGTGAGGTTGCCCCGTGGATATCTTCCTTGCGGCAATACGTCAATACCCTCCTGTTGCAGATCGTCTGCAGCCGTTCTAGACCAGAGGAGGTGGGTTAGTGACGCACCAGTATGAGTTGATGGTTATTCTCGATCCGGAGATCGACGAGAGGACCGTCGCACCCAGCTTGGACAAGTTCCTCAACGTGATTCGCAACGATGGCGGCACGATCGACAATGTCGATATTTGGGGGCGCCGCCGTCTGGCGTACGAGATCCAGAAGAAGACCGAGGGCATCTACGCCGTCATCAACTTCACCGCGACCTCGGAGTCCACCGTTGAGCTTGACCGTCAGTTGAAGCTCAGCGAGGCGGTGCTTCGCACCAAGGTGCTGCGCGCCGAAGAGGCCGCCGCCCGCGCAATCTCTGTGCGCGCCGACGACGAAAAGCGCGCCGCCCGCAAGGCCGCCGCCGCCGCCAAGGCACCGGTCAAGTCGGCCGCCACCGCTGCCACCGCTTCGCCAGCGAAGGCCGCGGCCCCGAAGGCCGAGCCAGCCAAGGCTGCGGCCCCGAAGGCCGAGCCAGCGCCTGTCGTCGAAGCTGCAGTCGAGGCGCCTGTGGCCGAGACCGCTGTCGCCGAGACCGCTGTGGCCGAGACCGTCGAGGCGCCTGCTTCCTCAGACGCGGCGGAGTAGCTCATGGCCGGCGAGACGATCATCACGGTGGTGGGCAACCTCACCGCGGATCCCGAGCTGCGCTACACGCAGGGCGGACTGGCTGTCGCGAATTTCACGATTGCGTCGACCCCTCGCACCTTCGACCGCACCGCGAACGACTGGAAGGACGGCGAGGCGCTCTTCCTCCGCGCATCCTGCTGGCGCGAGTTCGCCGAGCACGTCGCTGGCACGCTCACCAAGGGGAGCCGTGTCGTCGCGACCGGTCGCCTGAAGCAGCGTAGCTATGAGACGAAGGAAGGCGAGAAGCGCACCAGCATGGAGCTCGAGATCGACGAAATCGGCCCCAGCCTGCGCTACGCAACTGCCCAGGTCACCCGTGCCCCGGGCGGCTCTGACCGTTCTGGCGGTTCCAACTCCAACTCCGGCGGCGCGCGCCCGCAGGCCGCTGCCGACGAGCCCTGGGCGGCATCCGCTCCGGCTTCGAGTGGTGACGACGTGTGGAACACCCCCGGCAACTACAACGACGAGACCCCGTTCTGATCGGTTGCCGAGCGGCGTGAGCCGGGCATCCACAGGGCGTTGACTTTCTAAGGAAACAGATCATGGCAGGTAAAAGCAGCAGCAGCAGCAGCGGGGACCGCCGCAAGCGCACGAACGTGAAGGGCGGCAAGAACGCTGCCCCCGCGAAGGCGGTGC
>JAYWDH010000207.1:0-23925 GCA_043779945.1 Microbacteriaceae bacterium
GCGGAGCCACCGGCGCAACCGCCCGCAAGCCCGGCCCCGATCGCCGACTCGACATCGAAATGGGCTGCGCGATCCCCGTTGGCTCCCGTTGTTATGGCCGGCTGCCGCGTGCGGCCACCGCCGTGCCAGCAGCGCCGGCTCTCGCCACTCCCGCCCTCACGCTGCGCGACCTCGCGTCCTTCCGTCCCGCGCCGGGCCGGCAGCAGATGGAGCCGAACGGCTGGGTGGTTCCTGGCCTGGACGCCAACTTCTATGCGATCGTCAACGAGCAACTCGTTCCGGGGAGCCTGCTTGGCCAGCCCGCGACTGTGCGCTTCACGCCGCTCGGCTACCGCTGGAACTATGGAGACGGTGGGGTCGCGGTCCGGTCGACCAAGGGCGGCACCTGGGCGCAACTCGGCTTGGCCGACTTCGCCCAGACGCCGACCAGTCACGTCTATGAGAGCGAAGGCGAGTACGTCATCCGGCTCACCATCGACTTCCGGGCCGAATACAAGCTCGGCAGCGGCAGCAGCGGCACCTTCCTGCCCGTTGCAGGCAGGATCAACCTGCCCGCCAACGATCTGCGCATCACGGTGTCCGGCGCGAAGACCGTTCTGGTCGACCACGACTGCATCGCGAATCCGAGCGGTCCCGGATGCTGAGAGGGGGTCTCCGGCAACGGCAGTAGGCTCCCAGCGCGAGCCAATGCAACGCTCAGCTTCACGCGGCATGCTGGTGGCGCTGAAAGGAGCATCACGAATATGACCGACTCACCCCAGATCCCCTCCGACCATGAAACGTCCGGCGTCGACAGCCACGGCGCCAGCAGTACAGAAGCCGACACCGCCGGCGCCAGCAGTACAGAAGCTGGCACCGCCGGCGCCACCAGTACTGAAGCCAGCAGCACCGCCGCCGGCGGCACCGACTCGCCCGGCGCGGACGAGACCGCCGTACCCGCAGAAGCTCCTGCCGCTCAGCCCCTTCCGGATGCGGCCCCGGCCGCCGCAGTTCCCGCGGGCCACTACGCCGCGAGTCCTGCCGCCACTAATCCCTACGCCGCGAGCACTGACACCATCTACCCTGCCAACCCCGCCCCCGCGAGGATCAAGCGACCCGTCGGCCTTGTTGTCGGCGCGCTCGCAGTGGTTGCACTCCTCGGCGGGGCCACGGGAGCAGGTGTTGCCGCCGTCGCAGTGAGTTCTAACAACCACTCGAACAGCACGGTCGCCTCGACCCCGCAAACCATCACCGTGAACAACAAAGACAACGTCACCACGACCACGGCGGTCGCCGCGAAGGCCGGACCGTCCGTGGTCACCATCTCGGTGAGCACTGGGAGCGCGAGTGGCACCGGTTCCGGCGTCGTCCTCACCTCGGACGGCTACGTGCTCACCAATACTCACGTCGTCACGCTGGACGGCGCCTCGGCCAGTGGAACAATCGAGGTCACCGCGGCCGACGGCAAGCTCTACAAGGCCAAGGTGGTCGGCACCGACCCGATCGTCGACCTCGCGGTCATCAAGTTGACAGATGCCAGTGGTCTCCAGCCGATCGAGTTCGGCGACTCCAGCAAGCTCAACGTCGGCCAAAAAGCTATTGCGATCGGTGCGCCGCTCGGACTCTCAAACACAGTCACCGACGGCATCATCAGCTCGCTGAACCGGAGCATCCAGATCGCCTCTTCGGCGGTCCCGAACTCCGGCTCCGGCGACACAACCACGCCGGGCGGCGGCTCCACCCCCTTCAACTTCTGGAACTTCGGCGGCGGCAGCGGCGGGGGCAGTGGCGGAAGCGCAACGACCACCCCGACTCAGTCAGCTGAGATCGCGCTGCCTGTCATCCAGACGGATGCTCCGATCAACCCCGGCAACTCGGGTGGCGCGCTGCTCGACAGCGACGGCAAGCTGATCGGCATCAATGTCGCGATCGCGAGCACCGGCAGCAGCGGAGGCTCCGCACAGTCCGGATCCATCGGGGTCGGCTTCGCCATTCCGGCTTCGCTTGCCCAGCGCATTTCCAGCGAGATCATCAAGAACGGCGCCGGAAGCCACGGCCTGCTCGGCGCCTCGGTCACCACAGCGACCAGTTCCACGAGTTCGGTGGTCGGCGCGCAGATCTTCGAGGTGACCTCAGGCAGCGGCGCAGACAAAGCGGGCCTGAAGAAGGGTGACGTTGTCACCTCCTTCAACGGCGTCCGGATCGCGAACAGCGTCGACTTGACGGCTCAGGTGCGCTCGCTCGCACCAGGAAGCGTGGCCAAGCTCAGCTACACGCGCGGTTCCGACTCGTCGGCGGTCTCGGTGACGTTGGGGACGCTGAAGCTCTAGGCTCAGAAAATGCACAGCACTGCGCCACGAGTTGGTGTGTCGTATGTGATGCCGGTGCTCAACGAGGCGGAGTATGTCGAATCCGCAATTCGCAGCGTGCTCGACCAGGATTACGCAGGTCCGGTCGAGATTGTGGTGGCTCTCGGGCCGTCGCAGGACGGCACCCGAGGTATCATCGATCGCCTCGTGGCGGGGGATGATCGCATCCGGCTCGTTGAGAACTTCGGCATGGACATTCCCATCGGCCTCAATCTCGCGATCAAGGCCGGGCGGTACCCGTACGTAATCCGGGTGGATGCGCACACCGAGCTGGCCGACGGCTACACCACTCGCGGCATCGACACGCTCGAGCGCACCGGTGCCGCGAGCGTCGGCGGCATCATGGTCGCAACCGGTCGTTCCGGATTCCAGAAGGCGGTCGCGCGCGCCTACAACAGCCGGTTTGGACTCGGTGGCGGTGCCTATCACGGCGGCGACGCCCACCAGGGCCCCGCCGAGTCGGCATACCTCGGGGTAATGCGCAGGGACGCGCTGGCTGAGGTCGGCTACTTCGACGAGACCCTTCGCCGGGGCGAGGACTGGGAACTGAACTACCGCTTCCGCCAGGCGGGCAAGACCGTGTGGCTCGATCCCGGACTGAGGGTCAAGTACTGGCCGCGCAGCACCGCCGCGAAACTCGCGCGGCAGTTCTTCGCGACCGGCGTCTGGCGCGCCGAGCTGGTGCGCCGACTCGGATCTCGCAACCCGCTGCGCTTCTTCGCGCCGCCCGTCCTGGTGATCGCGACAGTGCTCTCGATCATCGCGATTCCGCTGCACGCGACCGGCGTGCTGCGCGGCGCGCTGGGCTGGATCGTCGCAGTGATTTACCTGGGGCCGATCCTCTACCTGGTGTTTCTCGCCTTTGCGGCGCTCCGCAGTTCGGTGTCGCTCGCCGACCGCCTGCGGTTCATGGCCGCCATCGCAGTCATGCACTTCAGCTGGGGGACCGGATTTCTTCGTGGCCTGGTCCGCGGGGCCGGCAGCGCGGTCGACACCTCGCGCACCGAGTCCTAGCCGCGTCACGGCTCAACCGAGCCAGCCTTCTGCAAGCAGGCGGCGCACGACGCGGTCCCCGGCCGAGCCGTCGTCGCGCGGGGTGAAGCGGGAGCGCCAGGCGGCGCGACGCCCCGCATACTCGGGGGCGCCAGCATCGGCGTTGAGGATCGCGTCACGGAGGCCGTCGCGGGTGTGCACGACCGGCCCGGGCGCCTCGGCAATCATGTCGAAGTAGAAGCCGCGCAGGTCGGCACTGTAGTGCTCCAGGTCAGGCGTGAAGAAGACCATCGGACGCCCAGTCGCTGCGAAGTCGAACATCGCCGAGGAGTAGTCGGTCACGAACACGTCTGCGAGTAGGAGAAGGCCAGCCATACTCGGGTAGCTGGTGACGTCGATCAGGCGATCGGCTGACAGGTCCTGGCCGTAGCGCAGTGTGCGGGAGTGTCCGCGCACCAGAAGCACGTGATTCGGCCCGAGCGAGCCGGCGAAACTCGTCAAGTCCACGTAGTCGACCATCTCCGTGCGATCGTCACGCCAGGTCGGTGCGTAGAGCACGACCCGCACACCGTCGGCCAGGCCGAGTTCTCGACGCACGGCGGCGACGCGCGAGGCATCCGCGAACACGTCATTGCGGGGGTAGCCCTCCTCCCAGATCTGGCCGCGCATCGCGTACGCCGAGCGGAAGATCTTGACGCTATAGGCGTTCTGGGCGAGTAGCGCGTCCCAGCGGCGGCTTTCGCGGGTGATCGCGACGCGCGTGCGCAGCCCCGGATCACGATCGAGTGCGAGGCGCTTGAGCATGGTTCCGTGCCAGGTCTGGAGCACCCTCTGGTGCGGTCGGCGTCGGAATCGCTTGCGGAGCCAGTCGTTCACGACGAGTGTGCGGGCGGCGGCGCGTACCCGCCACCATTCGCGGCTGCCCTCGATGATCCGGATACCGCCCTCCGGCACCGCGATCGACCCGTCAACGACGCTCCAATACCGTGCCGTCTTGGGCCGGATCCGGGCTAGCGCCCGGTCGATGCCCTCCGGGTTATCCGATGCCGACTGGCCGTAAAAGCTCTCGAAGAACACCGCATCCTCGGGCGTCGGGCGGCTCCGTCGGTACGCGCGCTCGAGTCGCTTCTGGGCCGCGGGGCCGCGCTCGTCGTCTGCGAGCGGTGCGGAGACCCTGAGCACCAGTCCACCTGCCGTGGCCAGCAGTCTGGCCCGGAACAGCGGATGCCGCAGCTCCCCGGGCAACTCGCACGCGACCTCAAGGCGCGCTGTGCCCGCGCTCCGAGTTGCGTCGCTCGGGGCGGACCCGCTCGGGGCGGACCCGCTCGGGGCGGCGGCGAGCGTGAGCCGGTAGTCGCCAGATGGCATCGCCAGCTCGGGTATTCCCCAGTGCGGGGAGAGCATGCGGAAGCTAGCGGACAGGCGGCCGTCGCCCTCCGTGAGCATGCCAAGACGCTGTGCGCGCGGGCCGTCGAACCGCATCGCGAAGCCGCCCGGAAGGTCGCCCGCAAGCCCACCTAGGCCCGTCTCGAGCTCGACTGTGAGAGTGGGGGAGTGCCCCAACTCGACGCGCAGGCCGGTCACCCGCGGCCGAGTCGTCGTCGGCATCGCGACCTCTGCCACCGTCAGCCCGAGCGCGTTCGCGACCCCGCTGCGCCGCAGTGTCTCAGCGAGCACGCGCTCCGTCGCCCGGCCGTCGAGCAGGTCGAAGTCCTCCGCTCGTAACCAAGCCACGTGTGCGGCGTTCTCGGCCGCGGTCGGGCCGCCCACGGCGATCTCGTCGAGGGCCCACAGCACGTGTGACCAGGTTCCCACCTGGCGACCGCCGGTGAAGGAGCGGTAGGGCACGTAGAGTCCACGGGTCTTCGTGTAGTGCTCCAGGTCGGGGGCGAGGAACACAATCGGGCCGCCGACCAGGCTGTAGTCGTAGGCGATCGAAGAGTAGTCGGTCACGAGAGCATCGACGGCGGGGAGCACCGGGGTGATTTCGGCGAGGAGGTCGGCGCCGAGCATCCGGATGCGGTCGGAGCTCGCGGGACCGCCCACGTAGTCACCCCGGCCGAGCGGGTGTGTGCGCAGCAGCAGCAGGGAGTCCGTGCGCGCCAGCCAGGCGGCGATCGCGGCCCAGTCGCTCGGGCTCGGGACCCCGGGATCGGGCGCGCCGTCGCGCCAGGTCGGGGCGGAGAGCACGATCCGCGCGCCCGGAGGCAGCTCGCCAACCGCGGAGCTGAGCAGCGCGCGCGCCGTCTCGCGACGCGACGCCGACGTGCCGCTGAGCAGCACGTCGTCGCGTGGGTCGCCGGTGACCACCACGCGCGAGGCGGGCAACCCGAAGGCGCTGACGATGCGCGGGGCGACCAGCGCCGAGGAGACCGGGAACAGCGAGACGCCCTGAGCTGCGAAACGGTAGGCCCGGGAGAGGATGGCGCGCACGAGGTGGTGGTTCGGGAGGAGTGAGATCCGCAGCGTGGCAGGCGAGTCGAGGTGCAGCTTCTTGAGGGGGATGCCGTGCCACAGCTGCACCACGAATCCACCTCGAGTGCCGAAACGGTTCACGTCGCCGAACCCGTGGGTGACCACGAGCACGCGTGCACGCAGCGTGAGGCGGAAGCCGCGCCATCCGGATCGCCGCTCGGCATCGAGCCCGAGGGCGCGCGCGGCGTCGAGCTCGACGGCGGACCCGGCAAGCCAGACCAGCCGCACCGAAGCGGGCAGCGTGCTGCGCGCATACCGGTAGAGCGGCAGCGCCCCCTCGCCGACGCCGATCCCGGAACCGAAGACCCAGAGTCGGGGCGTGCGGCGGACCACGAGCGTCGCGAGGGCTCCGAGCGCGTAGAGCGGGAGGCGCAGCACCTTGAGCGCGTTGCCTGATCCGAATGTGAAGCTCGCCATGATCTCAGGCGATTCTGACACGACGAACCGATGTCGGGTCTGCTCGCTGAGCGGAGGTGGACCCCACCCGCACTCGTCTCAGCGACGAAACCGCCGATCGAGACTCACCCCACGACGCCAGATCTCGACGACAGCGGGTCGATTTACTCGGGGCGGCGGTCCTCCGGCTCCACCGGAGTGGACGCCGCCTTCGCGGCCCGACGCGGTCCGGCACGCAGGATCGGCAGCGCGGGCAGCACCCGCGTGATGCGGCGGGCGAGTTCGCGCGGTATCCCCGGCACGCCTGCCCCCGGAGCACGCGGCGCCTTCGGCACCTTGACCACGAGTTCCAGCGCCGCAGGGAATGTCGCGGGCGGCGGTCCAAAAGCGCTGCGCGCCGAGTTGATGATCTTGCGCCCGAGCAGGTGGTTGCCAGCTCCTCCGACGACGGCCCCGATTCCGAACGGGATGGCGCGCCCGATCACGGAGGTGCCCTGCGTGACCGCGAAGCGCTTCAGGAAGGCCGAGCGGATGCGGTCAGCGACCGGTCCGAATGCGGCGCGCGGCAGACCCTTGGTGACGAACTCGCCCCAATACGCAGTACGTCCGCCGCCGCCCGACGCTTGCGAGGCGACCTGCTGCAGCAGCTCCTGCCCGCCGCTGCCGAGCATCATTGCCATCACCAGGGTGCGAGCGCGCTCCGGCTCCACCACTGCGATCCCATGGATCTCGGTCACCGACTGCGCGAACAGTGCGCTGGCCTCGAGGAAGCCCGCGGTCTCGATGCCGGAGAGCACCAGCGAGGTGCCGGTGCCGACCGCGGGGAGGGCGGCCGAGGCTCCGACGAGGGCGCCGCCGCTCGTGACCGCGGTGAGGAAGCGACGCTCGAGGATGACGATGATCTGGGCGGGCGAGGCATCCGGTTTGCCCGCGCGGAGCGAGCGGATGTGCGCGAGCACCACCGGCCGCTGCACCGACAGCACCCTGTCGAAGCCCTTCGCCACGCGTGGATGAAGCCCGTCCGGGGTAGTTCGGTCAGCGCCGATCGGTGCGAGGTCCGGAACCATGCGACAACCGTATCCGGCGGCGCACCCTCGGTGCGGTTGCCCAAACGTTGCACAGTCTCCACCCAGTTGCCACAATCCTCGCCACCGAAGCTGGGCTGATGGAGCGGCAGCCGCACAGCGAAGGTGCTGCCTTCCCCGAACCGCTCACGGAGATGCCTGCGCGCAAGGTGAAGTGCGCGCTGAGGTTGGACGTTGCGACAGCGCGCGTCTGTCTAGTTGTAGTCCGTGTTGTAGCGATCGAGCACGTCCTGGATCGGACCGTCGAGCACCAGCTCACCCTTGTCAAGGTAGAGCCCGCGCGTGCAGAAGCGGAGCAGGTCGCGCTCGCTGTGCGAGACCAGGAACAGGGTGCGGCCATCAGCAAGCAGCGCATCGATTCGGGTGAAACACTTCTCCCGGAAGGCCTTGTCGCCGACCGCCAGCACCTCGTCGACGAGCAGGATCGGCTCCTCGAGGCGTGAGATCACCGAGAAAGCGATGCGCACCTTCATGCCGCTGGAGAGGTGCTTGTAGGGGGTGTCCACGAAGTCGGCGATACCGGCGAAATCGATGATCTCGTCGAAGCTCTCGTCGATCTCGCGCTTCGTCATGCCGTGCAGGCCAGCGGTCAGGTAGACGTTGTCGCGCACCGTGAGGTCGTTGACGAAGCCGCCGGTGATCTCGATCAGAGGCGCGACACCGCCGCTGACGTGCACCTCGCCGACATCCGGGAACATCACCTGCGCCACCAGCTTGAGCAATGTGGATTTGCCCTGCCCATTGCGGCCGACGACGCCGATCGACTCGCCCGGCTGCACGGCGAAGTCGACGTCTTTTAGCGCCCAGAACTCGCCTGGCCTCGAGCGACGGTCCCGGCCGGCGAACAGGTCTTTGAAGCTGCGGCGCGAGGTGCGATTCCGCTTGAACCGGATGCCGACCCCCTCGACGTGAATGCCCCCTTCGGCAATCGGCGGGTCGGTGTGCGCCGCCATCAGATCTCCTTCAAGACGGCGCGGATTGTGCGCCGGAACACCAGCAGACCGACGACCACTATGACGGCCGTCAATCCGGTCGTCACCGCGACGTCGAACCAGTTGAGGTCGTTGGGGAAGAACGCGCTGCGATACAGGCCGATGATGCCGGAGAGCGGGTTGAACGCGCCCCAGAACGTCAGGTGCAGCTTCTCGAGATCGTTCAAGCCGTAAATGATGGGCGACGCGTAAAAGAGCAGGCGCAGGATCAGCTTGACCGCACGTTCCAGATCACGAAAGAAGACCACGAGTGGCGCGATGATGAGGCCGAGCCCGAAGGTCAGCGCAGCCTGCAGGATGATTGCCGGGATCCACAGCACCGCCTGCCAGTGAACCGGCGCTCCGGTTGCCAGGGCGAAGCCGATGAGCACCGGGATGCTCAGCACGAACTCGATGCCCTTGCTGAGCACGATCCTTCCGACCCAGATGGTGCGAGGGATTGTGGTCGAGCGGATCAGTTTGCCCTCGCTCGTGAAAGCGCGGGTGGCGTCCGAGATGGCGCCGTTGAACCATGTCCACGGCAGCAGCCCGGACACCAGGAACACGATGTACGGCGACTGGCCGGGTACAGAGCGATGGAATACGAGCACGAACACGAACAAGTAGATGCCGGCCATCAGCAGCGGGTCGATGACTGACCACAGATACCCGAGGGCCGACGTTGTGTAGCGCACCTTGAGATCCCGCGAGGTGAGCAACCAGAGCGAGCGTCGGTACCGCTCGAAAGACGACCAGGAGGCGCGCGGCAGCGTCGTAGTGGTCACGCGCACAGACTACCGAGCGCGACTGAGTAGCTGGGGAAGGCTAGACGAACAGGTTGGCGCGCTCGAGGTCTTCGGCGAAGTCGATCTCGACCGCGTAGAGGTCAGAGATGTCGACCGGCTCCACGCGCAGCTTGTCGTGCGCGATAGAGAGCTCGAGGCCGCGTTCGAAGTAATCCTGGTCGCCGACCTTCGTCAGGTGGTGCAGCAGGGTGGCCTTGTCGTTGCTCGAGATGTAGTTGATGCCGACGGCCTCACCAAGCCCACCCGCGACCGACTTGGACAGCTCGTGGATGAAGCCGTCGGGATCCGTCGTGTACTTGACCTCTTCGTCGGAGACCTTCGCGGTGTTGACGCTCACGAAGCTGCGGTCGGCAGCGACGAGGTCCCCAACACGGATGAGCACCTCGGGATCGAAGACCACGTCGCCGTTCATCCAGAGCACGCCGCCAGCGCTCGACGCCTGCAGGGCCCGCATGAGACTCTTGCTGGTGTTGGTCTGGTCGTACTGCTCGTTGTAGACGTAAGAGGCCTGCGGGAACGCCTCGATGATGTGCTCGAGCTTGTAGCCGACAACGATGCTGACGGCCGCGTCATTTCCGAAGGCCGCGTGGATGTTGTCGAACTGCTGCCGCATGATCGTACGGCCGTCGTTGAGTTCGGTTAGCGGCTTCGGCAGGGAACGCCCGAGACGGCTTCCCATTCCGGCAGCGAGAATCACGATCTGGGTGGTCGGCTTCGCGATGCTCACGATGTGGCTCCTCACTGTCGTGTATGACAACTGTCGTGTATGACAACTTCTGATCGGACGTTTCGTCCGGGGCTGACCGGTCGTGCGTCGGAGTTCCCCGGCGATTCACCGAAGATCCGGCGAGCAGGAACGCGGTCGTGCCTCTCACACACTACCCAGGGAGCCTGGATGTCAGCAGAACCACGGCATTCTGTTGTCGATTCGTAATCGCTCAGGTCACTGCGGCGCTCGCTTGTGACCGTTGGTAGGTTGGACTAGTGGAAGCCGAGTCCGACCCGACGACACCCGCTCGGCGGGGTCCCGGCGGAAACTCGTCCACCGCCCGCGCCACCGCCCGCGACAGCGCCAAGCGCCGTCCGGCAGCGCCTGCCGCGATGCCCCGAACGCCTCGAAAGCCAGCGGGCGGCGACTCGGAAATTGCTGGTGGCGACCCAGGAACGGCTGCGAAGAAGGCCGC
Source organism: Microbacteriaceae bacterium (assembly GCA_043779945.1). Classification (GTDB taxonomy): domain Bacteria; phylum Actinomycetota; class Actinomycetes; order Actinomycetales; family Microbacteriaceae; genus Lysinimonas. The sequence goes on from JAYWDH010000207.1 coordinate 10,259, forward strand.
GACTCCTCGGGCGAAACTCGTCGTGACGGCTGTGACGGCTGTGACGGCTGTGACGGCCGTGATGGCCCCGACGGCTCCGGCGATCCGGTCGCCTGCTGCCGCACCCGCGCGCACCCGACCGGCGACACGGTCGACCGCCGCGCGCCGGGCATCCGGCAAACAGGTTTCCCCGACCGCGCCCGAGATCGCGCTGTCGGTCAGCGGGTTGACCAAGACGTTCGGTAATCGCACCGCGGTCGGCAACATCGACCTCAGCGTCACCGCCGGCTCCTTCTTCGGCTTCGTCGGCCCCAACGGGGCGGGCAAGACGACAACACTTTCGATGGTCAGCGGCCTCCTGCGTCCTGATGCCGGGGTCGTGAAGATCTACAGCGTCGATGTCTGGGAGAACGCCGCCATCGCGAAGCGCTCGCTCGGCGTGCTTCCCGACCGGCTGCGGCTTTTCGACCGCCTGACAGGCTCGGAGTTCCTGCACCACGCGGGTGCCCTGCGCGGCCTCGACCGCAAGACCATCACTCGCCGTGTCGCCGATCTCGAGCGCGCATTCGGGATCGAACACTCCGCAAAGCGACTGGTTTCGGACTACTCCGCGGGCATGGTCAAGAAGATCGCAATCGCGGCGGCCATGATCCATTCGCCTCGGCTGCTCGTGCTCGATGAGCCTTTCGAGTCCGTCGATCCGGTCTCGGCCGAGGTCGTCATCGACATCCTGAAGAAGTTCGCCAACGCGGGCGGCACTGTCGTTCTGTCGAGCCACAGCATGGATCTGATCGAGCGCGTGTGCGACGCCGTAGCGATTATCGCCGACGGGCGAGTTCTCGCCAGCGGACCGATTGGCGAGGTGCTGGCAGGCAAGTCGCTCGAGGACCGCTTCGTCGAGCTCGCGGGTGGCGCCACCGCGGTGGAGGGCATGGAGTGGTTGCAGAGCTTCTCCGACTGAAGGCGCGGTTGCTCCGCAACGGATTCCGTCGGACTCCGATTCGCATCATCGGCTCCGGGCTGCTGGTCATCGTCGCGCTCACCGGGCTTGTCGTCGCGTTCCGCTTTGCCGCTCAGGTCACGGTCTTCGACGGGCAGATTGTCGGGCGGGTCATCGCGGTGATCGGGGCAGACGTCGCGCTTGGCGCGCTTCTCCTGCCGATCATGTTCTCCCGGATGCAGCTGCTCGAGCCGCGGGCCTTCCTCGGCTACGGCATCCGAGCGCCCGCCCTCGCGGGGATGCTGCTGCTGCTGACGCCTGTCGGACCAGCGCTGCTTTTCGTCCCGCTCGTGCTCGTCCCGGTGCTGGCTTGGCGCGGTTTCCTCGCCGCGACGGGGCTGCCGTGGATCGCCGGGCTGCTGCTCCTCGTCCAGCTGCTGCTGCTGCTGCGCGTCGGCGTGGCGATCGGCTCCTGGCTGCAGGGGCGACCGCTGCTGCGGGGCTGGTTTCGGCTGCTCGGCGTCATAGTGCTGCTTGGCGGACTCGCGACGCTGGTCGCCCTCGTGATTCCGCGGGTGGTTCTCCTCGCCCCGGAACGTTCGCTTGCCCCGCTCGAGCCGGCGGCCAGGTTCCTCGGCTCGGTGCACGCGGAGCGGATCGCCGACGCACTCGCCAGCTCGCCGCTCGCCTCTCTGTGGGGAGCACCGGGGCTCGCCGTCTCGGAGTCCGGCAGCCCGACTGGCGCCCTGTGGATCGGGGTCGTCTCCATCCTCGTACTCGCTCTGGTGTGGCTCGGCCTCGTGGCGGGTGCGCTACGTCCGACGCTCCCGCTGCACCTGGATCGGAAGCGCCGGGTCCGCGGCTGGTTCCGCTGGTTGCCGCCGACGCCGGCCGGTGCCGTTGCGGCGCGCAGCTTCATCTACTGGGTGCGTGACCCGCGGTACCGGGTGGTGTTCGGCATTCTGCCCGTGCTCCCGATTTTCGCCGCGGTCGCGTTCTGGGTCGGGGGGGTCCCTGGTTCGATCGCGGCTTTCGTGCCGCTGGCGTTGATGGTGCTCGTGCTCGCCTGGTCCACGATCCACAATGACGTCGCCTACGACTCGACCGCGATCTGGAGTCACCTCTCGGCGCAGACGCGTGGGGTGCACGATCGACTAGGAAGGATCTGGCCAGTGCTGGCATTCGGTGCCGTGCTGATCGCGATCGGCACGCCGATCACGGTCTACTTCCAGGGATCCACGGAGTCGCTGCCGGCGGTGCTTGGTATCAACATCGCCCTCCTGCTTGGCGGCGTGGGGGTCGGCAGCGCGATGTCGGCACGGCATCCCTATCCGGCACCTCGGCCAGGAGACGGCGCGTTCACCTACCCTCAGGCTTCGGGCGGCGCGGGAGGGGCAGCCCAGGGCGCCTCGTTCTTCCTCACGATCCTGGTCGCCGTGCCGCCGATCGCGGCGACGACGCTGTGGCTGTTCGGATGGCCGGGTCCGTGGCCGCTCATCGCCCTCGGGACCGGGATTCTGTCCGGTCTGCTGGCTCTGGCACTCGGCATCCGCGTCGGCGGTGTCGCCTTCGACCGCCGCGGTCCGGAACTGCTGGCCTTCACCATGCAAAACTAATGGCATGAGCCTCAACGAACCGGGCAACCCCGACACTGCAGGCGGCGGCGCTGGCACCGACCTTCTCGAGAAAGAGCTGCAGGAGCTCATCGAGAAGGAACTCACCGAGGACGGCGACCACGATCGCTTCTCGCACTACGTGCAGAAAGACAAGATCCTCAAGTCCGCAGTCAGTGGCAAGCCGGTGATCGCGCTTTGCGGCAAGGTTTGGGTTCCGGGTCGCGACCCCGAGAAGTTCCCCGTCTGCCCCGACTGCAAGAAGATCTACGAGCGGATGAAGTAGCGCGGCTGCGGCGCTCACGGCGTCTGAGCTTTCCGGCGATCCTGCGCTGATCGTTCGACCCGTTCGGTGGCGAGTCATGGCGGGTGGATAGGTTCTTCCGGAAGGCCGCGAGCCGGGGCCGGCAGGGCGCGCCAGCGCGCCGGCTAGAGGTAGCGCGTGGGGATCGCGGGCTCACCGCGTGAGAGCGACAGCGCCTGGGGCGGCAGTTCGGCGATCGCCGCGGCGTGATGGAGGCGGGCCCGGGCTACGCCAGCCGCGCCGGTGTAGCGCGGGTCGACCACGCCGCCGCGCACCAGATCGACCAGCAAGTGACGCCCCGCCGCGGCGGCTACGGCCGGATCCTCGACGTAGATGTCCTCGCCGACTGCGACGCCGTTGAGCAGCGCGCGGACGGGCTGCTTGCGCCCGCCGACGGTGGCTTTGCCGTTCGACTTCTTGCCGACGGGCAGCCAGCCGCCGGAGGCGTCGAGGTGGGCGACGAGCTTGTAGACCATCCCGGCGGCGGGGGATCCGGATCCGGTGACGAGCGAGGTTCCGATGCCGTACGAGTTCACGGGGGCGTAGCGCAGCGCCGCGATGGCGTGCTCGTCCAAGTCATTGGTGACCGTGATCCGGGTGTTGACCGCGCCGAGTGCGTCGAGCTGGGCCCGCACCTGGCGCACCACGACGCCCAGGTCGCCCGAGTCGATGCGCACCGCTCCGAGCGAGGTCCCCGCGACGCGCACTGCAGTCTCGACAGCTGTGTGGATGTCATAGGTGTCGACCAGGAGCGTGGTTCCGACCCCCATCGCGTCGACTTGCGCGCGGAATGCGTCCTCCTCCGAGTCGAACAGCAGCGTGAAGGCGTGCGCGGCTGTTCCCATGGTCGGGATGCCCCATTCTCGTCCGGCCTCCAGGTTGCTTGTAGCCCCGAATCCCGCGATGTACGCGGCTCGGGCGGCCGCGACCGCGGACCGTTCCCCGGTGCGTCGCGATCCCATCTCGGCGAGCGGGCGATCCCCGGCGGCGGAGACCATACGAGCCGCCGCCGACGCGACCGCGGAGTCGTAGTTGAAGACGCTCAGCGCAAGCGTTTCGAGAATGACTGCCTCGGCGAAGGTCCCCTCGACGACCAGCAGCGGCGATCCGGGGAAGTAGACCTCGCCCTCGGCGTAGCCCCGGATGTCTCCCGAGAACCGGTAGGCCTCGAGCCAGTCGAGGGTGCGTGCGCCGACCACTTTCTCCCGCTTGAGCCAAGCCAGTTCGGTGGGGCCGAAGTGGAACTCCTGCAACAGTTCTAGCAAGCGACCTGTGCCGCCGACGACACCGTAGCGGCGACCGGAGGGGAGGCGGCGGGCGAAGAGCTCGAAGACGCTGCGCCGCATCGCACGGTCATCGGCCAGCGCCGCGTCGATCATCGTGAGCTCGTAGCGGTCGGTGAGGAGCGCGCTCGTCATACTCGCAGCCTACGGCCCCCGGTATCGTGGTTACCCGTGACCACAGTTCTGCCGACCGACGCGCCGATCGGTGTCTTCGACAGCGGGGTGGGCGGTCTCACGGTCGCACGTGCGATCCTCGACCAGTTGCCGCGCGAGTCGATACTGTACGTGGGCGATACCGCGCACTCGCCCTACGGCCCCAAGCCGATCGCCGAAGTGCGGGCCTACGCGCTCGAAGTCCTCGACGATATGGTCGCAACCGGCGTGAAAGCGCTCGTGATCGCATGTAACACGGCCAGCGCGGCGATGCTACGGGATGCCAGGGAGCGGTACGAGGCGGCGAGCGGGATCCCGGTGGTCGAGGTGATCCAACCCGCGGTCCGCGCCGCGGTCCGCGCCACGCGCAACGGGCGGGTCGGCGTGATCGGCACGGTCGGGACGATCCAGTCGCGCGCGTACGACGACGCATTTGCCGCGGCGTCCGGCCTCCAACTGTTCTCGCGCGCCTGCCCGCGCTTCGTCGAATTCGTTGAGGCCGGGGTGACCAGCGGCGCCGAGCTGTTCGCCGTCACCGAGGAGTACCTCGCGCCGCTCCGCTCCGCCGAGATCGACACCCTGGTGCTCGGCTGCACCCACTATCCGCTGATGTCGGCGGCGATCCAGTACGTGGTGGGTCAAGATGTCCGGCTCGTCTCGAGCGCCGACGAGACCGCTGCCGCCCTGTACCGGGTGCTCGTGAGCGGTCAGCTGGAGCGCACCAGCCCCACGCCGCCCACTCACACCTTCGAGAGCACTGGCGACGACGAGGCCGCGTTCAAGCGGCTCGCGTCACGGTTCCTCGGACCCGAGGTCACTCGGGTCGAGAACTTCGAAACGGGAGCTATCCAGCTCCCGCGCGCGTGAGCGCGAGCAACCGAAAACCGAAAGGCATCATGACCCGCATCGACGGTCGCAACGACGACGACCTCCGCCCCGTGACCATGGAGCGCGGCTGGAGCAAGCAGGCCGAGGGCAGCGCGTTGATCAGCTTCGGCGACACCAAGGTGCTCTGCACGGCGAGTTTCACGAATGGCGTGCCGCGCTGGCTGGCCGGCAAGGGCAAGGGCTGGGTCACGGCCGAGTATTCGATGCTGCCGCGTTCCACCAACGACCGTATGGACCGCGAGTCTGTCAAAGGCCGCATCGGCGGTCGCACCCACGAGATCTCACGACTGATCGGTCGCAGTCTGCGTGCGGTCATCGACACCAAGGCACTCGGTGAGAACACCCTCGTGATCGATTGCGATGTTCTCCAAGCCGATGGCGGCACGCGCACCGCTTCGATCACCGGTGCGTACCTGGCGATGGCCGACGCGATCGAGTGGGGTCGCGGCAAAGGATTCATCGGCAAGAACGCGAAGCCGCTCATCGACTCGGTCGCTGCCATCAGCGTCGGCATCGTTGGTGGCGAGCCCATGCTCGACCTGGCATACACCGAGGATTCGCGTGCAGAGACCGACATGAACGTCGTCGTCACAGGACGTGGACTGTTCGTCGAGGTGCAGGGCACCGCGGAGGGCACGCCGTTCGACCGCGCGGAGCTCAACACCCTGCTCGACCTCGCGATTGGCGGCACGACTGCGCTGACCCGGATGCAGGTCGAAGCGCTTGCCCACGACCTGGGCGCCTAGCACTGCGGAAACTCGAGCGCCGCAACGAACAAAATCTGGTGGATGAAGCCGTCGCGGTACCAGCGCACCGCCCCCTGCTCTCGGAAGCTGCGGCAGCAGAGCGCGGTCGCGCCCGCGGTGGAGGCCCGTGTCTGCGTGGTCGACGGACTCGTCTCGGCAGCTGTCACAAGTGCGCTAGATTCTGGGATTGGGGAGCCGCATCGGGGGATGTCGACGCGAGTGGAGTACACGTGAAGAGAACTTCTGCCGCCTTCGCCGCCTCGGTGCTTGGCTTGGTAGGCGTGGCCATCGCCGCCGTTGCCCCCGCGCAAGCGCTCCCGACCACGCACTGCGCCAACCTCGTGGCGGCCGGCCCGCGTCGTCGTCGCGCGGCACAGCGCTGACCGGAGGCTCGACATGACGACCTTCGTGCTCGCCACGCACAACCCGCACAAGGTCGAGGAGCTTCGGCGAATCTTGGGCGAACGACTCGGCCACCACCAGCTGCTCGGCTACGACGGCGCCGAGCCGGTCGAGGATGCCGACACTTTCGAGGGCAACGCGCTCATCAAGGCGCGCGCGGCGGCGGTGTTCACCGGGCTGCCGGCGATTGCCGACGATTCGGGGATCTGCGTCGATTCGCTCGACGGCCGACCTGGCATCATTTCGGCGCGGTATGCGGGCAGCCGGTCAGACGCAGACAACCTGCGACTGCTGCTGACGAACATGCAGGGCAATCCGGATCGCGCGGCTCAGTTCGTCTGCGCCGCCGCCCTGGTCGATGTTGCAGCCCTCGATGCCGGCTCCCCCTTCGAGCACACCGAGCGCGGCACCTGGCCCGGCTCGGTGCTCAAGGCACCCGCAGGCAGTGGCGGTTTCGGCTACGATCCGATCTTCCGACCCGATGGCTGGGACGTCAGCGCCGCCGAACTCCTCCCTGCCCAGAAGGACGCCGACAGCCATCGGGCGCGCGCATTCGGCCTGTTGGTGACGGTGCTCCGAAAGCGATACGGCTAACCTCCTGTCGTTTCTCCGGAGTTCTCTTCCGGTTTCCGGAGAGATGGCGGACGCCGCTCGAGATTTGCTGAGGGACTCCCGCCTGCTCCTTCGAGAACTCCGGAGAAAGTACCCTCGTAGATATGGGCCACGATCACGCTGAGCACGCGCGCGGCAACCGCCGCCGGCTCGCCGCCGCGCTCGTGATCGTCGTCCTCGTGCTCATGGTCGAGTTGCTCGGCGCCCGGCTGTCGGGCTCACTGGCCCTGCTTGCGGATGCCGGCCATATGACAAGCGACGCGATCGGCCTGGTCGTCGCCCTGGTTGCAAGCACGATCGCTGCACGACCGGCCACCGATCGGCACACCTTCGGATTCCGCCGGGTCGAGGTGCTGGGCGCCCTCGTCAACGGCGCCCTGCTCACGGTAGTGGCGATCACGGTCGCGGTCGAAGCAATCACGCGACTGATCACTCCGGACCAGACGCACGTCAACGGTCTTCCGTTGCTGATCGTCGCGGCGGTCGGCCTGGCCGCCAACCTCGTCGCCTTCGCAATCCTGCGGGGCGGTGACCGCGAGTCGCTGAACATGCGCGGGGCCCGTCTCGAGGTGCTCGGTGACCTGATCGGATCAGTCGCGGCGCTGGTAGCCGGTGCTGTCATCCTGACCACCGGATTCGGCCCGGCCGACGCAATTGCCTCCCTGCTGATTGCCGTGCTGATCGTGCCGCGCGCAGTCTCGTTACTGCGCGACGTGGTGCACGTGCTCACGGAGTCCGTGCCGCGCGACACGGACGTCGAGCAGATCCGCACCCACCTGCTGCAGACTCCTGGCGTCGTCGACGTGCACGACGTGCACGTCTGGGCGATCACTTCGGGCGACGCGGTTTTCACTGCGCACGTCGAGGTAGCCGCGTCGGTGTTCGCGAGCGGCGAGACCGACGAGATGCTCGATCGGCTCGGCGAATGCCTGAAGGGGCACTTCGACGTGGAGCACTCGACCTTCCAGCTGGAGCCCGCCGGGCACGCGGCACACGAGGGGGAGTCCCATCGCTGAGGTTCTGACCGTTGCGCGCCCGCTGGCGCCCGGCATCCGGGGTTTCCTTCCGCTCCTCGGTCCCGCGATGGTCGCGGGTGTCGCCTACCTCGACCCCGGCAACGTGGCCACCAACGCGACTGCGGGCGCGCGCTACGGCTACCTGCTGGTGTGGGTCGTAGTGGTCGCGAACACGATGGCGTGGCTAATCCAGTACCTCTCGGCGAAGCTCGGGGTGACGACCGGCGCGAGTCTTCCGGAATTGCTCGGGCGCAGCATCAGCAATCGTCCGGCGCGCTACGTCTTCTGGGTGCAGGCGGAACTGGTGGCGATGGCGACCGACATCGCCGAGGTGCTGGGCGGGGCCATCGCGCTGCAGTTGCTGTTCCGGTTGCCGCTCATCGTCGGCGGAGTCATTACCGGCGTGATCTCGATGCTCCTCCTCACCCTCAACCATCGGCGCGGCTCGCGCGCCTTTGAACGGGTGGTGACCGGCCTGGTGGTCATCATCGGCGTCGGGTTCTGCGCGGGCATCCTGTTCGCTCCGGTGGACGGTGCGGCTGCGGTCGGCGGGCTGGTTCCGCATTTCACGGACTCCGGATCGGTGGTGCTCGCGGCCTCGATCCTCGGCGCGACGGTGATGCCGCACGCGATCTACGCGCACTCCGCGCTCACTCGCGACCGCTTTGGCTTCGTCGCCGAGGGGCCGGCGCGGCAACGCGTGCTGCGCGCAACCCGCATCGACGTGACGGTGGCGCTGGCAATCGCGGGCACGGTTAACGTGGTGATTCTGCTATTGGCCGCATCGACCCTCCCCGGAGTGGAGGGCGCGGCCACCCTGGAGGGAGCGCACGCCGCCATCTCTGCCGCCCTGGGGCCCGTCATCGCGACACTCTTCGCGATCGGATTGCTCGCCTCCGGCCTCGCCTCCACCTCGGTGGGGGCCTACGCAGGTGCGGAGATCATGCAGGGGCTGCTGCGCACCCGGGTGCCGCTGCTGGCTCGGCGGCTTGTCACGCTCATCCCGGCGCTGGTTCTGCTCGGGATCGGGGTCGACCCGACCCTGGCACTGGTGCTCAGCCAGGTGGTGCTGTCGTTCGGTATCCCGTTCGCGCTGATCCCGCTTGTACGTTTCACCTCACGCCGCGCGCTGCTCGGAGACGCCACGAACCGGTGGTGGACGACGACCATGGCCGTTCTCGCGGCGGCGCTGCTGGTCGGGCTCAACTTCACGCTGATCGTGCTGCTGGTGTCCGGATGACACGGTGAGCCGGGTCCGGCTGGCCGACGGTCCTCGCGACTAGCTCCAGTACGTTACTTTCTGTCGCGGAGGAACACGCCCGGATCGAGGGTCGCGTCCTTCTCGCTCATCGCGTCCGTCATGCCGGCGGCTCGCGCCTTGCGGGCGGCGAGTGTCGACCGAATGGTGTGGAACACCGTCGGAACGATCGCGATCAGTGCCGCGCCCAGCAGGATCAGGTCGACGTAGGAGGTGACGAAGTCGCGCACCGGCGGGATGTAGTTGAGGAAGTACCCGATCAATGTCATTCCGACGCCCCAGATCAGAGCGCCGATGGCGTTGTAGAGCGAGTACCGGCGGTATGGCATGTGACCGACGCCGGCGGCAATCGGCGCGAAAGTACGCACAATCGGAACGAAGCGGGCCGCGATCACGGCCAGCCCGCCGAAGCGGACGAAGAAGGAGTTGGTGCGCTCGACGTTCCTGCGACTGAAGAAGCCGCTCTCCTTGCGTTCGAAGATGCGGGGCCCCGCCTTGTGGCCGATCAGGTAGCCCACCTCTCCGCCGAGCCAGGCGGCCACCGCGATGCAGAGGCACACCACCCAGATCGGGATCGGGATCGCCGCCTTGTGGCTGGCATCCGCGAATGTCAGCACCCCGGTGATGATCAGCAGAGTGTCGCCCGGGAGAACGAAGCCGACGAGCAGACCGGTCTCGGCGAACACGAAGGCACAGACGATTAGCAATGCCCAGCCGCCAGAACCCTGCAGCAGGCTCTCAATGTTGAGCCCGGGAATAAGACCCATCGCGGGATGGAGGATGGCGGGAATCATGAGGCTCCAGTCGTCGGTCGCGCGCGCGATCGGCGGTCACGGTGCGGCCCAGCGTACCCCGGTAACTCTGAGGATTCCCTAAGGCGACTGTGCGGCGACACCGAGAGACTTCGCGGCCCGGTCGAGGCGCCATGCCCGGATGCTCGCGACCACCGAGACCGCGATCACCACCCCCGCGATCAGATAGCTCGCCACCCGGACCTGCGGGCTCGAGGCCGCGAAGAACCCGATCACGGTGAGACTGACGCCCCAGGCCAGCGCACCGAGCAGGTTCGCGGTGGCGAATCGAAGGTACGACATGCGGCTGATGCCGGCGATCGGTGGGATGAACACCCGACCCCACGGGATGTAGCGACCGATCACCACCGACCACCAGCCGAAAAGCTCGTAGAAGCGCTCGGTCTTAGCGATCGCACGCCGGACCCACGCGCCCCCGCGCCTCTCGAGCACGGGTTTGCCGAGCCTGCGGCCGTACCAGAAGCCCACTTGATCGCTGGCAAACGCGGCGATCCCGACGCCGATGGCCAGCACCCAGATGGAGATGTGGTTCGAAGCAGTACCCGCGACGATCCCGGCGGCGAAGAGCAGCGAGTCCCCAGTCAGAAAGGGGATGACGACGCCCACGAAGAGCGCGGTGCCGACGAAGACCAGTCCCCAGACGGCGAGGTAGAACAAGACGGCTCCCGACTGCGCGAGGAAGTCGGTGAGCTGCCCCTCGATCGCCGAGTTGTAGATCACGGCACTGGGGATCACGCGGTTCGCCGTTCCGGGTCCAACTCGTCGAAAATGGCGGCGTTGAAGCGGAAGGCGAGCAGCACCTCGGTGGTGAGTGCGTCGACCGAGGCCGGATCGAGCTCAAGCGCGTTCATCCGCTCCTTGTACTGGCGCTTGGCGTGCACGGGACTGCCGAGGTCCGAGAAGTCGTAGAAGCTCAGTTGCTCGGGGCTCGCGGCATAGTGGCGGGCCATCAGTACCGCGATAGCCTGACCCCCCGAGAGGTCGCCGAGGTAGCGGGCGTAGTGATGCGCCAGGTAGCGCGCGGTGTGGTTGAGCGGGTCGGGCGAGACGATGAGCTGGCGCAGGTGGGCGACGTAGTCCGCAGTCGCCGGGAGCATCGCCCAGTGGCTGCGCCAGTCGGCTGCGCCCAGCGCGGTCAGATCGGATTCGATGCGGGTGAGGCGGCACAGGCGCGGGTCAAACACCTCGGTGTCGCTGGCCGGGAGGTCTGTGGCATGCGCGCGCGACTCGAGCGCCTCGTAAACGTGGGCGTACTGCCCCAGGTACCGCGTGTACTCACCGATGCCAAGTTCGCCAGCCATCAGTTTCGTGATGAAGCCGCGGCTCTCGGTGGCCCGGTGATCGTCGGCGGACGCCGCCTTGATGAGGGCTGCGACATCCCGCCGCGCAATGCGGGCGGGCTCGGTGACGGCGGGACTCATAGGGTCCTCCGTGTTAGGCGACTCTTGCCTAAGAGCCTAGAGGGTCCCGCAGCCTATTTGCCTGCGACGATGCGCTCGACTAGCTGCGCCTTGGACATCCGCCAGTATCCGGTGATTCCGAGGGCGCTGGCCCTCGCGCGCAAGGCAACGACGGTGTCGGCGCCGGCCGCGGAACTCGCGGCGGGGGTGCGGCGTGCCGGAATCTTGGCGGCCGGTCTGGCGACAGGCTTCGTGGCGGGCTTGGTGGCGGGCTTGGTGGCGGGCTTGGCAGCTGGCTTCGCGGCGGGCTTCGCGGCAGTGGTGCGACGGACGGGAGCCTTCGCGATGGGCTTCTCGACGCGAGCGATCGTGGCCTTGGCGGTCGCCTTGGCCTTGTCTGTTGCCTTCTTCGCGTCCGACTTCGCCTTCGCAGCGTCTCTCTTGGCGTGCTCCTTGGCCTTCGCGAGCTTCTTCTTGCTGGGCTTCTCGACGTCCTTGCGAGCACTCTTGAGCTTCTTCGCACCTGGCTCGACGGTCTTTTTGGCGGCCGACGACTTCTTCTTCGATGCCACGCTGAATCCTGCTTTCTCCATGGATCCCTGTGATCCGGTGCGGGCCGATCATATGCCGACAAAATGAACTCCTGGTGCCGCGGATGAATTCTTGATACCGAAAGGTTCTCGCGATCGGGAGAGCAGCTAACGTTCTCGGGCAAATCGTTGCGCGGTTCCGCGCGATCGAAACCAAAAGCTCACGATGGATGCCGCTGAACCTCACCGTGAGCGCAGCACGAACCACCCGCTTACTCCGGTCTTCCCGGCGGCAATGCCCGGCATCCTGCGCGAGACGACTCAGCGGCATCCGCAAGCCTCGGCGCTCGACGACGGACAGGGCGCGCTGAGCTACCGCGAACTGATGGCATGTGCCATCGCGGCCGCGGTGCGACTGCAACTGGCCGGCGTTCACCGTGGCGACCGCGTCGGCGTGCGCATGGCATCCGGATCCCGCGAACTCTACATCTCGATTCTCGCCGTCCTTGCGGCCGGCGGCGCCTACGTCCCGGTCGACGCCGACGATCCCGAGGAGCGGGCCGAACTCGTGTTTCGCAAGGCGGGCGTGCGCGGCGTAATAACCGGTTCGGGACGGTTCACGCCGAGCGGGGAGCAGACGCAACCGACCGCGACCTATCTCGCGACTGTGCAGATCGGCCGCTACACACTCGCTGCGCAGAGCTTCGACGGGGTGCCGGGGGTTCTTGCCTATCCGCGCGCTTTTGGGTCGCGGGTGGCGACCGACTTCGGGCCGCTCGGCCGGATGATGGCACTGTTTCAGGATCGCTTCGGCCCGTATCCTTTCGACGACTACACCGTCGTCGTGACGCCTGACGTACTCGAGGTCCCCCTTGAGGCGCAGAGCCTGGCCATCTTCAGCGCCAACCACGCCGACGGATTTCACAGTTCAGACCGCCTCATCGCCCACGAACTCGCCCACCAGTGGTTCGGCAACAGCGTCGGCCTCGCGCACTGGAAAGACATCTGGCTCAACGAGGGTTTCGCCTGCTACTCCGAGTGGATCTGGTCGGAGCGCAACGGCGGTCCATCGGCGGATGCCCTCGCCCGCCAGCATCGCCGAGGAGTCGCGGCCCAACCGCACGACATCGTCGTCGGTGACCCGGGACCGGCGCTCATGTTCGACGATCGCATTGATAAGCGGCGCGCGCTCATGCTGCGCGCGCTGCGCCGAACCATCGGCGATCCGGCGTTCGTCCGTTTGCTGAAGGAATGGACGTCGATGCACCGAGGATCGACGGTGATGACCGACGACTTCCGGCGGCTGGCGGCGGGGTACTCGTCGGCGCCGTTCAATCGACTATTCGACTCCTGGTTGGTCGCCACCGACCTGCCGCGGTCGCCCGAGAGCCGTTTCCGCGAGCGCAGTCGCGACCGAGATGGTGTGCCGGTCATCGCTCGCGTCGGTGAGCGCGTAGCCGACGCCCTCGAGCGTGGCGAGATCCCCGATGACCTGGACGGCGCGCGGGTCGACTCGAAGACCGCGGCCGTCGGCCTTGAGCACGGCCTCAACGCGGGTCCAGTGCGCGAGGTCCGCTCCGCTGGCAATCTTGAGGATCGCGGCGAGGCGCGTCGGGGAAGCATCGCGTCGCTCGATATCGACCCCGATCGCGGCGCCTCCGATCGCGGTGCCTCCGATCGCGGTGCCCACGGTCGCCGCGGCAGCAGTGCGACCGCCCGTGTGCGACAGGC
>JAYWDH010000208.1:0-9984 GCA_043779945.1 Microbacteriaceae bacterium
GCTGCTCCCGCTCCTCATCGCTCAGGATCAGCTCGGTCTTCGGGCGTCCGGTTCTTGGCATACCCCATTCTACAACTTAACCAGAGAAATTCAGGCGCACGACACTAGCTGGGCTGGGTTAGCAACTGCGGGTGCACCTGCCCCTGACGTCGGATGGAACGTCGACGGAAGGTCTTGTCGATTTCCATCAGCACCAGCAGTCCCAGCGCAAGAAGGACCCCGATCCCGAGCTCGGCCAGGCTGAGCGGGACAGTGCCGAAGATGTCCTGTGCGAACGGCAGGTAGACGACACCGAGCTGTAAGACCAGCGCGACGAAGATCATGCTCACCAGAGTCCTGTTCCCGCGCAGGCCCATGCGCCAGATGGGCTCGACGAGCGATCGGCTGGCGAGGGCTCTGGCCAGCTGGATGAAAGCGAGACTCGTGAACACGATCGTCGCGAGCAGGGCTTGGGCTTCGGGCGAGATGGGGCCTTCAGTGCCGCCAGCCTCATACCAGACCGCCCACCCGACAGCGATCAGAGCCACCCCGATAGCCGGGCCCAACCAGGCGATCTGAACTCCGATGCCGCGGCTGAGGATGCTCTCCGTCGGTCGGTAGGGAGGGCGGCGCATCGTGTCGCGTTCGGCGCGCTCGACGCCCATCCCGAGCCCGAGCAGGCCGTCGGTGAGGAGATTGGACCAGAGGATCATGATGGGGAGGAGGTAGAGCGGCAACCCGAACAATGGCGGAATCGCTACGATCAGGACTTTCGCGAAGTTGCCCGAGATCGAGAAGCCGACGAAGCGGCGCACGTTGTCGTAGACGACACGCCCCTCCTCGACGGCGGCCACGATGGTAGCGAAGTTGTCGTCGATCAACACGACCTCGGCCGCTTCTTTGGCGACATCGGTTCCCGATCCCATGGCCACGCCGATGTCCGCCTTCTTCAGCGCGGGCGCGTCGTTGACCCCGTCACCGGTCATCGCCACGATCTCGCCGTTCGCCTGAAGCCCTTCGACGATGCGCAGTTTGTGCTCGGGAGACACGCGTGCGAACACCGAAATGGTGCGCACTGCGGCCCGCAGAGCCTGCTCGTCCATCTGTTCGATCTCTCGGCCGGTGAGGGTGGCGCTGCCTGGTTCGGCCATTCCCAGATCGACGGCGATAGCCTGCGCCGTGCGCGGATGGTCGCCGGTGATCATGATGGGCCGGATGCCCGCCGTCACGCAGCGGGCGATCGCGTCGCGAGCCTCCGCACGCGGCGGGTCGACCATTCCGATCAGCCCGAGCAGCACGAGATCGCGCTCGACCTCGACCGCTTGGCTGGCAGATGGAACTTCGGAGAGACCACGACCTGCGACGGCGAGGACTCGCAGACCGTTCTGCGCCATACGCTCGAGTGCGGCGTTCAGACGATCCCGGGCGGCATCGTCGAGGGGGCGGATGCGGCCGTCCTGCAGCATCCGATCGCAGAGGTCTGGGACCCCGTCGCCCGCACCTTTGACGACGGCGAGGAATGGCGCTCCCTCGGCGATCACCGCGAGCGTGTAGGCGGTGCGGGAACTATCGGAGGGTGTGCGATGCATCGTCGTCATGCGCTTGCGCGTCGAGTCGAAGGGAGCTTCACCGACCCGAGGGATGCCCGAGTCCAGCTCCTCCTTGTTCATGGCGAACCGAGCCGCGGCGACGACGAGCGCACCCTCTGTCGGGTCGCCGACCGCCTGGATTTGATCCGACCTGCGGTCGAGGACCGCGTCGTTGCAGAGAGCGGCGGCGGCAAGAATTGCCCAACCGTCATCGTTCACGTCGGGGGTCGCACCAACACTGAGGTCGAAGGTCTCCTTCGGTGTCTCGACAGTGGTAACCGTCATGCGGTTCTCGGTCAGCGTGCCTGTCTTGTCCGAGCAGATCACCGTGACCGAACCGAGCGTCTCTACCGCAGCGAGACGCCGCACCAGGGCCCGGCGGCGAAGCATGCGCTGTGCGCCGAGCGCCAAGGTGAACGTGAGTACCGCGGGCAGCCCCTCGGGCACGATAGCCACGGCGAGTGAGACCGCCGTGAGAAGGATGAGCGCAGTCTCCTCCCCTCGAAGGAGACCGGTGAGGAAGACGACGATCGCGATGGCCACAGCAACAGCCGCGAGAAGCTTCGCGAGCTTGTCGAGCCTCTTCTGAAGCAGGGTGCGTTCTTGCGGAACCTCCTGGATCAGGGCGGCGATGCGCCCCAGTTCGGTCTTCATTCCGGTCGCGACGACGACAGCCGATCCTCGCCCGTACGTCACCGAGGTGCCCAGGAAGGCGAGATTCGTGCGGTCTCCGAGAGGGGTGTCCGTGCCTGAAATAGGGTCTACGGTTTTGTCGACCGGTTCAGATTCTCCCGTCAGCGCAGCCTCCTGAGTGCGCAGACTGATGCTCTCGATGACGCGAACGTCCGCGGGAATCACGAATCCGGTCTCGAGGCGCACGAGGTCTCCCGGCACCAGCTCGCGAGCCGAAAGTTCGCGAACCTGGCCGTTGCGCACGACGCGCGCTACCGGAGCCGCCATCTGTTTGAGCGCGGCGATCGCCTTCTGGGCTCGGTACTCCTGAACGACACCGAGAACGACGAACAGAACGACGATGGCGAGAATCGCCGTCGCGTCGACGACTTTACCCAGGGCGGCTGCGAGGCCCGCGGCGACGACCAGGATCACGATGAGAAGAGAGGAGACCTGTTCCCAGATGATCTTCCACACCGATCGACCCGCGCGCTCTTCGAGCTCGTTGTAGCCCGACTCGGTGAGACGTGCGACCGCTTCCTGCTCGTCGAGTCCCTCCGTCGCGTCGGCGTTCAAGTCCGCGATGACGGTGGCGACTTCTCGATCGTGCCAATCGGCCGATGGCTCTACTGCAATATTGTTCATGATATGTCCGTTGTGTCTTCTTGGTAGTGGTGGTAGCGCGCGAGTATGTCGGGCTTCACCCGCTTGAGCTCGGCCGCCGGGAACCGTGCCAGCAGCTCCCAGGCACGATCGAGGGTCTCCTCGAGAGTGCGCGACTGGCCTGATTGCCCGACGAAGCGTTGTTCGAAGTCTTCGGCGAATGCCAGGTAGCGCCGGTCTTCGACCGAGAGGGCTGACTCACCGACGATCGACGAGAGCTGCCGCAGTTCGCGTCCCCGTGCGAAGCACGCATAGAGCTGATCAGCTACCCCGGGATGATCTTCACGGGTTCGCCCCGCACCGATACCGGCATTCATGAGTCGACTGAGCGAGGGCAAGACGTCGATTGGTGGATTGATACCCCTCCGGTTCAGATCCCGCGACAGCACGATCTGCCCTTCGGTGATGTAGCCGGTCAGGTCGGGGATGGGATGGCTGATGTCGTCGTCGGGCATCGACAGAATCATCAGTTGGGTTACGGAGCCCTTCCGCCCGCGCACTCGCCCGGCGCGTTCGAACAGCGAGGCCAGGTCGGTGTACATGTATCCGGGGTAGCCGCGCCGTCCCGGAATCTCCACGCGCGCCGCCGCGACCTCGCGCAACGCTTCGCAATAGTTGGTGATATCGGTGAGGATGACCAGCACATGGCGGTCCTCCTCCCAGGCGAGATACTCCGCTGCGGTGAGGGCGGCGCGGGGCGTCAACAAGCGTTCGACAGTGGGGTCGTCGGCGAGGTTGAGAAATAGCACGGTTCTTTCGAGTGCCGCGCTGTCGGCGAACTGGCTGCGGAAGTATGCGGCCTCGCGCTGCGTGACCCCCATCGCCGCGAATACGACCACGAAGTCTTCATCGCTTCCCACCACTCGGGCGCTCGCGGCGATCTGCGCAGCCAACTCGTTGGCGGGCAAGCCGAATCCGGAGAAGATGGGGAGCTTCTGGCCGCGCACGAGGGTGTTCAGACCGTCGATCGCTGAGATGCCGGTCTCGATGAACTCGGACGGATGATTGCGTACGGCCGGGTTGAGGGGTGCACCATTCACGTCGTGCTGCGCCACCGCGACCAGTGGTGGCCCGCCGTCGATCGGCACCCCTGCCCCGTCCAGGATCCGCCCGATGAGGCCAGGGCCGACGGGCAGTCGGGCGAACGAACCACTGGTTCGTACGACCGTGTTCCGCCTGTCGAGACCGCGAGTGCCCTCGAGTACCTGCACGATCATCCGCTCGCCGTGAACTTCGAGCACGCGACCGCGTCGCGTCACGCCGTCCGGGTCGATGATGTCGACCAGTTCGTCGTACCCGACGCCATGTACCTGGTCGGCGATGATGAGGGGGCCGGAGACGTAGGCGACCGTTCGGTGGTCGACCGGGAGCGTGGTGGCCGCACCTGCTTCGGGGGTCGGAGCGGTCATCGGAGGTCCTCCAGTTCGGTACGGATGCGAGCGATCAGATCTTGTGAAGCGGTGGCCATTTCGGCATCGGGCCACACGCGCATACGTCCTATTTCGAGCAGCGCCGGCACCGCTGACACCGTTTCCGGCGCCACACCTCGCTCGACGGCTACCGCGAGCGCGGTGTCTGCCGCGTGGATGACGCTGAGCATGGTGTGCTGTTTGGTCAGCGAACAGGATGCATCGTCTTCGTCGAAGGCGGATTGCTGCAGAAAATCCTCCCGCAGCAACCGACCGGTGATGAGCACCACGCGCTGTGGTGCCGCGAGGGCATCGGCTCCGAGAAGTTGCACGATCTCCAGAAGCGACGTTTCGCGCTGCAGTAGGTCGAGCGCCCACGCGCGCAACTTCGGCCAATCCTCGGAGACCGTGTCGGAGAACCAGCTGTCGAGGTCATAGAGGGTGTAGCTGCGAGTCCAGTTGATCGACGGGAAGTGGCGCCGTCGTGCCAGCGTGGTGTCGAGTGCCCAGAAGGTTCCCGCCAACCGCAGGCTGTACTGCGTTATCGGTTCCGAAAAGTCTCCGCCGGCCGGGGAGACGGCACCGATGACACTCACTGATCCCGTTCTCTCCTCCCGCCCGAGGCAGCGGACTGCTCCCGCCCGCTCGTAGAACTCGGCCAACCGCGTGGCGAGGTAGGCGGGGTAGCCCTCCTCCGCCGGCATCTCCTCGAGTCGGCTCGACACCTCTCGAAGTGCCTCGCCCCAGCGACTGGTGCTGTCTGCCATCAGAGCGACGTGCAGTCCCTGGTCGCGAAAGTACTCCGCGATGGTGATACCGGTGTAGATGCTCGCCTCACGGGCCGCGACAGGCATATTCGACGTGTTGGCGATCAGGACAGTGCGCTGCATGAGAGAAGTGCCCGTACGAGGATCGACCAGAGCGGGGAACTCTTCGAGAACCTCAGCCAGCTCGTTGCCGCGTTCTCCGCAGCCGATGTAGATCACCACGTCGGCGGTCGACCATTTTGCCAGCGACTGCTCCAGCACGGTTTTGCCCGTTCCAAATCCGCCCGGGATGGCCGCTGCCCCGCCCCGCGCGATGGGAAACAGGGTGTCGATGATGCGCTGGCCGGTGACCAAAGGCACATCGAGGGGGAGGCGCGCAGCTGAGGGGCGCGCCGTGCGCGCCGGCCAGTACTGCAGCATCGCGACCTCGACGTCTCCGACGTGAGCTACCGGTTCGGCGACCCGCAACTGTCCAGAGCGCAGGTCGCGGATGACTCCGGCGACCCCCGGCGGTACGAGGACACGATGTTCGAAAGCGCCATCCGGAACCGTGCCGAGCAGGTCGCCGGGCATGACCTCATCGCCCTCCGTCACCGCGGGCGAGAAGTCCCAGACACGCTCACGATCCAATGCTTTCGCTTGCGAACCCCGCGCGATGGTGGCGACGGCGTAGGGATTGTCGCCGACAGCAGCGAGCAGAGGGAGCGGCCGCTGGGTGCCGTCGAGGATCTGCCCGAGAAGTCCCGGGCCCAGCTCGACCTGGAACGGCTGCCCGGTGCCTATGACCGGCTCGCCGACTGCGAGCCCGGCAGTGTCTTCGTACACCTGAATGACACAGCGATCGCCATCGATCCGGATGACTTCGCCCGGCAGTCGCGCCGTGCCGACGAGTACGACGTCGTAGAGCCGCGCATGGAGGCCGATGGCCTCGGCAACGGGGCCAGCTACCCGCCACAGCGTGCCGGAGTCGCTCAGTGTCTGTGTGTTCCAGTTCTGTGTGCTCGAGGTTTGTGTGCCCGAGGTTTGCGTGCTCATCATTGGCCTTCCGAATCGAATGTAATCTCATAGCCGACCGCCTGCCAGAGTCTCTGCAGGAGTCGTTCTCGCCGACCGGGGTCGCCGTGTTTCTGTTCCCCAGCGGGGAGCGCCACCACAAGTGGGGGGAGGGTGCGATCCACGCGCCGGAGAAGTGTCGCGTCGAACGCAGCGAGGAACGGCTCATGAATTGCGATGACACCGACCTCTTCCCTGGCATCGAGGAGCTCACGAAGCTTCTGGCTCGCGTCGGCGATATCCGACACGACCATGACGTCGGCGCCGGCGAGGCGGTACCCGACGGCCAATTCATCCACCGTCAGCACCAGCATCCGCGAGCGGGTAGTCGCAGTCACCGCGGTCGCCGCCGTCATCGCCGGGTCTCCGGCAGGAGGAGTAGCCTGTCGAGCTCGTCCGGCAAGGTTCCGAGCGCTGCCCCCTGGGCCAGCACGCGGAGGTTTCGGGTTTCTAGCTCCAATTCGGCCACATATCCGATCGGGATGGCGATGCTCACGGGGTCGCCTCGTCGAAACAGCGCAATCTCATCCAAGATCCGCCGCTGCTCCATGACGCGCTGAGTCACCGCAACATCGCCCTCGCGCGACCAGGCCTCGAGTGGCGCACGCAGATACGCCGCGGCAGCGGTGAGGAGCTCGGCTGCCTCGGTGTCGTTGGTCTGTCGCAACGCCGACTCCAGAATGATGAGGGGGATCCGGCCTCCCGGCAACCAGGGGGCGACGTCGGGAAGGGTGTTGAGCTCACGACCGGACAGCGCCGAGCGGAGTCGAAGCAGCACCACGACATTGGTCTCGTCGACGCTCCGCGCCAGAGAAGTACGCAAGTCGTGTGCTTCGCCGCCGAACCGATCGAGTTCACGAATCACACGCGCGGTGTGAGCGGCGATGATGGCGCTTTCGAATCGACCGAGGTCGGCATCGAGCTCATAGTCCGAGAAGGCATTCACCGTGGCGCGCGCCGTGACGGCATCGGGCAACGCCCAACTCGCCAGAAGGGCGACTGCAGTGGCTGGCTCATGTTGTCGAACGATTTCGCGGGCCAGCAGGTCGGTGAACGCACCGACCGGGATGATGTCGTCGAGGACCTGCTCCTCGTCTGCGCCGCGCAACACCCCGCGCAGGAGGACGAGCAGATTGTGCAGCTCGAATCGAGCCAGCATGAGGTCCACAAGCTCTCGCGCCGCCTCGCTGTAGAACCCGCGCATCGCCTCGAGCTCACGTGCTTCGTGTGCTCGCAAGGCACCATGCAATCGCCGAACGCCGCCGCCGCGAGCGAGTGCGGCCTCGGCTTCGACCCCGAGGGCAGTGGAGGCCAGTGCCTCGAGGAGTCCCGCGACATCACGGCCCATCAACTCTGCGAGCTGCTGCGCGCCCATCCGATCGAGCCTGCGCGCCCGCAGACGGGTGTTGCCGTACTCGAAACGAGCACGCGCCCGCAGTAGATTCATGAGCGAGACTCGTCCCTGTCGGCGGCGAGAGCCTGAGCGAAGAGCATTCGAAGGCGAGGTTCCGCGCCTGCAAGTCGCTGTTCGAGTGTGTTGACGACACTACGACCGTCGCTACCGACCGCGTGGACTCCCCCCCAGGTGTGCAGCGTCGGATCGACCGACACGGTGGGGGCCACGCTCGTGAGCGACTCCCGAGCGAGCTTCTCGTCTCGAGGGTCGACGCGAAGCGCCACAGCATTCGGAAGCGCGGTCACCGCGGTGCGGATCAGCCGACCCAGCAACTGCGGATACTGCGGAGTTGTCCGCGCATCTCTCAACTCTTGGGCGAGTTCTTCCCGCAATGCCAGGTAGGCGTCTTCGCGAGCGTCTCGGATGCGGCGAACGGCAGCCAGCCGGGCAGCGGCGCGCCGCCGTCCGGCCTCAACCTCGGCCTGAGACTTCGCCCGCATCCGAAGTTCCTGCTCAAGCGCATCAGCTCGGCTGGATGCGTCAGCAATCACCGCGTCAGCCTCGATTTTCACCGCCTCACGATCGGCGGCGATCTCATCGTCTGCCCGGGCCTGGATGGCGTGAAGGAGGTCAGTGAGCGCCATCAGGCCGGGAGGAGAAGAATGGCCATGGCGGCCACAGCGAAGCCCAAGATCACCAGAGTCTCCGGAATCGCGACGAGCAGGATGGCTCGTCCCGCGAGTTCCGGCTTCTCGGCGATTGCACCCATTGCTGCGGCTCCGATTCGAGCTTGAGCAAGCCCGGTCGCCATAGCCGAGAGGCCCACCGCCAGTGCGGCTCCGATCGCGATTAGTCCGAGTGAGATGTCCATGTGTTTCTCCTTTTGTTAGTAGCGTGCTTGACCGAAGGGAGCGAAGGCTTGGCCGCCGCCGATGAAAAATTTCGAGAAGAACTCGACATAATGAAGACGCAGCGCCTGAATCATCGGGCTGAACCCTGCAAGAGCCAGATTGAGTGCGTGGAAAAAGGTGGCCACGATGATCCCGAGCCAAAGCGGTCCGACAGTCGCAAGCTCATTTGCCACGATGGCGAGGTACACCGACGCGAGCCCGACGGCAGCCAAACGCAAGTAGGAGAGGATGTTCCCCACAGCGCCGAGCAACTCCAGCGGGCCCATCATGAGCCCGAGAGCGCCGTGCAACGACAGCACCAACACCAGTCCGACCACTGTCAGCGCGATCGCCGGCGTCATAAACCCCGACGGCAGTGCGCCTGCCGCGAATCCTGCCAGACCCAGCAAGCCGCAGAGGAAGGCGAAAGTGCCGATACGGTCGAGGAGCTGGCGGGGCGCGCGATCCCGCCACGATTGCCACATTCCCAGAACGACGCCGAGGAGCACGTGAGCGGCCCCGATCGCGAGCGAGAAGAGCAGCAGCGGCTGGAGCGCATCGGCCCCGCCGCGATAGAACCACAGGGCGAAGTCACCGAAGATGTTCTTGCCGAGATTGCCGAGGGCCTCACCGAAGAGAAACCCGAAGACAACGGCCCAGATCGCGCCGAATATGAGCACGCTACACAGGTCAGCGACGGCAGGAGATCGTTTTCCGAACTTGCGACGGGCCCATAATCCGATCACGAGCAGCAGGGCCCCGTAGACGACGTCGCCGACCATCACACCGAACATCACGGGCAAGAACACCGCCATGAGCGCGGTGGGGTCGAGGCTCGCTGAGCGCGGGCTATCCAAGAAGCGGGTCAGGAAGCCGAACGGCCGTGTACCGCGGCGCTCCTTCATGAGAACCGGTGTACTCAGCGCCCGGATGTTGTAGGGGAGTTCCTCTACGACGAGGGGGCCGAGGGAGAGACCGTCGAGCTCTCGTTGGAGGTTGGCCACCTGCGGCCGGGGAACCCAACCGACGACAGCAAACGCTCGCTCGGTAACTCCCGCCCCGGCGGCCGCGGCGAGCTGCTCCAGCTCAGCGCGAGCGCCTGCAAGGGTAATACCCCAGGCCTGCTCATTCGGTCTGATGAGCGCGTCGAGCTCCTCCTGGGCGGCGGCGAGGACGCCGGGCAACGCATTGAGCCGATGGCGCATCGCCGCCAGCGCCCCGTAGAGCGACTGGCCCGCGTACGCGCTGGGGAGTGGCAGGCGCCGAACGTGCTCCTGCCCGACAAGCGCGTGCAGGCGACTGGTGTCGCGGTGTGAGAAGACGAGGAGACATCCGATCGCGTCGGCACCGACTCGAACCGAGGTGAGGTCGAATCGAGTCCCAAATTCTTGAGCCAGTTCGGCCCGCAGGGTGTCGACGAGCGTGTCGTCGGCCGTGTTGAGCACCAGGGCCATGGTGTCGAGCCCGAGCTTCTGCAACTCGCTCTCGCTGAGGTTCGCGAGTTCTGGCACCAGAGTCGCAAGCTTCTCCAGCGGGTGTAGGTACCGCGGCAGGACCGCCAACTCA
>JAYWDH010000209.1:0-3521 GCA_043779945.1 Microbacteriaceae bacterium
CTCACCGGCGACTTCAACATCGCCCCCCTCGATTCGGATGTCGGCGATCCGACATTCACTCCGGGCGTCTCGACACACATCTCGGGTCTCGAGCGAGCGGCCTTTGCGGAACTCGAGCAGATCGGGCTCAGCGACGTCGTGCGCCCGATCGTGCCCGAAGGCTTCACCTTCTGGGACTACAAACAGCTGCGCTTCCCGCGCAACGAGGGCATGCGCATCGACTTTGTGCTCGGCAATCACCCCTTCGCGGATCGCGTGACCGACGCTTCTATCCACCGCGACGAGCGTAAGGGCGACGCCCCCAGCGACCACGTGCCAGTGGTCGTCGACATCGACCTCGGAGTCGACGAAGATCGACCGATGATTTTTTAGCCCGACGCCAGCAGCGCGGCGATGATCACCAGCGCCACAATCGACAGGGCCGTGGTGATCAGCACCGTGTCACGGGCCAGGGTGACACCACTGTCGTAGCGCTGGGCGTAGTTGAAGACGTTCTGGGCGGTCGGTAGCGCGGCGAGAACCACGACGACGAAGAGCTGGTGGCCCTGCAAATGCCAGACGAAGTGGGCAAGTAGCCAGGCGATCACCGGCATCACGGCGAGCTTGAGCGTGCTGGCGAGGATGACATCCTTGCGATCGGTGCCCGGCGCGAGCACGCGGCTACCGTGCAGCGACATCCCGAAGTTCATCAGAATGACGGGCACCGCGGCGGCACCGACGAGTTGGAAGGGTGCGAGCACCGGAGCCGGGATCTGTAGGTGCGTGACGGCGACGATCAGGCCAAGCAGCGATCCGATGATGAGCGGATTGCGCACCGGCTGAAGCAGAATCCGCCCCATCGAGAGCTTGCCACTGGTGGACACGTCGAGGATGGTGAGCGCGATCGGAGCCAGGACGATCAGCTGCAGCAGGATCACAGGCGCCGAACTCGAGGCATCCCCGAGCACATAGACGGAGACCGGCAGCCCGATGTTGTTGGCGTTGACGTAGGCGGAGGAGAGAGCGCCGATCGTCGCCTGGGGGATGCTGCGGCGCCACAGCAACAGCGCGATCACCAGGAAGACTGCGATGTCGGCGACCGCGGCGATCGCCGAGATCGGGAGAAAGGCCGAAAACAGGTGCGCGACATTCGCCTCGGCGAGCACCGTGAAGAGCAGGGCGGGCGAGAGAACGAAGAAGGCGAGGCGGCTCAGCACCCGGTCTGCGCTCGAGCCGAGCAGGTTAAACCGGCCGATCAGGTAGCCGACGATGATGATCGCGACGATGATCGCGAAGCCGATCAGTACGCCCACCATGTGGTCCAGGCTAGGGCTACCGTGGAAGTGTGCCGATCGTCGAGGTGCCAGGTGCTCAGCTCCGCTATGACGTGGCTGGGGATCCGGCCTCGCCCGCGATCCTGTTCATACACGCCGGCGTCGCGACCCGCGCCATGTGGGATCCGCAGTTCGACGACCTCGCGCGCGACCACTTCGTGATCCGCTACGACACGCGCGGCTACGGCGAGTCCCCCGGCGAGGACGTCGAGTTCGCCGACCGCCACGACCTCATCGCAGTGCTCGACGCGCTCGGCGTCAACCGGGCCAGCTACATCGGCGGGTCGCGCGGCGGCCGCATCGCCCTGGATGCCGCGCTCGACCAGCCCGACCGCGTGACGGGTCTCGTCACCATCGGGTCAACTCCGGGAGGCCAGGATCAGGACGGCGCAACCGAACTCGAGCTCGCCATGCTCGCGCAGATGAAAGAAGCAGCCGACGCGGGCGAGGTCGACATGCTGGTGCGCATCGAGGTCGCCTACTGGGATCTCGGACCGAGTCGCGACATCGACGACGTGGATCCCGCCTTCCTGCGCCGCGCGATTGAACTCAACGTTGGCGCCGCGCACTGGGACTTCGCCGGGCTCGACCAGCCGCTTGATCCGCCCGCGGTCTCACGGCTGCACGAGATTGACGTGCCGGTGCTCGTTGTGGTGGGCGAACACGACGTGACCGAATCGAAGCTGGGCTACGAGTTGCTCATGGCGGGACTGCGGAACGCGGAGGGGCTGCGGTTCACGGACTCCGCGCATCTGCCGAGCGTCGAGCGGGCCGAGCAGTTCACGTCCGACCTGCGGGCCTGGTTGGCGGCGCATTCGCTGTAGTGCTGCGGCGCTGTAGTGCTGCGGCGCTATGTCCGTGCATGCTTGATTTTCAGCGTCCAGCCCCGGTAAAAAGTGGAAAACCGTGCGTCGGCCGCACATCCACGCGGCTTTCCTGCGTATTTCGGCACCCTTCGCGGCGATCTCCTCCGTAACCTGGAAGGCAAGGAAAGGAGGCGCGCTATGTCATCAATCACGCCATCGTTGCTCACGCCCATTCGCACGAAGTCCATCGTCGGAGAACCCGAGGTCGTTGAGGACGACACCCGCCACCTTGCCGCAACCGTCGAGACCTCGGCCGCCTGGCTCGACCTGAAGGCCGCTGCAATCGCGCTGCAGTCGTACCAAAGCAAGGACGGCAGCATCCCGGATGCTGCCGCTCACCCGGAATCCGGGGAACTCGTTGCCCGCATCCGCGCCGCCATCCTGCGTTTGGCTCCGGCGTTCCCACACGATGCCGACTACCTCGCCGCCCTGGACGCCGACTTCGCGCGCTGGCAGGAAGCGACCGACGAGACTCCAAGCTTCGGGATCCCCGACTTCTACGACGCGCTCGTAGCCTTCCACCCCGAGCGGCACCGCATCGATGGATTGCGCCACCTGGTGGTCTTCCCGATGGTCACGCAGAACGGTTCGAGCGATCGTCTGCTCGAGGCCATGATCGTCGAGGTGATCTGGCCCGAGTTCATCACCGTCGTCGAGGAGCAGTACACCAACAAGCTGTTCGTCTCGCTGCGCTTCGTCGACTTCACGCCGGGCTACGACTCCAACTCGGCTGTGCTGTTTCCCGAGACCGTTGCCATGCGCGAGCTCCCCCCGTTCACCTGGGGAGCGATCTTCCAGGATCGCGAAGCCGCGCGCTTCCGTCGCGTCGTGCGGGCCGCCGCCGACATCACGAAGCTCGAGCTTCTGCCATCGCAAACCCGACTGCTCGATAAGCAGGAGGTGGCTGAGCGCGCTTTCGTGATGTGGGATCTCATCCACGACCGCAGCCACATGCGCGGCGACCTGCCGTTCGATCCGTTCATGATCAAGCAGCGGATGCCGTTCTTCCTGTATTCACTCGAAGAGCTCCGCTGCGACCTCACCGCCTTCCGCGAGTGCGTGCGGCTGGCGGCGGAGAGCGACGACGATCTCATCGTGGACACCGCGATCAACGCGCAGCACACCATCGTGTTCGACCGCATATTCCGGTTCCCACTGACCGGCACTCGCGTGCGGAACTACGACGGCGCCGGGGGCCAGCTGCTGTTCGCTTGGCTGCATCAGCACGGCGTGCTGCACTGGACCGACACCCGACTTGCGATCGACTGGGCCGAGTTGCCTGCCGTCGTGATCGCGCTCTCGGATGCCATCAACGAGTTGTACTGGCAGAGCATCGATCGCC
>JAYWDH010000210.1:0-3514 GCA_043779945.1 Microbacteriaceae bacterium
CGAGTCGATCCGCAAGTTCGTCATCCTACCGACCGAGTTCACGGAAGCGAGCGGACACCTGACGCCGAAGATGAGCATCAAGCGCGGGCCCATCTTGAATGATCACGCCGGCATCATCGAGGCCATGTACACGGCTGTGCCCGTCACGAAAGGCGAGAGCCTGGTTCCCTGAGTTCGGTGTGGCTCCCGTCAGTTTCGGAACCAATCGGCCGCCCGGATCTCGCGCATCGCTGTCCTCTTGGTCTCCCGGTCGAGACCCTCCACGTAGAGGTTGCCGTCCAGGTGATCCGTCTCGTGCTGAAGCGCCTGGGCCATCAGACCGTCGCCCTCCAGCTCGACTGGGTCGCCCGCGGCATCCACTCCGGTGACGCGGGCGTACGGGTAGCGCAGGCGCGGAAAGTAGAACCCCGGCACCGAGAGGCAGCCCTCGTCGACGAGCTCTGGCTCGCCCGAGACCTCGAGCACGGGATTCAGCACGTAGCCAATCTCACCGTCGATGTTGTAGCTGAAGGCACGCAACCCGACCCCGATCTGCGGGGCAGCCACCCCGGCTCGGCCCGGTTCGGTGACCGTGTCGACGAGATCTTCGACGAGCGCCGCGGTGCGCGCGTCGCCGGGCGTCACCACGATCGGGTCGGCCTTGGATCGCAGCACGGGGTCACCGAAGAGGCGGATCTGACGTTCCGTCATCGCTCGCTATCCCTCTTCGGCACTACGCGTCGCGGCGGGTGGGAAGCCCGTCCATGATGAGGCCAGCGAGCGCCCGCGCGGCCTCCCGGGTGAACGGCTTCAGCGCCGAATACCGCACAACCGAGCCTGCAGCCAGCTCGGGGTCGTATGGAATCCGGACGATGTCGCGCACCCGCGAGCGGAAGTGCGCCTCGATCTCGCCCAGCTTCACCAGGTTTGTTCCCTGGGTGGCGGTGTTGAGGGCGACGATCGCATTGCGCACGAGGTGCCCGTAGTTGTTCGCCTCGAGCCAGGTGAGGGTCTCGGATGCCAGGCGCGCCTCGTCGACGCTGCCGCCCGAAACGATCACCACCGAGTCCGCGCGCTGCAGCGTCGCGCGCATCACCGAGTGAACGATTCCGGTTCCGCAGTCGGTCAGAACGATCGAGTAGTAACGAGCAGCCACATCCGCGACGACGTTGTAGTCGTTCTCGTCGAAGGCCTCCGAGAGCAGGGGGTCGGTGTCCGATGCGAGCACGTCGAGGCGGGTTACGTCGCGCGAGACGTGAGTCGACAGCTCGCTGAAGTCCCGGATGCTCGGCGCGTGCGTCACGAGGTCGCGCACCGTGGAGCGGGTCTGCTTGTTGACGCGCTCCGACAGCGTCCCGCGGTCGGGGTTGGCGTCGATCGCGATGACCCGGTCGTCCCGGATGTCAGCCAGCGCCATCCCGAGCAGGGTGGTAATCGTCGTCTTGCCCACGCCGCCCTTGCGGGTGAGCACCGGAACAAAACGCGTTCCGCCCTCGAGCCTCTTCTGAATGCGCACGTCGAGCGCCTTGCGCTCGCGCACCTTCGCCGAGTCGCCGAGGTTGATCAGGTGAAAGCTGCCGTCATACAGGCCCTTCTGCCACAAGCCCTCCGGAGCGATCTGCTTGTTGCGCTTCGGGTCGAGCATGCGCTCGGCGGTCAGCATCGAGGCTGACTCGGCCGTGCGCGGCACGTCTCCGCGCATCCGCTCTCGACGGGTCGGACCGGAGTCCTCGTCGTCGGGCAGCGGCGGGATGAAGGCGGGCTCCTCGTCGACCGCCTGGTCTTGCGCGGCTACCAGGACCGGGTTCGCGATGACATCGATCGAGCGCGTGGCTGGTGCCAAATCGTCGTAGATCGGCGTGCTGCCGAACTCGTCGATCTTCACGCGGTCCGCCTTCACGCGGGCCGCGTCGTCAGGCGTCGCCTGCCCCGCAACGGGCAAGTCGATGTTGACCGTGAGGCTGTCGGGAAGGCTCGCAGCGAGGTCACCGGAGCTCGCCGGGTGCAGCACCGCGTTCGTGAGGCCTGTTTCGTCGTCTCTGCGTGATGTCAAGAGGCGCCCTCCTTCCTTCCGCGAAGGAGTTTTCCGCGGACGGCCCAGTTTAGAGGCCTTACTCCACGACGACCAGGAGGTCGCCGGCATCCACCTGCTGCGTCACTGGGATCGCCAGACGCACGACCTTGCCAGCGACCGGCGTGGTGATCGCGGCCTCCATCTTCATGGCCTCGATCGTCGCAACCGGCTGTCCGGCCGCGACAGTGTCGCCTTCGGTGATCTTGAGCGTCACGACGCCCGAGAACGGAGCCGCGACGTGGCCGGGCCTATTCGTGTCGGCCTTCTCCGCCGCCTGGACGGTAACGGTGATGCTGCGGTCACGCACCGCCACCGGGCGCAACTGCCCGTTGATAGTGGTCATGACCGTGCGCACGCCCCGCTCGTCGGCCTCACCGATCGCCTCGAGTGTCAGCAGCAGGTCGACACCCTTGCTGATTTCAACCGCGACCTCGACGCCCTGCTGGAGGCCGTAGAGGTAGTCGATGGTGTCGACGGTCGACAGGTCACCGAACAGCTCGCGCACCTGCTCGAACTGCCGCGTCGGCGCCGGGAAGAGCAGCCGGTTGAGAGCGGCCTGCCGATCGGCCGAGGTGCCGGCGAGAGCTGTGCGGTCGTCGTTGGAGATCGGCTCCACGCCGATTTTCACGGTGCGCCCGGCCAGCACCTTGGTTCGGAACGGCTCGGGCCATCCGCCGGGCAGATCGCCGAGCTCTCCGGCCATGAAGCCGATCACGGAATCCGGGATGTCGTACTTCTCGGGGTTGGCTTCGAAATCCGCCGGGTCGGCGTCAGCGGCGGCTAGCTGCAGTGCGAGGTCGCCGACCACCTTTGACGACGGGGTGACCTTCGGAGGGCGACCAAGGATGCGGTTGGCCGCCGCATACCAGTCCTCCACTTTCTCGAACTGGTCTCCGAGCCCGAGGGCGATCGCTTGCTGGCGCAGGTTGGACAGCTGGCCCCCCGGGATCTCATGCTTGTAGACACGGCCGGTCGGCCCCGGAAGGCCCGACTCGAACGGCCGGTAGATCTTGCGCACAGCCTCCCAGTAGGGCTCGAGGTCGCTGACCGCGTCGAGCGAGAGGCCGGTGTCGCGGTCGGTGTGCGCCGTCGCCGCGACCAGTGCCGAGAGCGAGGGTTGGCTGGTGGTGCCTGCCATCGGGGCGCTGGCCGCGTCGACGGCGTCCGCTCCGGCCCGGCTGGCCGCGAGCAGGGTGGCGAGCTGGCCTCCCGGTGTGTCGTGGGTGTGGACGTGTACGGGCAAGTCGAAACGCTGCCGCAGGGCGGTGACGAGCTTCTCGGCCGCTCCGGCACGCAACAACCCCGCCATGTCCTTGATCGCCAGAATGTGCGCGCCGGCGGCGACCATGTCATCCGCAAGCTTCAAGTAGTAGTCGAGGGTGTAGAGCGTCTCGTTCGGGTCGAGCAGGTCGCCCGTGTAGCACATGGCCACCTCGGCGACCGAGGTACCGGTCTCGAGAA
>JAYWDH010000211.1:0-3511 GCA_043779945.1 Microbacteriaceae bacterium
AGGGACTGCAGATAGCCGTCGCTGGTATACGTCGCGCCGGAGACCATCTGCACGTTCGCCGACTGGGCCTGCAATACCTCGGTGCGCAGGACCGGGTCGGCGTACGAACTGATCTGCACCGAACGCTGTCCGCTGTCTGTGGCTTGCAGCACCTTGACGTCGGTGATCTTGCTACTGGAGACGACAATCGCCACCTCCATGTTGCCGAAGGGGGTCTGGATCGTGTCGCCGGTGTACGTGCCGTCCTTCGCCGCGCGGGCGGTGCCGGTCGACGTGCCCGCCGATGCGGATGCCGAGGGCCTCGCCGCGCTGGATGGTGCCGTGGTGGTGGTGGTCGTTCGGCCCGACGACGTCGAAATCGGCGGGGCGGTGCTCGCGGTCGCGGTGCTCTGACCGACCTGCCAGGCGATGGCGATGATCGCGGCGGAGGCGACAACTCCACCGACGGTTCCCCTGGCGCTCACCAGTCGAACTTTTCGCGATGGATGCACGAGGCACCGACTCCGCGGGCCCGGGCATCGTCTTCGACCAGCTGGGCCCAGGCGTCCGGACCGCAGATGAAAACGTCGGATTCCGCGAGATGGGGGAACACGCTCAGCATGTTGACTCCTCGTGCTTCGTCGCGGGCGGCCATCCACCCGCCTGTGCCTCGGCCGCGGGAGCCAACGGAGGTGTAGACCTTGATTCCACGTTGGCGTTTGATGTTGTTGAGCTCGTCCCACAGGTAGACCTGGTCCTCGCTGGAGGCGCGCACGAGCACGGTGGCGTCGCCCACCGAGAGGTCGAGGCGCTCGATTAGCGAGAGCACCGGCGTAATTCCGATTCCCGCTGCGATGATCGCGACGTGCCGCGACGAGCGCACGGCGTCGGTGAACAGGCCGAACGGTCCGCTGAACGACACCGGCGTTCCGACCGGGATCGCGGACAGGGAGCGCGTGCCTTTTCCGACGATGCGGATGGTGACCCGCGCCGAGTTCTTGCCCGGCGAGGCGGACAGCGAGATCGGGTGCGCGTGCCACCAGGTGCGCGGCGTCCAGAACCTCCAGATAAGGAACTGGCCGCCCATCATGCCGAGCTTGTCCAGGTTGCGGCCTCTCAGGTGGATCGAGAACGCGTCGGGGGCGATCCGCTCCACGCGTTCGACATGCATCCTGTGGCGAAGCGAGGCGGACGCCGGCGACACGAAGCGGTAGCCGATGATCGAGCCGAAGGCCAGCACGTACAGCACGATCCAGTACCAGCGCTGCCAGCCGGAGGCGAGCAACTGCCCCTGGCCGAGCATGTGCGGCAGTGCGCCCAGAACGGCGGCATAGGAAAGCAGGTGGATCACGTGCCAGAACTCGTAGGGGAAGCGCCGCTTCACCGCGACCAGCGAGGTGACGATCACGGCGACGAACAGCCCGAGGGAGAGGTAGGCCAGGATCATGTCGTTACTGCCGAGGAAGGCGAAGGTCTGGGCGATGACATTCGAGTTGATCGACATCGAGTAGCCGATGGTCAGCAACACGCCGTGCGCGATCAGCAGGTAGAAGGCTGGCTTGCCGAGCTGGCGGTGCAGTCCCATAGCTCGGTCGTGGCCGACCGCCCTGTCGATGAGCGGCATGCGCGAGGCGAGCACGAGCATCACGAGCACCAGGTCGCTCCCGACCAGTCCTGTCGCGATGCCGAGGGTGGTCAGCACGTTGGCGGCACTCGTCAGCGCGACGAGGCCCGAGGCGAAGTAGAGGCCGAGCGAAGCGGCGGCGGACGCCCAGACCAGGACGACAAGCAGATCACCCAGCAGCTGTCTGCGCCGATTAGCGCTGCGACGAGCAGCGAGCACCCGGGCGGGGCTTCGACTCGGGCTCGGTCGCGTGGCGGTGGCGGTCATAGAAGTTAGCATCGCGCTGTTCGCTATGACAGGCCCTAGAAGTCGCACAGGTGGTGGCGAACGTTCTCACAGAAACGGACTCAGGCGGTGGCAAGGATCACGGTTGCCCGGAATCCCGATTCGGTGTTCTCGACCCGTGCCGAGCCGTCCGCGCTTCGTGCCAGGGCGTCGACGAGAGCGAGTCCGATTCCGGACCCCGAGACACTTCGCGAGTCATCCGGCCGGGCGAAACGCTCGAACGCCCGCGGCAGGAAGTGCTCGGGCGCGCCAGGTCCGTCGTCGTCGACGGTCAGCACGACCTCTCCGACCTTGCTCCGCAGCTCGAGCGTGATCCGGCCCTCCTGGTCGTCGATCGAGTTCAGCGCGTTGGAGAGCAGGTTCTCGACGATTCGCGAGAAGGAGGTGGCGTCGATGCCGACCGTGATCGTCGGGTCGATCGCGATCGTGTGCTCGATGTCGATTCGGCGATCCGCGGAGAGCAGGCGCGCAGAGTCGATCACGTCGAGGGTTGCCTCCTCGAGTTGTCGGCCATTCGACAGATGCGTGCTCGTCGGGCCACCCTCGTCGATGCGCGCGAGTTCGAGCAGATTGGTAGAGAGGTGCGACAGCCGTTCGAGGCTGCGCTGGGCGATGTCCAACTCGGCGGCGACGCGTGCCGGGTCATCGATCTCCCGGCGTGCGAGCTCGAGGCGCGAGCGGAGTCCAGCGAGCGGGGTGCGCAGCTCGTGGGCGGCATCCGACACCATCTGGCGTTCTCGATTCGCCGAGGTCCGCACCCGGCTGACCATCGAGTTCAATGTGGTGGCAAGGCGACCGAGCTCGTCATTGGCGGGGACCGGCAGCAGATCGTCGGGCCCGAGGTTCTCGGCACGCCGCCGCATCCATTCGACCGGCCGTAGGGCCGCACCCGCCAGGAACCAGGAGCCGATCGCGAGGATCAGGAGGAGCGCGATCCCGCCGGTGGTGAAGGTCACGTCGATGCTCGCCAGCGCGGAGTCGCGGGCGGAGACGTCCCGCACGGCCCAGAGCTGCCAGGCGCCTGCTGCTGTCTTCACGGTCTGGCTCACCACGACGTAGTCGCCGGCCCCTGTTCCCTCGATCCTGTGGCGTCCGTCGTGGATGTCGTCGCCGTCCGGTTGCGCCTGGAGCGAGTCCGCCACCTCGTGCGGAAGAGTGTTGATCACCGGGGCGCCGCTCGGCGACAACACGAGCACCAGCGCTCCGACCGACGCCGGATCAGGGGACTCGTTGGGATTGCGCGTGATGTCCGTGATAAAGGGAGCGAGGTCGCTGTGCGCCAGCTCGGCGGCAGCGTCGGTGTAGACGGTGGCGATCTGACCGCGTGCGAACAGCACCGCCGTGAGCAGCACGACCGCCGTCAGCGCGGTGCTCGCGATCGCGAGTCGCAGACGTAGATTCGGGCGCCACCTCATGCGGACGTCCTCGTCATCCGGTATCCGGTCCCGCGGATCGTCTCGATCGCGATCTCGCTGCCGTCAAGTTTGCGGCGGAGGTAGCGCACGTACTGGTCCACGATGTTCGGATCGACGTGGGTGGTACCCCAGACGTCGGCCAGGATCCGTTCGCGTGCCACGACCTCTCCGCCCAAAGAGATGAGGAGCCGAAGAACCGCATACTCCC
>JAYWDH010000212.1:0-9880 GCA_043779945.1 Microbacteriaceae bacterium
CCTCGAACTCGGCGATCTCTTTCTCGAGGTCGGCCAGGCGATCCTGGATCTTCTGGCGCTCCAGCGCCGCCAGTCTGCGCAACTGCAGGGCGAGGATAGCGTCGGCTTGGGCCTCGTCGATCGTAAGCAGCGTGATGAGCCCCTTGCGGGCCTCCTCGGCATCCGGCGAGCGGCGGATCAGCGCGATGACCTCGTCGAGCGCGTCCAACGCTTTCACGTAGCCGCGCTGGATGTGCGCGTCGGCCTGGGCCTTGGCCAGCCGGAAGGCAGTGCGCCGAACGATCACCTCGATCTGGTGATCGATCCAGCGCGAGATGAAGCCGTCGATCGGCAGCGTGCGCGGCACGCCATCCACGATCGCCAGCATGTTGGCGCCGAAGTTCTCCTGCAGCTGCGTGTGCTTGTACAGGTTGTTCAGCACGACCTTCGCGACGGCATCACGCTTGAGCACGATCACCAGGCGCTGGCCAGTACGGCCCGAGGTCTCGTCGCGGATGTCGGCGATGCCGGCGAGTTTGCCCTCCTTCACGAGGTCCGCGATCTTGATCGCCAGGTTGTCGGGGTTGACCTGGTACGGCAGTTCGGTGACAACGAGGCAGACGCGACCCTGCAGCTCCTCGACGCTGACGACCGCGCGCATCGTGATTGACCCTCGGCCGGTCCGGTAGGCATCCTGGATGCCCTTGACGCCCAGGATCTGCGCGCCGGTCGGGAAGTCGGGGCCTTTCACACGCGCGATGATCGCGTCGAGCAGCTCGTCGCGAGTGGCCTCAGGGTTCTCCAAGGCCCAGAGCGCCGCCTCGGAGACCTCGCGCAGGTTGTGCGGCGGGATGTTGGTGGCCATGCCGACCGCGATACCGACCGAGCCGTTGACCAGCAGGTTCGGGAAGCGCGCGGGCAGAACCATCGGCTCCTTGGTGCGGCCGTCGTAGTTGTCCTGGAAATCGACGGTGTCCTCGTCGATATCGCGCACCATCTCCATGGCCAGCGGGGCCATCTTGGTCTCGGTGTACCGGTGGGCGGCGGCGCCGTCGTTGCCCGGGGAACCGAAGTTGCCCTGGCCGAGAGCCAGCGGGTAGCGCAGCGACCACGGCTGAACGAGTCGCACCAGCGCGTCGTAGACCGAGCTGTCTCCGTGCGGGTGGAACTGTCCCATCACGTCGCCGATGATGCGAGTGCATTTCGAGAAGGCGCGATCGGGACGATAGCCGCCGTCGTACATCGCGTAGATCACACGGCGATGAACGGGCTTGAGCCCGTCGCGGATCTCGGGCAGCGCGCGCCCGACGATCACGCTCATCGCGTAGTCGAGGTAGCTCCGCTGCATCTCGAGCTGGAGGTCTACCTGTTCAATCTTGTCGTGGCCGGAGGGTGCGTCGGTATCGGTGGTGTCAGTCATGAATCACTTTCGCTGGTCGAGCTTGTCGAGACCCGAGCTTGTCGAGACCCGAATCAGATATCGAGGAAGCGGACGTCTTTGGCGTTCTGCTGGATGAACTGGCGCCGCGATTCGACATCGTCACCCATCAACGTGGAGAAGACGCCATCCGCGACGGCCGCGTCGTCGAGCGTCACCTGGAGCAGGGTGCGGGTCGCCGGGTTCATCGTGGTGTCCCACAGTTCCTGGTGGTTCATCTCGCCGAGACCCTTGTAGCGCTGCACGCCGTTCTCCTTGGCGATGCGCTTGCCGGATGCCAACCCAGCCGTGAGCAGCGCGTCGCGCTCGCGGTCGGAATAAACGTACTCGTGCTCGGAGTTCGTCCACTTGAGCCGGTAGAGGGGGGGCTGCGCGAGATAGACGTAGCCCATCTCGATCAGCGGGCGCATATAGCGGAACAGCAGGGTGAGCAGCAGGGTCGTGATGTGCTGACCGTCGACGTCGGCATCCGCCATCAGCACGATCTTGTGATACCTGGCCTTGCTGCCGTCGAAGTCCTCGCCGATGCCCGTGCCGAATGCGGTGATCATCGACTGGACCTCGGTGTTGGCCAACGCGCGGTCGAGGCGAGCCTTCTCGACGTTGAGGATCTTGCCCCGCAACGGCAGGATCGCCTGCGTCTCGGGGTCGCGGCCTTGCACCGCGGAGCCTCCGGCCGAATCGCCCTCGACGAGGAAGACCTCGCTGTCTGCGGGATTGCGGCTCGAGCAGTCCTTGAGCTTGCCGGGCATTCCGCCGCCCTCGAGTAATCCCTTGCGGCGGGTCTGCTCGCGCGCCTTGCGAGCGGCCATGCGGGCGGCCGCAGATTGGACAGACTTGCGGATGACGTCGCGTGCCTGGTTCGGGTTGCGGTCGAACCAGTCGTTCAGCTGGTCACCCGTCACCTTCTGCACGAAGGACTTCGCCTCGGTGTTGCCGAGTTTGGTCTTGGTCTGACCCTCGAACTGTGGCTCACCGAGTTTGATCGAGATGACCGCGGTGAGACCCTCACGGATGTCGTCTCCGGTCAGATTTTCGTCCTTCTCCTTGAGGAGACCCTTCTCCCGCGCGTACTTGTTGACCAGCGTGGTCAGCGCCGCGCGGAATCCCTCTTCGTGCGTTCCACCTTCGTGGGTGTTGATCGTGTTCGCGTAGGTGTGCACGCTCTCGGAATACGAAGTGGTCCACTGCATCGCGACCTCGAGCGCGATCTTGCGGTCGGTGTCTTCGGACTCGAAGGAGATGATCTCGTCGTGGATGACCTCGGTCTTCTTGGTCGCGTTGAGGTACTCCACGTAGTCGACGAGTCCACGCTCGTAGAAGAAGACGTCGCTGCGCTGCGTGCCGTCATCCTGCCTGCTGACTTCCCGCTCGTCGAGGAGCGCGATCCGAAGACCCTTGTTGAGGAAGCCCATCTGCTGAAAACGGGAACGCAGTGTCTCGTAGTCCCACTCGACTGTTTCGAAGATCTGGTCGTTCGGCCAGAAGGTGATCGTGGTGCCGGTCTGATTGGTCGTCGCGCCTTTGGCGAGAGGGGCGACCGGCACACCGTTGTGGTACTCCTGCGTGTAGATGTTGCCCTGGCGGCGCACTTCGACCTGGAGAGTTGCCGAAAGCGCGTTCACCACCGAACTGCCCACACCGTGCAACCCGCCGGACACGGCGTAGCCGCCGCCGCCGAACTTGCCGCCGGCGTGCAGGATCGTCAGCACGACCTCCACGGTCGACTTCTTCTCGACCGGGTGGATGTCGACCGGGATACCGCGGCCGTTGTCGACGGTGCGCACGCCGCCATCCGCCAAGATCGTCACCTCGATGTGGTCGCAGTAACCGGCAAGGGCCTCGTCGACGGAGTTATCGACGATCTCCTGCACCAGGTGGTGCAAGCCGCGCGGGCCGGTCGACCCGATGTACATACCGGGACGCTTGCGAACAGCCTCTAGGCCTTCGAGCACCTGGATGTCACCGGCACCGTACGAGTCGTTGGGGTCAGGAGCCGAGGGGGAGATCATCCTCGCGATTCTACCGCAGGAGCGGATGCGAAACGGGCAAATTCGCCCGCCTGGGGACATTTCCCGGCGGCCTTGACCTGATTTGCCTTGTTAGCCGTAGGTATCGCGAGGACCGCGCCCTGGGATTGCTCTGGGGCCGCGTTTCCAGGAGGGGGTGTTCGGCCCGATAAAGCGAACCGTCTCAATCCTGGCCGCCGAGTGCTGTTCGAGGATGCGAGTCAACACAATCGAGCGCATGTTGTTGAGCTGTTGCGTCCACGCCGTCGAGTCGCAGCGCACGGTCAGCACGCCGTCCTCGATCCCGACCGGCTCGGCGTGTGCGGCGGTTTCGGCGCCAACGATCCCGGGCCAGTCGCCGAGTAGTTCCGCGCGTGCCATCGGGGAATCCCAGCCCATCGTCGACGTGAGATTTCCGAGTACATCACCGAGGCCCGCCGGTTCACGGCCGAGCCCGTACGGCACGCTGTCCTGGTCGGCGGCATTTCGGCGGCGGCGGCGAGCGTCGCCGGAGCGCAGGCCCGGATCGCCGAAGGATCGCCGGATGCGGCGGTAGACGGAGAGATGTTCAGGCATCTCGCCCAGCTCGCTCACCTCGTCTCCTCCCCAGGCTTTTCGGCAGCCAGCGTCTCGACGATCTCGCCAGCTTTGATGTGCACCACATGCGCAGTGAGCGGGGTCGGCACGTCATCGAACACCGCCGCTGTGATGAGAACCTGCTGATAGTCGCCGATCGCCGAAGCCAGCTGTGCGCGTCGGGCCTGGTCGAGTTCGGCGAACACATCATCCAGGATCACGATCGGGTCACCCACCGCCGAATCCGCGCGGAGCACCGCCGCCGAGGCCAGTTTGAGTGAGAGCGCGAAAGACCAGGACTCGCCGTGGCTGGCGTAGCCGCGGGCAGGCATCCCGTTCAGCTCGAGCAGCAGCTCGTCGCGATGCGGGCCGACCAGGGTGAGGCCGCGGTCCAACTCGGCACGGCGGACGCGCGCGAGCCCACCGCGGAAGAAATCGGCGAGCTCTTCAGGTCGCGCACCGCCGCCATTCATCGCTGAGCGCTCATCCGGGAGATCATCGTCATCCGGCACAGCCCCCAAGATACTGAGCTGCAGCGCGAGCTCGGCGCGGTGTTCCGGGCCGGCGATCCTCGAGTAGGAATGAGCAACGTGCGGCCGGAGAAGTTCGACGAGATCCTGGCGCCCAGAGATGATCTCGGTGCCCAGCCCCACCAGTCGCTCGTCCCACAGTTCGAGGGTCGAGAGTTGATTGTCGGCGACGCGGGCCCCGCGGGCGCTCTTCAGCAAAGTGTTGCGTTGCTTGAGAACGCGCTCGTAGTCCGCAATCACCCCCGCGAAGCGGGGCGTGAGCTGCACGAGCAACTGATCGAGAAATCGGCGGCGGCCGGACGGCTCCCCTCGCACCAGAGCCAGATCCTCCGGAGCGAACAGCACACTGGTGATGTAGCGCGGAAGCTCCCGGGGCTTTACGGCCACTCGATTCACCTGGGCGCGGTTCGCACCCGCGCGGTTGAGTTGCAGTTCCACGAGCAGCGAGCGCTCTGCGTGCTCGAGGCGAGCTCTCACGACCGCGAAATCGGTGCCCTGTCGGATCAACGCGTGATCGGCGGACACTCGGTGGGAGGCGAGGGTGCTGAGGTACCCGATAGCTTCGACCAGGTTTGTCTTGCCCTGCCCATTACTGCCCACGAAGAGGTTCGGCCCGGCACCGAGCGCGACCTCGGCGGACTCGTAGTTCCGGAAGTCGGTGAGGCTCAAGTGCGAGACAATCACCGTGCGCGGGAACCTAGGCCTTGCGCACGGCGTGACCGCCGAACTGGTTGCGCAGGGCCGCCACGGCCTTCATCGCCGGCGAGTCCTTCTGCCGGGAAACGAAGCGTGCGAAAATCGAGGCACTGATCGTGGGCACTGGAACGGCGTGATTGAGCGCTTCGATGATCGTCCAGCGACCCTCCCCTGAGTCGTCGACGTATCCCTCGATGTTCTTGAACTCCGGATCTTCCTTGAGCGCCTTGACCAGGAGTTCGAGCAACCAACTGCGCACGACCGTGCCGCGCTGCCAGGCCTCGAAGACCCCCGTGACGTTGTGAATGATCTCGTCGCTCGCGCCCAGGAGTTCGTATCCTTCGGCGAGGGCTTGCATTTGCGCGTATTCGATGCCGTTGTGCACCATTTTCGCGTAGTGCCCCGCTCCGACCGATCCGGCGTGGACAAATCCCTCGGCTCGCGGTCCCTCGGGGCGCAGCGCATCGAACACCGGCATGGCCAACTCGATGTCGGTCGCATCACCGCCAGCCATCAGCCCGTAGCCGTTGGTGATGCCCCAGATTCCGCCCGAGACGCCACAGTCCACGAACCGGATGCCGGCCGCCGCCAGCTGTGTCGAATGCACCGCGTCATCGGTGTACAGCGAGTTACCTCCGTCGATGACGAGGTCCCCTTTGTCGAGCACGGCCACCAAGTCGGTGATCACCGTGTCCGTGACCGCGCCGGACGGAACCATGACCCAGACCACGCGTGGCGTCGGCAGTGCCCGTACCATCTCGGCGAGCGTCGGAACGTCGGTAACCGCCGGGTTGGGATCGTACCCCGTGACGTCGACGCCCTTCGTGCGGAGGCGGTCCCGCATGTTGTTACCCATCTTGCCCAGGCCGACGAGTCCGATATGCGAGGTCATGTTCTTTTCGCTCCGTTTCGCATCGGTGGGTCAGCGCAGCAGCAGGTTGGGCTGCAGGAGGTACTTGTAGTTATCGGCGCCCGGCTGCTCTTTCGACGACTGACTGGTGATGAGCACTGGCCCAGGCTTGTTCGGGTTCTCGGTCTTGGTGAAGGAGATCCGCACGAACTCCGAGTGGACAGCGCCAAGACCGTCCAGGAGAAACGACGGTTTGAGAGACACCACAACATCGTCGCCGTGGAGGTGAGCGTCGATGGTTTCGGAGGCCTGCGCCTGCTCCGAACCAGCTGCCTCAAGCGTGAGGCCGTCGATCGAGAAGGTAAATCGCAGCGCTGCCTCTCGTTCGAGCACGAGCGAAACGCGACGGGTGGCCTCGATCAACTCGGCCGTGTTGATCACCGCGTAGTTGTCCACGACCTCGGGGAATAGCCGCTTAACCGGAGGGAAGTTGCCTTTGATGAGCAACGAGGTGACTGTCTTCTTGTCAGCACTGAACGCAATGAGCTCGCGGTCATCCGTGTGCACGATCGATACCGCGATGGTTCCGCTGTGCGCGAAAGTCTTGCCGATTTCTGACAGTGTGCGCGCTGGGATGAGAGCGGTCGTTCCCGCAGCGGTACTCGACCCCGAATCCCAATCGATCTCGCGGACAGCGACCCGGTAGCGGTCGGTGGCGACAAGTGACAGGCTGTTGTCGCCCACCTCGAGCTGTACTCCAGTGATCACCGGAGTTACGTCGTCGCGGGATGCCGCGACCGCAACCTGGGAGACCGCAGCGGCGAAGTCGTCAGCCGACAACACACCCGTGCGCTCGTCTACCTCGGGAAGAGTTGGGTATTCCTCGACAGGCATGCTCAGCAAGGTGAACTTGGCCGAGCCACAGTTGACCGCGATCTTGCCTTCCTCGGTAGAGAACACGACGGGAGCGTTCGGAAGTCGGTTCGCGATGTCGGCGAGCAACCGGCCGGACACCAACGCTGTGCCCGGCTCATCGACCTCGGCGACGATTTCGGTGCGGGATGAAACCTCGTAGTCGAAGGAGGAGAGCACCAAGGCTCCGTCCGACGCGTCGAGAAGCACACCGCTCAGGATCGGCTGTGTAGTGCGCTGGGGTAACAGCTTCACCGCGAATGACACGGCATCGCTGAAGACGTCCCGATTGACTTGGAACTTCACGGGCACTCCTTGTCATTCGAACTTGCTGGGGGCGACCATACTGCCACTCCCGATCCTGGCACAGCTAGTAGCAACGCTAGTTCGGGCATCCA
Source organism: Microbacteriaceae bacterium (assembly GCA_043779945.1). Classification (GTDB taxonomy): domain Bacteria; phylum Actinomycetota; class Actinomycetes; order Actinomycetales; family Microbacteriaceae; genus Lysinimonas. The sequence continues at coordinate 7,389 of JAYWDH010000212.1, forward strand.
AGGCGGGCCGGCGGTTGCACAGGGGGTTGTGGTCGAGCTGAGATGGGAGAGAGATAGTTAATCTTCATAACTGCTGTGCGATCTGTGGACAACTGTGGGCACCCCAATCGTCGACGGGGAACTACAGCCGTGTGAGTTGTGGGACGACGGTGGACGAGCTCGGGCATCACCGACGATGTCGCCTCGGCGAGCCGAGCACGTTCCACAATTCGGGCACCGTCTGTCAACATCCGTTCCGGCGCGTTCCGGATGTTATCCACAGGTTGTGCACACCTTGTGTAATCAGCAACGGCAGAGCAGTTTGTCGAGTCCCCAAAAAGGGGGTGGACGGCCGGTTACAGCGGATACGACAGAATATCAAGCTTGAGAGCCTGATTGTTGCGGTTAGATTTTGTTGAATCTTTGATTCTGTTTGATGCGACTGGTGAGCTCGGTGACCTGGTTATAGATCGAGCGGCGCTCCTTCATAAGCTCGCTGATCTTTTTATTGGCGTACATGACCGTGGTGTGGTCACGGTTGCCGAAAAGCTGACCGATCTTCGGTAGGGACAGGCTCGTCATCTCGCGGCAGAGATACATGGCAATCTGACGGGCGGTAGCGACGGACTGCGAGCGGCTCGAGCCGTAGAGGTCGTCAACCGAGAGCTTGAAGTAGTCCGCGGTGTGGTTGATGATGTCGACTGGCGCGATGACGTTGTCTTCGTCGAGGGTGATCAGATCCTTGAGCACCGTCTGCACCAACTGCAGATCGACGGCTGTGCGGTTCAGGCTCGCGAAGGCGGTCACCCGGATCAGAGTTCCCTCAAGTTCGCGGATATTGGACGAGACCTTGGTCGCCATGTACTCCAGGATGTCGTCGGGCACCTGGAGCTTCTCGCTTTGCGCCTTCTTGCGGAGGATCGCGATACGCGTCTCGAGGTCGGGCGCCTGCACGTCGGTGATCAGACCCCACTCGAAGCGGGAACGCATCCGATCTTCGAAGCCCGTGAGGTGCTTGGGCGCCACATCACTGGTGATGACAACCTGCTTATTGTGATCGTGCAGGGTGTTGAAGGTATGGAAGAACGCCTCCTGTGTCTCGACTGCTCGCTGCAGGAACTGGATGTCGTCAATGAGGAGGATGTCTATCTCGCGGTAGCGGGCCTGGAATGCGGCCGCCCGGTTGTTCGCGATTGAGTTGATGAAGTCATTGGTGAACTCCTCGGAGCTCACGTACCGCACCCGGATGCCGGGATAGAGCCGTTCGGCATAGTGGCCGATCGCATGCAGCAGATGGGTCTTGCCGAGGCCGGAGTCGCCGTAGATGAAGAGCGGGTTGTATGCCTTGGCCGGCGCCTCGGCGACCGCCACGGCGGCCGCGTGCGCGAAGCGGTTCGAACCGCCAATGACGAAGTTGTCGAAGTTGTACTTGGGGTTGAGCCGAGTATCTGAGCGCCGGTCACCGGTCACCGTGTTGAGGCCTGGGACGGGGGCTTGCTCACGAATTCCTTGATCACGGGCAACAGCTTCTCGCGAAGCGGACTCCGGGTCGGTGACAATACCCGCGTGCTGGATGTCGGGGTTGACGACGATCGCGAAGTTCGTGATCCCGTGGTCTCCATCGATTGTGCTGAGCGCGTTGAGAAGCGGAACGCGGATGCGCTGGTCGAGCATGCCGCGGGTGAGTTCGTTCGGGACCTCGAGATACAGCGTGCCCGCGAGCACACCTTTCGGCTCGACGAGGTTGATGAAGCCTTGCAACTGCGGGGTGATGCGGTCGTCAGTCCCCAGCAGAGCGAGCACGGAGCCCCAAAGTTCTCGGGTGGGATCCGGTGTCTCGATCATGGTCTCTTTCGGCTGGTTGGACGGTCGTTCCGTCGCGGATTCACCTTAGTTCGCGCGGGCGCATCGTGACCAACGGATCCCGGGAAGGGTGTGGTGACTGGACGGTTGGCGGCGGTGGTTTGACCGCGGCCCATTAACGGCCTATTTTTAGTTAGTTGACGACTGCCTTGAGGCGGTCCCCGTTCTTCCCGGTCACCGCGAACCGGGTTTTGGAGATATCACCATGACCAAGCGAACTTTCCAGCCGAACAATCGGCGTCGTGCCAAGGTGCACGGCTTCCGCCTGCGCATGCGTACCCGCGCAGGCCGCGGCATCCTCGCTGCCCGCCGCCGCAAGGGGCGCACCGAGCTCTCCGCGTAGTCGGCGGTGCTCGCCAGGGCGAACCGGGTGGTCCGCGCCGACGACTTCCGTGCGGTCGTCAGGCGTGGGCACCGTTTCGTGACGCCTGCCGCGGTTTTCTACCGGCTCGAGAGTGGGCCAAAACAGCCCTTGCGGATCGGGATTATCGTGGCAAAATCCGTCGGCAACGCGGTCGATCGCAACCTGGTTCGTCGACGGTATCGTGCGCTCGGCCGTCAGTTCGTCGAGGCGGGCGCTTGGGGGTGCGACGTGGTGGTTCGCGCGCTCCCGGGATCCGCGCAGCAAAGCTGGACTACTGTCGCCGACG
>JAYWDH010000213.1:0-3486 GCA_043779945.1 Microbacteriaceae bacterium
GACAAGCACATCGAGGTCATCGTGCGGCAGATGCTGCGCAAGGTGACCGTCGTGGAGCACGGGGACACCGACCTGCTCCCGGGCGAGCTGGTCGACCGCTCGAAGTACAACGAGATCAACCGCGCGACGCTCACCGAGGGCAAGAAGACCGCATCGGCTCGCCAGGAGGTCATGGGGATCACCAAGGCATCGCTCGCGACCGAGTCGTGGTTGTCCGCCGCGTCCTTCCAGGAGACGACCCGCGTTCTGACGCAGGCCGCCATGGAGGGCAAATCGGACCCGCTGGTCGGCCTGAAGGAGAACGTCATCATCGGCCAGCTGATCCCGGCTGGCACCGGTCTGCACAAGTACCGCAACGTGACCGTCGAGGCCACCGAGGAGGCGAAGGCGGAGCGTTACCCGAACCGCATCTTCACTGACGACTCGGTGTTCAGCGAGTCCGACCTGAGCTTCGTCGATTTCGACAGCTTCAGTTCGGATGATTTCACGCCCGGTACCTACAACTGACACGGCGAGGGGGCTGAGAGCCCCCTCGCCGTGGCAGCTTGAGTAGTCGCCCCTTCCGGGCGGAGTGTCGAAACTGAGGTAGCGCTGCACGAACGAAGGCCCCCGCGGGAAACAGCGGGGGCCTTCGTCATCTGCACGGACGGATGCCGATGCATCTTCACGCGTGCGACTCGGCTTCGGTAGGCTGACATCCACCCCAGCGAAGGAGCACCCGATGAGCGACGAGACCCCGGCCAAAGACGAGACCCCGGCCAAGGCCGAGACCCCGGCCAAGGCCGACGAGTCCGCTGACAAGACGGTCGCGGAGGCCGATGAGTCCAGGGCGATCGAGCCCGACGCGGTCACGGAGTCCGCCATCGGGCCGGCCTCCGAGCCAGAGCCCGTGCCAGCCTCCGAGCCACAGCGCGTGGCGGCCCCCGAGCTGGTCGAGCCGTTAGCGCCTGCCGCCGACACGGCCGAGGTGGCATCCGCGGTCGCGGACCCCGAGGTCGTCGCCGACCGGAGCGACAGGGGAGAGGTGACACCCGTCGCCGTCGCGCCCGTCGAGACCGGGGCGCCCGTAACACCTGCGCAACAGTTGGTCTATGTGCAAGCGGCCGTCCCGCCGAAGAGGCGCGGCAACCGGCTGATCGGCGTGCTGCTCGCGATCGTGGGTGCCGCGATCTTCGCCGGACTGTACGCAGTCGTGGTCGTAGTCATCAACCACCTTCAGGGCGGGGCACAGTTCGGATCTCCCGAAAACGAGTTCATCAACGTCTTCAGCAGTGCCTATTTCTCGGTGTCGGTTGTCGCGTTCTTGATTTTGATGATCGTGCTGGTGATTGTGCTCAACAGGGCGGGTTGGTGGGCGCACGTCTTTGGAAGCCTGATTCTTGCGATTGCTGTCTACTTCGCCACGATCGGTGGGCTCCTGATCATCGGAAATGTGCTCGGATATTCTCCGAACCCGTTGACCTTCGCTGGCCTCGCCGTCGAACCCTGGGTGATCGCCACCGCCGTCGTGGCTCGTGAGACTTCGATCTGGATGGGCCTCGGGATCGCGGCCCGTGGCCGTCGCGTGAAGGGTCGCAACGTCGAGGCGCGCGCCGCATTCGATCGTGAGCAGGAGGCGAAGAGGGCCGAACATGCCGGAGCGGTTGCCGGAGTCTGACGAGGGGCCGGGGTCTCACCGGCCAGCGTCCGAAACGGGAGGGCAGCAACGCGTCGTCGCGCTCTTCGCCTCGGTGACCTGGGCCGCTGTCGTCTTCGCGGTCGACGGTCTGCTCGCGGTGCTGCTCGATCGGGACCCGATCGGCGGATCGGTGACGCCGTACTACGGGATCCTCGCGCTGCTTCTCGCCGGAGTCCTGCTCTGGTTCGTGCTGGCGGGCACGGCTCGCAGCCGCGGCCCGTTATTCGGGGCGCTGGCTGCAACGGCTGGCGTGTACTTGCTGCTGGTGGCATCCGCGCTGCCGATCGGGCTGGTGCTCGCCGGTCAGCAGGCAGGGAGCCCGTTCGTTCTCACCACGGCGCTGCTGGCCGGCGTGACGGTCGTCGTGACGTGGGCTGTCCTGCGTCGTGCTCACCTCGCGCGGAGCGAATAGCCCCGCCCGCGCGCCACCCCCGATTGCGGGACTGCCGCCCCCTGCAGAACCCACCTAGCCTGGCACTCTCAGGGTTTCGCGATCTCCACATGCGAATCCCAACCGTGCTGAGAACCGGGGGGGACTCAGCACGTTACGACACCGAGGGGGGTGCCCATGGCCTCCCTGTCTGAGATCCTGATCATTCGTGGCCTGATGCCCATCACGAGCCTCGATCAGGTAACCGGTGACCCGGTGAAGGACGACGCGCACGTACGCGAACTCGTCAGCGGCGGCGTCGTCAGCGAGAGCCAGGTCGCTTCCGCGCGTGCCGCGCAACTCGGACTCCCTTTCGTCGACCTCACCGACTACCCCGTCGACAACTCTGCGGTCGCCCTCGTCCCGGTCGCGCTGCTGCGCCGCCACGAGGTGCTGCCGATCGGGCGCGACGGCGATCGACTGCTGCTCGCCATGGCCGACCCGCGCGACGTTCTCGCGCTGGATGACATCCGCGCTGCCGTCAAGATGCAGGCCCGCCCCGTTGTCGCCGAACGCGGCGACCTGCTGGCAGCGCTCGACCGCTTCGTCCGCTCCGACAGCGAGCTCAGCGAGCTCACCGTCGCCATGATCGAGGAAAACGCCCCATCGGGCGACCTCGTGCCCGTCACCGAGCAGGCTGAGGATGACGCGCCGATCGTGCGATTCGTCAACCTCCTCATCAGCCAGGCCATCCAGGACCACGCCTCCGACATCCACATCGAGCCGGGGGAGCACGCGCTCGGCGTGCGGTACCGCATCGACGGTGTCTTGCATGAGATGCAGAGCGCGCCGAAGAGCATTCAGAACGGTGTGATTTCACGCCTCAAGATCATGAGCGAAATCGACATCGCCGAGCGCCGCAAGCCTCAGGACGGTCGCATGTCGGTCGTCCACGGCGGCCACCGCATCGACCTCCGCGTCGCGACCCTGCCGACGGTGCACGGCGAGAAGGTCGTCATGCGTATTCTCGACAACACCGGGTCGACCCGCAACATCAGCGACCTGCACATGCTCGAGCACAACTTCTCGATGTACGAGCACTCGTACAAGAAGCCGCACGGCATGATTCTGGTCACCGGCCCGACCGGTTCGGGTAAGTCGACGACGCTGTACACCACCCTGCACGCGGTCGCCAAGCGCGAGATCAACGTCATTACTGTCGAAGATCCGGTGGAAACTCGGATGCCCGGAATCAACCAGGTCCAGGTGAACCCGAAGGCGGGCCTGACGTTCGCGAGCGCGCTGCGGTCGATCCTGAGATCCGACCCCGATGTCGTGCTGATCGGTGAGATCCGAGACCAGGAGACGGCACAGATCGCGATCGAGGCCTCGCTGACCGGCCACCTCGTGCTCTCCACGCTCCACACCAACTCGGCGC
>JAYWDH010000214.1:0-9812 GCA_043779945.1 Microbacteriaceae bacterium
CGAAACGCCTTGACCGCACGGATGCCGGTCATGGTCTCGACGAACTGCACGATCAGGCGCGCCGAGAACACGCGCGTCGCGCGGAACATCACCTGTGACCTCTTCTGGAACCAGCGGGTCAGCAGGAACAGCGGCACCAGCGCCGCGGCCAGCACCAGTCCGCTCTGCGGATCGAGCGCGACCAGAGCGATCGCGATGAAGACCATGTAGAGGATGCCGGTGACCAGTCCGTTGACGCCCGAATCGAGCAGCTCACGGATCGACTCGAGGTCGCTTGTCTGGCGCGCGATAATCCGGCCCGAGGTGTAGTTCTCGTGGAACTCCAGGCTCAGCCGTTGAACGTGCTGGAAGACCCGCTTGCGCAGGTCGATCAGGATCGCCTGCGTAATCCGCGCGGACAGGATCGTAAACTTCGAGATCAGGATCGCGCCGCCCACGCCCGCGATCAGGTAGCCACCCACGGTGAGCAGGATCGGCAGCCAGTCCTTCTGCTTCATCAGGGCGGGCAGCCCCCGGTCGATGCCGATCGCGATGAGGGTCGGCCCGGCCACCTGCAGAGCTGTGCTCAGCACGATCACGGAAAGCGCGACCGCTACCCGCCTGCGCACCGGGCGCAGCAGCACCCCGAGCAACCGCAACGAGCGAGCCCGGATGGTGCGGCTCTCCTCGCGCGTGTAGTCGGAGCGCTCTTCGCCCTCAACGCCAGTGAGGGTGGCTGTGACTGTTTCGCGCGCCGCCGCCGCTGCGCGCTTTCGCGCCGCGCGACGCGCGCGGTCGTCGCGCGGGCTCATGCGTTCACCTGGATCTCGTTGTTGTTCTCATCCAGGGAGGAGATGACGAAGCGGTAGTGGTCGTTACTCGCGAGCAGCTCGGAATGTCTGCCCACCGCCGTGACCCGCCCGTTCTCGAGCAAGGCCACCCGGTCGGCCAGCATGACCGTCGAGGGCCGGTGCGCCACGATCAGCGCCGTGGTCGACGCGAGCACCCGGCGCAGGCCCGCTTCGACACGCGCCTCGGTGTCAACGTCGAGCGCCGACAGCGGGTCATCGAGCACCAACACCGCGGGTCGCGCGGCGACGGCACGCGCGAGCGCCAGGCGCTGCCGCTGGCCGCCGGAGAGGCTGAGCCCCTCCTCGCCGACGCGGGTGTCTGCGCCGTCCGGAAGCTCGGCCACGAAGTCCGCTTGTGCGATCTCGAGCGCCTCGGCCAGCACGCGATCAGCCTCCGGCCCGCCATCCGCCAGCTCGGGACGGCCGAGCAGTACGTTATCGCGCACCGACGCCGAGAAAAGGGTCGCGTCCTCGAATGCCATCGCGATGTGGCGGCGCAGCTCCTCGCGGGTCAGATCCCGGATGTCCACGCCATCCAGTCGGACTGCCCCGTCGGTGACGTCGTAGAGGCGGGTCGCGAGCGCGGTGAGCGTTGTCTTGCCGGAACCGGTCAGGCCGACCAGCGCCATCGTCTCGCCCGGTTCCAGTTCGAGGTCGATGCCGTCGAGCAGGTCGGGGAACTGCTGAGGCGAGTCCTGGTACCGGAAGTGCGCGGCATCGAAGACCAGCCGACCACGGGGGTGAGCGATGGTGGTCGGGTGTTCGGGGTCCTGAATCGTGATCGGCTCGTCGAGCACCTCGAAGAGGCGGTCTATCGCCGTGCGGGTGTCCAAGGTCATCGACAGCAGGAAGCCGATCGACTCGATCGGGAAGCGCAACACCGTTGCGGTCGCGAAGAAAGCGAAGAGCTGCCCGACCGTGAGCGACCCCGTCGAGGCGAGCCACACGCCACCGAGCAGACACAGGGCGAACGCGACATCTGGGACCAACAGCAACCACAGCCAGATGCCGGCGATCGCCTGAGCTTTCTCGATCTCGGTGCCGCGCAGTTTCTCGGCCTGGCGGGTGAACTTCTCGAGCGAGTACCGCCCACGGCCGAAGGCCTTCAGCACCCGGATGCCGTGCACGGACTCCTCGACAGCCGTCGCGAGATCGCCCTGCTGATCTTGCGAGCGACGGGCGACCACCGAGTAGCGGTTCTCGAAGACAAAGCCGTAGATCCACAGAGGGATCGAGCAGAGGGCGAAGATGATGCCCAACTGCCAGCTCCAGAAGAAGAGCACGACGAAACCCACCAGGATTGTCGCGAGGTTGACAACTAGCAGCACGACGCCGAACGAGAGCCAGCGGCGAATCAGGCCGAGGTCACTCATGGCGCGCGACAGCAGTTGCCCGCTCTGCCAGCTGTCGTGGAACGAGACCGGCAGGTCCTGCAGCTTGGCATACAGCGAGTTCCGCAGCGCCGCCTCGACATGGGTTCCCGGCGTCAGAACCAGAAAACGTCGCGCGGCGATGAACGCGGCCTCAAGCGCTCCGAGCACCAGCACGATGATCGCGGCTGGCCAGATCTGCGCGCCGTCACCGCTGGAGAGCGGTCCGTCGACAAGATTCTGCAGGACTACCGGGATGGCGAGCGAAACGAGCCCGGCGAGCAACGCCGCAACCATACCCAGGATGATCCGGGACAGGGCGGGACGCACCCACGGCAGGATGCGGAGGATGGTTCGGAGCGTGTCCGCCTTGTGGGCGGTATCTGCGGTCGTGTTCGACATGACTCTTCCGGAGTCGGGCGGACGCGCGCGAAAAAGCGCGATCCGGAGCGGCGGTGGGGTGGTGGGGATGCTGCGGCCGGGAACATCCAGTCCCCTGGCCGCCAAGGTGCAGGCGGGCGGATCCAGTTACGGTCGGCCGACGCCTGAGGTGGAGTCGCCGGGGGTGGAGTCGCCCGGGGTCGAGGCTCCAGCGACGGCGAACAGCGGCGTGGCGATCTGCCTAGTTCCGTGCGTCTTCATGGAGGCCTCCCTGGGGTGTCCGACAAACTCAGTCGCGATGCCACCGGCGAGTGCCACGCAGCCCTCCAGACTACGCTGCCTTCGTTAGGGGAGGCAAGTACCGATCGGGTGGGATGATCGGCTGCGCGAGCGCGACGGCCGTCGCCTCCGTCTTAGTGGAAGAAGTGCCGCTCGCCAGTGAAGTACATCGTGACGCCGAGTTCCTGCGCGGCCGCGATTACGTCCTCGTCGCGGATCGAGCCGCCGGGCTGGACGATCGCGGTGATCCCGGCACGCATCAGGATGCGCGCCCCATCGTCGAACGGGAAGAACGCGTCCGACGCCGCCACGCTGCCCGCCGCGCGGTCGCCAGCGCGCTCGACGGCAAGCTTGCAGGAGTCGACGCGGTTCACCTGTCCCATTCCAACGCCCACCGAAGCGCCGTTCTTGGCGAGCATGATCGCGTTCGACTTTGCGGCACGGCACGCGATCCAGGCGAAGGAGAGGTCGGCGAGGGTGGCGGCATCCGCGGGTTCCCCGGCGACGAGCTTCCACTGCAGTGCGGGCTCGAAGCGCGTGTCGGCCTCCTGCGCCAGGGTGCCACCCGAGATCTGCCGCAGTTCGAAGTCACCCCGGGCGTAGTCGACCGGCAGTTCAAGCAGCCGAAGGTTCTTCTTCGCCCGCAGGATCTCGAGCGCCTTCGGCTCGAATCCCGGCGCGATCACAACCTCGGTGAAGATCGGGGCGATGGACTCCGCGGCTTCTTTTGTCACCGGACGGTTCAGCGCGATTACCCCGCCGTACGCCGATACCGGATCGCAGGCGTGCGCGGCCGCGTGAGCCGCGGCGATCGAGTCGGCCGTCGCGATGCCGCACGGGTTGGCGTGCTTGATGACCGCCACCGTCGGAGTCGGGTGGTCGTACGCGGCGCGCACAGCGGCATCCGCGTCGACGTAGTTGTTGTAAGACATCTCTTTGCCGCCGAGCTGGGTTGCCTGAGCGATGCCCGCCGCGCCCGGTGTGCGGTAGATCGCGGCACGCTGGTGCGAGTTCTCGCCGTAGCGAAGCACGTCACCGCGATCCCAGCTGGCGCCGAGCCAGCCGGGGAAGCCTGAGCCCTGGTCATCGGGCGCCAGCACGGCACCGAGCCACGAGGCAACAGCGATGTCGTAGCGGGCGGTGTGGCGAAAGGCCTGCAGCGCGAGCTCACGGCGGTGCAACAGGGTCGTGCCACCCGCCGCCAACGCCTCGATGATCTCCGCGTAGCCGGCCGGGCTGGTCACGACGGCGACGTTGGCGTGATTCTTGGCGGCCGCGCGCACCATGGCCGGACCGCCAATATCGATCTGCTCGACCACGGCATCCGGTTCGGCGCCCGAGGCGACCGTCTCGGCGAAGGGATAGAGGTTGCTGACCAGCAGCTCAAACGGCGCGATGCCCTGGGCGGCCAGCTCGTTCTCGTGCGACTCCAGGCGCAGGTCAGCCAGCAGCCCTGAGTGGATCAGCGGATGCAGCGTCCGCACGCGACCGTCGAGCGACTCGGGGTAGCCGGTCAGTTCGCCGACTTGGATCACGGGGTACCCGGCATCGGCGATGGCCTTGGCCGTGGACCCGGTGGAAACGATCTCGACTCCGGCGCCTGCGAGCGCGGCCGCGAGCTCAACCAGCCCGGACTTGTCGCTCACCGAGACGAGAGCCCGACGGATCGGAATGAGATCGCGCGGACGGTATGCGGCGGGATCGATGGTGGGACCGGACATGGACGGCTCCTTCTTGGCACAACCGGACGACAACGGGGGTCCGGTCCAGCCCAGGCGAACGGCCGAAACGATCGGTTCGTGAGAACGGCACCTCAGTAACCACGTCGCTCCCCGATGGTCAGCCATCCGAACGCCAGTCGCGACGTAACGAGTTTACCGCTCAGCGCAGTCGACCCGGGTCGTCGGCGCACAAACCCCGAGGAGGCATCGAGCACGGCAAGGATGGGAACGCTCCCGCGCGCACGAGGCGGCGGACACCCTACGGGCGCGACAGCTGGATGCGACCGTTGGCGATGTCGAGCACCACATCGACGAGCAGCTGTCGTTCGACGAGCTTGATGCGGTGGTGCAACGTCCCCTCGGTGTCGCCCGGCAGCACGGGGATGCGCTGCTGCGCGAGGATCGGGCCGGTGTCGATCCCGCCGTCGACCACGATCACGCTCGCGCCGGTCTCCTGAACGCCCGCGGCCATCGCATCGCGCACCGCGTGAGCGCCGGGAAAATCGGGTAGGTACGCCGGGTGGGTGTTGATCAGCGTGGGGCTGAGTGCCTCGACCACGCCCGGCGGCAGCAGGCGCATGAAGCCCGACAGGATGACGAGATCCGCCTCCCACTGCCGCAGCTGATCGAGCAACTCGTCGCCCCACGCCTCGCGGCTCGGGAAGGAGCCAAACGGCACGACAAAGCTCGGGATGCCGTACTCCTCAGCGTGCGCGAGTCCCTCGGCATCGCGGTCGGCGCCGATCGCCACCACCCGCGCCGGGAACTCGGCGTCGTCGGATGCCTCGAGCAGGGCCCGCAAATTAGAACCGCCGCCCGAAATCAGAACGACGAGTCGGAGCACGGGAACGAGCCTAGTGATCCGCTGACCGCGACCTCGGCGTGCGAGCGGATGCCGCGATCCCGATCCCGATCGCCACCGCGAACTCGATGCCCGCCACGAGGCCGACTGCGAGCGCGTCCGGGCCCACTTGCTGGAACCGTCCTGGCCCAGCCGCGCCACTCGAGACGGCGGCGAGCACAGCCATGAGGAACCCACCGAAGATCCCGCCACCCAACGCCGTAACGGCGAGCAGCAGTGCGTTGGACGCGCCGTCTGGGTCGGCCCCCTCGCGGTCGGCGGCACGGTCCAGCGCGCGCACCACGATCGGGCGCGTCGCGACGCCGGCGAGGAAACCCGCGACCAGAGGGACAAGGAGTCCCGCGAAACCGAAAGCAAGGTCACCGGCGGGGAGCACTCCGAGCAACGGGATCGCCGGAACAGGGCCAAGTGCAGTGCCGAGGGGGGAGACGTGCGATCCGGTGCCGATCGCGAAACCCGGGCCGATGAACCACGCTGCGGCCCAGATCACCAGGTTCGGCAGGAATGCGAGCTCGCCCGCCGTCAGCGCGAGACCCCCGACCACCTCCGTGTGCAGGGCCTCGTAGAGACGGATGATCTGTGCGTAGTTGAGCGCTAGCAACAGCGAAACGGCGACCGCGCTGGCGAGGATGGCGACCGCCGTGGCCGCAGCTCCGGCGCGGAGAGCTCCCGTGACGACCGCGGCGGCGCGCGGGCGAGCGGCGGCGATTCGACCGCCCGGGTCGCGCCACCTGTCGCTGTGCGGGCCACCATCCGGATTCCGTTCGCGCCCCTCGCGCAGCACGCCCAGGAATAGTCCGACAGCGAAGACCAGCGTGGGGAGCAGGATGCCCTGCCAGAGCGACGGGCGGGCCGCGACGTTGAGTGCCGAGAAGACGACGACGAAAGACGCTGCCCCGAATACCGCAAGGCAGCTGAGCGCCGCGAGCGCGCGATGCCCGGTCTCGGCGACCCGCCCCCCCGCCCGCACGCCGAGCAGCAGGGTGAGCAGAGCGAAGCCAAGGAGCGCGATGGTGATCTTCACCGGGGTGGCGGCCCCCGCGATCCCGAGCGCGGTGGCGGTCGCCGAGTCGAGCGTGAACGTGACATCGACCCCGTGACCGATCAACCAGATATCGGCGGCGCCGCGCCAAAAGATCGCCCAATCTGGAGCGAAGCCGAACTGCGCCGCCCAGAGGATCGTCAGCGGCACCAGCGGGATCGCAACACCGATCGCGACCACGAGCAACGCCTCGAAGGCCGAGAACAGCAGAGTCAGGCGTCGGGTCATATCGAGATGACTGTAGCGGCGAGGTGCGCGGCGCCAGGGGCGGCGTTCCGCGGGTTCGGGAATCGCTCGTGAGATGCTCAGCAGCGTGAGCGAGTCGCGGTACCAGCGTGCGCTTCGGGCGCGCGCCGCCGAGCTGCATCCCGCGCTCCAGGCCTACTTCGCCATGCCACCAGCCGGGCTGCTCGGTCGTGGCGCGGGGGTCTATGAAGTCGCTGGCTCGCGGCTCCGCCGGGCGCGGCCGCTGTGGGCCTGGCTGGCCCGCCGGCACGTGCGATTCCCGGAACTCGGCCGGGACATCCCCTTCACAGTGTTCAACCACAGTGTTCAACCACAGTGTTCAACACCCCGACTTCGGAGGGCGACTCGACGCCGTGCGCCCCTTCGCATTCCCCCGTCGCGGAGCCAGCCACGTGCGCTTCTTGGAAGACACCATGTCGGTCGTTGATGGCCACCTGCACGATCGGCTAGGCGTCGCAGGGGCCTCGAAGTCCAACTCGCCCTCACCGGTGGTCGACGGCGCGCTGCAGATGACCTCGCAGCGGCTCTGGATGCACCTCAGACCGCTCAGGCTCCGGATGCCGCGGCTCGCGAGCGTCGCGCTGACCGAATCGCACGTTCTGTCGGGCCGCTCGAGTGTGCCGCGAAGTCGGATCGAGGCTCAGCCGCGACGACGAACCGCGGCGCTTCGCACCGACAACCAGATAGCGAGAGCGAACACGGCGAACGCCAACGGCACGTGCACGCCAATGAGGCCATCCACCTTCGCGTCGGTGATCAGGTGGCCGAGCGCGGTCTGAATAACCAGGAGCGCGAACAGAGATGCCGCGGACCAGCTCAGCACACGATCGACACCACGAACCGCGACAATGCCGACGATCGCGAGCACCAGTGCCACGACGATGGTCGCGTTCGCGACGATGTTGTGCGCTGTGACCCATCCCTCCCGGTCCTTCTGCGACACGAACTCGCCAGCGGTCACAGCCTGCAGGAAAATCCCAAGAGTGGTGACACCGACCAGGGCGGTGAACACGCGGAGGCCGCGCGCTGGGGCGGTGGTCAGGGGTGCAGAAGTCATGGAATCCTTCATGTCGGTGGTCAGCATCGCAGAATTCGGGCTACGCCTGCTCGCCCCGCACCGAAGGAGCGCTCACCAGGGATGTAGCGGCCGATGATCGGCCCGCACTGGGGCGCCAGCACTGAGCTGCCAGCCCTCGTCGAATCGTCGGACATGCAGCTCGTTCTGCACCGACCCCTGACCCGCCACCGACTCGGCGACTTCGGCGCACATCGCCCGTTCCGAGAAACTCCCGACCGCTCCGCTGAGCCGAACACGACCCTGCTCGACCGACACTTCGACCTCGTCATCCCCGATCGCGGTGGCGGACGCGAGCCGCCTCCGGATGACGCCCTCGAGACCACGGTCGGCCGACGGCGCCACCAGACGCACGGCACCGCTCGCGCGGACCGCGACCGGCAGTTCCTCCCGCACGGGAACGATGCACAGTGGCGTCGCGGAGTGACGCATCAGCTCGTGCGATGTCGATCCGAGCAAGAGTTCCGCCACCGGCCCGCGGCCGTGGGTGCCGACGACGATCAGCGAAGCGCTGCGGCCGAACTGCTCCAGCGCAACCGCGGGGAGAGAGTCGCTCACTTCCTCCCGGATCGAGAGACCGGGAAACTCGGCAGCGATCTCACGTGCTGCCGAGGCGAGCAGTCGCCGATGCCAGGAGCGCTCCTGGGGGCGCTCAACGATGATCACCCCGAGGGCGCTGACCGAGGAGGGCGGGAAACGCCAGGAGTGCACGATGTGAAGTTCTCTCCCCCGGGCCTCGGCCTCCTGCGCGGCGAACACCAGCGCGGAGTCCGAACTGCCCTCCACCTCAAATCCGACCAGCACCGGGCCGAATGAGGGTTCCCCCGACCAGTCATCCGGGATCACGACGGTCGGGCACGCGGACATCGCGGCAATGCGGGCCGACAGCGAACCGGTCAGAGTGGAGCGCACGGGACGTGAGCGGTGCGCTCCGATCACCAGCAGATCGGCGTCGAGCGACCTCAGCCGGAGGGCATCGGGGATCGCACCCTCGACCAGAGAAATCGTGACCATGGTGCCCGGCACGGCAGCGCCAAGAGCCTCACGGACTCCGTCGAGGCGGAGCTGCACCGTGTCCAGGTCGGACAGCAACGAGTCGAATACGGCAACGAGTTCGACGGCCACCTCCTGAGTAGCGGCACGCGCGGTCACCCACTCGACGGCATGGGTGCTCGGTGTCTCGCCATCGATCCCCACCACGATCCGTTCCATCGCTGTCTCCCTGTCAGGTGCGGTCAACGCTTCGAGACTGCACCAGGGACGGGCTCGTGTGCAGGGCCGAAGGTCCCGCGAGTCGGACCACGTGATCTCCCGGGCGGCGATCGTCGGCGCGATGGGTGACGAGCACCACGAGCCGGTCCCGCGTCGCATCGCGGATATCCGACATCATCGCGGCCGCGGTCTGGGCGTCGAGGTGAGCTGTCGGCTCGTCGAGCAGCAGAAGCTCCGAGCGACCCAGCAGCGCCCGCGCAACCGCGAGCCGCTGGCGCTCGCCGCCGGACAGGGCGTGACCGGACGCTCCGACCCGCGCGCTGAGCCCGTCGGGCAAGCGGGAGAGCAGCGGCTGCAACCCGACCCTCGCCAACACCTCGCGCATCTCGAGGTCGCCCACCGGATCGGTGCGCGGCCGCCCGAGCAGGAGGTTGCCGCGAATGGTCGAGTCGAACACGTGCGCCTCCTGCGGACACCACGCCACCCGCCCGCGCCAGTCCTCTGCGGCGATCTGGTTCAGCGGAATGCCGTCTGCGAGGATACGCCCGTGGCTCGGCGGGAGCGCTCCGAGCAGCATGGTCAGCAGCGTCGACTTACCCGCGCCCGATGGCCCGTCCACGACCAACCAGTCCCCCGCGCCCACCTGGGCATCGATGCTCTCGAACACGGGCGCAGCTGCCTCCGGCCAACGCGCCGCTACACCGTCCAGTTCGAGGCGGATGAGCGGGCCGTCGAGCGGTGTTCCCTGCGCACCGACAGCATCCGGCGGGTCGAGGAACGGGCTCAGCTGTTCC
>JAYWDH010000215.1:0-9795 GCA_043779945.1 Microbacteriaceae bacterium
TATACACCTGTCTGCTCCTCGGCGGCGCGGCGACGGTGTTCGGTCCTTTGCTGGGAACGTTCCTCTACTGGCTTTTGCTGGTCTTCCTGCGTGACACCATCGGATTCTGGGCGCCTGCAGGAGTCCTGAGCCAGCAGCAGATCCCACAGATCACCTGGATTTTTGTTGGAGTCGGCCTCATGCTGTTGGTGATCTTCAGACCGCAGGGAATTCTGGGGAACAAGAAGGAGTTGGCGTTCGGTGACTGACAACGACAACGACAACGACAACGACGACTACGACTACGACCGAGCTGCCCTGCGGGTGAAGCTCGGCAAGGTTGACGAGTTGCCGGGCTCGGCCAAGCCGAACCCAATCCTGACGGTCGATCGCATCACGCGCCGCTTCGGCGGGATCGTGGCAGTCGAGGTCGACCACCTGGAGGTCCAGCGTGGCTCCATCACGGCGTTGATCGGTCCGAACGGCGCGGGCAAGACCACCTTCTTCAATCTGCTCACCGGTTTCGACATCCCGGACAAGCCGCAGGGGGGCGGCGCGAAGCCCCATTGGGTGTTCCAGGGTCGGTCGCTCGCGTCGACGAGTGCGTACCGGGTGGCGCGCGAGGGAATGGTGCGCACTTTCCAGCTCACGAAGGCCCTTTCGGCGATGACCGTCATGGACAACATGCTGCTGGGATCGCAGGAACAGACAGGCGAGAGGCTCAGCCGGTCCGCGATCTGGCCGCTGTGGCGCGGCAAGGAGAAGATTATTCGCGCCAAAGCGGACGACCTTCTCGCCCGCTTCAAGCTCTTTGAGAAGAAGGACGACTACGCCGGCAGCCTTTCTGGCGGCCAGCGCAAGCTGCTCGAGATGGCCCGGGCCCTGATGAGCGACCCGACGATGATCATGCTCGACGAGCCGATGGCAGGCGTGAACCCGGCGCTCACGCAGTCGCTTCTCGGGCACATCCAGGACCTGCGGGATCGAGGCACCACCGTTTTGTTTGTCGAGCACGACATGCACATGGTGCGCTTCATCTCCGACTGGGTGGTCGTGATGGCGGAGGGCAAGCTCGTGGCGGAGGGCCAGCCCGGCAATGTCATGCAGAACCAGGCCGTGATCGACGCGTACCTTGGCTCGCACCACGACCAGGACCTGGGTGACGACTCCGTGCTGGACGAGGACTTCGATCAGGCGATCGCCGCGGAGGACACCGAACTGAGCAAGGAGCAGGAGGCCATCGAGGCCTACGGGGACGCGGTGCGTGCCAAGGAAGGGGACGAGAACTGATGGTCGTCTACACGGGAACTGGAAAACCACTGGTCAGCGCGGACGAGGTGATTGCGGGCTACCTACCCGGTATCGACATTCTGCACGGCTGCAACTTGATCGCATACCCCGGCGAGTTGGTCGGGATCATCGGCCCCAACGGCGCCGGCAAGTCGACGTTGCTCAAAGCGCTGTTCGGCCTGGTTCCGGTCCGATCTGGCAAGGTCATGCTGGGAGGTGAGGACATCACGAACCTCAAGGCGAACAAGCTGGTGCAGACCGGCGTCGGCTTCGTGCCCCAGACCAACAACGTCTTCCCCTCACTCACGATCGAGGAGAACCTGCAGATGGGTCTCTTCCTCAGGCCTCGTCGGCTGTCGGAGCGGCTGGAAGCGATGTACGAGCTTTTCCCGGTGCTCGGGCAACGCCGGCGCCAGCGCGCTGGCAGCCTGTCCGGCGGCGAGCGGCAGTCTCTCGCTATGGCTCGTGCGCTCATGATGGAGCCGAGCGTGCTCCTCTTGGATGAGCCGTCGGCGGGTCTCTCGCCGGTTCGCCAGGACGAAACCTTCATTCGTACCCGCAAGATCAACATGACCGGCGTGACCGTCATCATGGTCGAGCAAAATGCGCGACGCTGCCTGCAGATCTGCGATCGAGGCTACGTGCTTGATCAAGGGAAGAATTCGTACACCGGCACTGGCCGCGAACTTGCGAAGGACCCCAAGGTGATCGAGCTGTACCTCGGCACCCTCGCCGAGGACGTTGACGCGTCTTAGGAACGCCATGCCCATGGTCCCGTTAACATAGGTATACCGCGCTTCACCGCCGCAGCCGGCACTCACCCGCGCGACCCTGAGGACAGCATGGACCAGCAAGATCCCTTCGGTTTCGTCGGACTCACCTATGACGACGTGATGCTCCTCCCGGGTCACACCGACGTCATCCCGAGCGAGGCGGACACCTCCTCGCGGCTCACCCGGCGGATCACGCTGAGCGCTCCGCTGGTCTCCTCGGCGATGGACACGGTCACCGAGTCCCGGATGGCCATCGCCATGGCACGCCAGGGCGGACTGGGTGTGCTACACCGCAACCTCTCCATCGAGGACCAGGCGATGCACGTCGACAAGGTGAAGCGCAGCGAGTCCGGCATGATCTCGAACCCGGTGACCACCACCCCCGATGCCACCGTGGCCGAGGTCGACGCGATCTGCGGGCAGTTCCGCGTCTCGGGTCTCCCGGTCGTGGAAGGCGACGGCACGCTAATCGGCATCATCACCAATCGCGACATGCGTTTCGTCTCGCCGTTCGAGAAGTCAACGACTCTTGTGCGCGACGTCATGACGAAGGCGCCCCTGATCACGGCGCCGATGGGCATCGACCCGGATGACGCGGTCGCGATCTTCGCGCAATACAAGATCGAGAAGCTCCCGCTCGTTGATCCACAGGGGCGCCTGAGCGGACTGATCACCGTCAAGGATTTCGAGAAGACCGAAAAGTATCCGAACGCCACGAAAGACGAGGCAGGTCGACTCCGCGTCGGAGCGGCGATCGGCTTCTTCGGCGACGCCTGGGACCGCGCGGGTGCGCTGCTGGACGCCAGTGTCGACGTGATCGTCGTCGACACTGCGAATGGCGACTCGAAGGGCGTGCTCGACATCATCCGCCGGCTGAAGGCCGACTCCGCGTTCGCGGCAATCGACATTATCGGCGGCAACGTCGCGACCCGCAGCGGCGCGCAGGCGCTCGTCGACGCAGGAGCCGACGCCATCAAGGTCGGCGTGGGTCCCGGCTCCATCTGCACCACCCGCGTCGTCGCGGGCGTAGGTGTGCCCCAGGTCACCGCGGTCTACGAGGCGTCGCTTGCCGCGCGCGAGACTGGCATCCCGGTTATCGCCGACGGAGGACTGCAGTACTCCGGTGACATCGCCAAGGCGCTCGTCGCCGGGGCGGACACCGTCATGCTCGGTTCGCTGCTGGCCGGCACGGACGAGAGCCCGGGCGACCTGGTCTACAGCAACGGCAAGCAGTTCAAGAACTACCGCGGCATGGGATCGCTCGGCGCACTCAGCGACCGCGGCAAGAAGACCTCGTACTCCCGCGACCGGTACTTCCAGGCGGACGTGCCGTCGGATGCGCAACTGATCCCCGAGGGCATCGAGGGTCGGGTGCCATACCGTGGCAATCTCGCCACGACGGTCTACCAGCTAGTCGGTGGGCTGCGGCAGTCGATGTTCTACGTCGGTGCCCGCACGATCTCCGAACTCAAGCAGCAGGGAAAGTTCGTGCGCATCACCCCGGCCGGACTAAAGGAGTCGCACCCCCACGACATCCAGATGACTGTCGAGGCGCCTAACTACACGCGGTAGCTGCTCGCAGCGACCATCGGCTGCGAACTGTATTTCTCCGGGGTCCAGACTCGTTTCTCCGGAGTCCTTGGCTCAGTTCTCAATGATTTGTTGGGCTCTTCTGGCGGTCGACCACGGAAGCTCCGGAGAAATGGGTCAGCGCAGCGCAGCGATCCGCTGGATCGCCTCGGTCAGCACTTCGGGTGAGCACGCCAGGTTGAGCCGGGCGAAGCCAGCACCGCCGGGCCCGAAAGTGAGCCCCGGGTTGAGAGCGACCTTCGCCTCCGCGAGAATCTTCGCGGCCGGATCGTCGCCCCAGTCGAGCATGCGCAGGTCGATCCAGGCGAGGTAGCCGGCGCGTGGTGGCCGGTGGCCGACCCCGGGCAGACTCGCAGCGAGCAGCTCGGTCAGAAGCGTACTGGACTCCTGGATGGCGGTGATCACCCCGGCGAGCCACTCGTGGTCATCCCGGAAGGCCGCGACACTGGCGTGCAGCCCCAGGATGCTGGTGCGTGCGCCGACCTCAAAGCTCATGGCGTCGAGGACGGCGATGCCGCGCTCCGACTCCGCGACCAGCACCGCGCACTTGAATCCCGCGAGATTGAAGCCCTTGCTCGCTGACGTCACGGTGATGCCCCACTCGCGGGCGGAATCCGAGACGGTCAGAAACGGCGTGAAGGTCTCGCCTGGGAAGACCAGCGGGCTGTGGATCTCATCGCTGATCACCGTGACCCGGTGACGGGCTGCGCGCTCGGCGACCGCGGCGAGTTCGTGGGCTGGGTGCAGGAGTCCGATCGGGTTGTGCGGATGACACAGCAGCATGGCCTTCGCACCCCTGGCGAATGCACCCTCGAGCCCGTCGAGATCCAGGGCGTAGCCGCTCGGCCGATCGGGAGCGACCAGCAACGGCACATCGACCACCACCCCGCCGACCTCGCGGATGAACTCGCGGAACGGCGGGTAAACCGG
Organism: Microbacteriaceae bacterium; assembly: GCA_043779945.1. Classification (GTDB taxonomy): domain Bacteria; phylum Actinomycetota; class Actinomycetes; order Actinomycetales; family Microbacteriaceae; genus Lysinimonas. The sequence continues at coordinate 4,563 of JAYWDH010000215.1, forward strand.
GGAGGTGATGACGACCGCGTCGCCCGGCTGGGTCAGCTGGCGCAGGGTTTCGACGATCGCCACGCTGACATCGGTGGTGGTGCGGATGCCGCCCAGCGCCGGTTGCCAGTTCCAGTGCGCGTCGGCGAAGGCCGCGAAAACGGCGGGGAGATCACCCGGGCTGCCGACGTAGCCGGAGTCCGAGGCCGCGATGCGCTCGTGCAGCACTCGGCTGACGCCCGGCGCAAGCGGATAGTCCATCTCGGCGACGAACAACGGCAGCACGTCGTCCGGGTATTCGGTCCACTTTGCGCTGGTGCGCCGGCGCAGGATGTCGAGGGGCTCGGCGGTGACCTTCATGATTCGAGTCTGCCTGACCGCGCCCCGATAGGCTTACGCCCGTGTCAGACATCGAGATCGGCCGGTCCAAGCGGGCGCGTCGCGCGTACGCATTCGACGACATCGCGATCGTTCCCAGCCGTCGCACGCGTGACCCGCGGGACGTCTCGGTCAAGTGGTCTATCGACGCCTTCACCTTCGAGATGCCGGTGCTCGCCGCCCCCATGGACTCTGTGGTCAGCCCGGCGACCGCGATCCAGATCGGCCGCCTCGGTGGCCTGGGCGTGCTCGACCTCGAGGGTCTCTGGACTCGCTACGACGACCCCGAGCCGGTGTTGGCCGAGATTCGCTCCCTGGCTCCAGATGTCGCAATCGTCCGCATGCAGCAGCTCTACGCCGAGCCCATCAAGCCCGAACTGATCAAGGCCCGTATCGCGGAGATTCGCGCCGCGGGTGTCCCGGTGGCCGGAGCTCTCTCACCGCAGCGCACGCAGGAGCACTGGCGGGCAGTCGTGGACGCGGGCGTCGACCTGTTCGTCATCCGCGGCACCACGGTCAGCGCCGAGCACGTCAGCAAAACGGTCGAACCGCTCAACCTCAAGAAGTTCATCTACGAACTCGACTTACCGGTCATCGTCGGGGGAGCGGCGACGTACACCGCCGCGCTGCACCTGATGCGCACCGGTGCCGCTGGTGTGCTGGTCGGCTTCGGCGGGGGAGCGGCGTCCACGACCCGCGCGAGCCTCGGCATCCACGCACCGATGGCGACAGCGGTGGCGGATGTCGCGGGCGCGCGCCGTGACTACTTGGACGAGTCGGGCGGACGCTACGTGCACGTGATCGCCGACGGCGGACTGGGTACCAGCGGCGACATCGTCAAGGCGATCTCGGTCGGCGCCGACGCGGTCATGCTCGGGACGGCGCTCGCGCGCGCCGAGGAGGCGCCCGGCGGTGGCTGGCACTGGGGTGCGGAAGCGCACCATTCCGAGTTGCCGCGCGGCGGACGCATGAAGGTCGGCACGGTCGCGCCGCTAGAGCAGCTGCTGTTCGGCCCGTCCTCGAATCCGGATGGCCGCGTCAACCTGATCGGTGCGCTGCGGCGTTCGATGGCGACGACCGGCTACTCCGACCTGAAGGAGTTCCAGCGCGTCGAGGTCGTCGTCGCGCCCTACCAGAGAGGCTAGGTCGGCAGGAGTAGGTCGGCAGGGCTAGGCCTGCAGGAGTAGCAGCCGCGCCTTTCGCTCATGGCGGACCACGATCGCGGCATCCGGAGCCCAAGTAGAATCGGCAGATGGTTGATCTGCGACGTGTGAAGCTCCCGGGTGTCGGGGTGCTTCACACCTTCGTCACGGATGACGGGGGCAAGGTCGGCGTGATCAGCCACCGCTCGGGGCACAGTGACCTCATCACCTTCGCCGACGCCGAGGACGGCGCGGCACGCAAGGTTTCGCTCCGCCTCGACGAAGACGAAGCCCACACACTCGCAGAGCTGCTCGGTGGCACGAAGATCACCGAGTCGCTCTCGGGCCTCGATCAGATTCCCGGTCTTTCCATCGACTGGTTCCATGTCGATTACGACGACCACATCGCCGGGCAGCCGCTCGGCAGCATGACCACGCGCGGCCTGCCCGGAGTGACCGTGGTGGCGGTGGTGCGCGGCGAGTCCGCCAATCCGGCCCCCGACGAGGACTTCAAGGTGTTCCCCGGCGACACCCTCGTGGTCGCTGGCGCGCCCGAGAAGGTCGCGAAGGCCTTCCTCTTCTACCGCACCGGCGAGTTCAAGGCGAAGGCCGAGACCGTGGACGCGCCACCCGGAAACTGACCGTCGTGGGTAGCGAACTCCTCGTCCTCGGCGTCCTGTTCGTCATCGCCTACGTCCTCGGTCGGGTTGGCAAGCTCATCGGCTTGCCCGCCATCCCGATCTACATGTTGGTTGGGCTCATCGCGAGCCCGCATTTCGCTCTGTTCCCCCTGAATTTTAAATCGTCGGATGTCGAACTCATCGCCATTGTCGGCCTCATCTTTCTGCTCTTCAGCCTCGGTCTCGAGTTCGATCAGGACGAGTTCTTCGGTAACATCCGCTCACTGCTGCTGAGCGGCGGAACCCGCATCGTCATCAACATGGCCGTTGGTTTCGCCTTTGGCCTCTGGGTCGGCTGGGGAACGCGCGAGGCGTTGATCATCGCCGGGATGACGGCTACCTCGTCGAGCGCAATCGTCACCAAGCTGCTGATCGAGTTGCAGCGTCTGGCGAACCGGGAGACCCCGGTCATCCTGGGTATTACGGTCGTCGAAGACGTGTTCATTGCGATCTATCTCGCGATCGTGACTGTCATCATCGGTGGCCAGACCAACGTCTGGATGATCGTGCTGCAGCTCACGATCTCTTTCGCATTCCTGCTCGCGATGTTCTCGCTCGCGCGCTGGGGCGGCCGGCTACTTTCGCGCTTGGTCGGAACCCGCGACGACGAGCTGTTCACCATCCTGTTCTTCGGGCTGGCGGTCGCGTTCGGCGGCATTGGCGAGCTGCTCGGGGTTTCGGATGCCATCGGCGCCTTCCTGATCGGCCTCGTTCTCGGCGCTACCCGGTTCAAGGCGCGCATCGAGCAGTTTTCGCTGCCGTTGCGGGACGTCTTCGGCGCGTTCTTCTTCCTCAACTTCGGTCTCCAACTCAACCCCTCCACCTTCGGATCGGTGCTCGTTCCGGTGATCGTGGGGGTGGTGATGACCCTGGCGCTCAATACAGCCGGCGGCCAACTGATCGCCTGGCTCAACAAGCTGACAGCCGCCGAGGGACTGAACGTGAGCGGGATGCTGCAGAACCGCGGCGAGTTCGCGCTGATCCTCGCCACTTTGGCCGCAGGCGCCGGGCTGGACTCACGGCTGACTCCCTTCGCTGGACTGTACGTTTTGATCATGGCGATCATCGGACCGGTGCTGGCGGTCAACTCGGAGCGCTTCGGCGGATGGCTGTTCAACGGACGACTGTTACGGCGGCCCGAAGTTCAGGTGGCGGCCGACTCGGCGGTCGAAACCCGACGGGATCGTGATTTCGCCGTGGCGGAAGCCGCGATGGCGGGTCGGGCTGACGACGACCTTGCTTCGCTGGATGTCGCAGCGTCCGATCACGTGGCGACGGACGCCGTCGACGGCCGCGGCACCTTTCTCGACGACGAGCGCGAAGGCGAGCTGCTGCGGGCTGGAGAAAGCCCGAACGCGGCCACCGAGGACGAACTCGACGCGATGCTGGACGCCGCTCTGGGCCCTCCCGAGTCCCGCACGAGGCGGCCAGGCGGCGAACAGAACGATCACGACAACGCGGTCCGAGACCGCGATCCGGAGTACTGACGAATGAGCACCGCAATCCGAAATCCCACCAGGGATCCCGCCGCCCTCAACATCCGCTTCTGGAGTGTCGCCCGCCGCCCGCGCTGGATCGCCGCGCTGCTGCTTGCTCTCGGAGTTGCCGCTGGATTCGCGGCACTCGGCCAGTGGCAGCTCGCCCGGAGCATCGCGGCCCCGGTCGCGGACGTGAGCAGCACCGAGACCCCCGCCGCGCTCACCTCGGTCGCGACGCCCGACGTGCCGGTCACCGATCCCGAGCTCGGCCACATGATCACAACGACGGCGACGCTCGTGCCTGGTGACTTCGTCGTGCTGATCGACCGCCTCAACTTCGGCGCGGCCGGATTCTGGCTGGTCGGTCACGCGACGACAAGCGGGGGCGACCTGGCTGTTGCGCTCGGCTGGGCGCCCACCCGTGCGGCGGCCCTCGCCGCGGAGCAGGATGCCGCGATCCGAACTCCGCTGGTCGGCCGCTACCTGCCCAGCGAGTCGCCCGATCAGCCGGGCGTGGAGAAGGGGAAAGACAGTGCCGCGTCGGTACCGGCGCTGATCAATCAGTGGTCGACGCTCGGCGACTCGGTGTACGGGGGGTACGTCGTGGCCAAGACCCCACCGGCCGGGCTCGACCGCATCGACTCACCGGCTCCGACGCAGGAGCTCGGGCTCAACTGGCTCAACCTGTTCTACGCGCTCGAGTGGGCGATCTTCGCGGGCTTCGCGATTTACCTCTGGTACCGGCTGGTGAAGGATCAGCTCGAAAAAGAGAACGATCCGGATGCCGCCGTCGATGCCGTCGGTCCCGCCGCGACGTCGAACGTAAGATAAGAGCATGCCCTCCGGACCCCGTCCGACCGACGTCCCCCGCATTCGTAAAGTACTCGCCGTCTACCGCGTTTCTGCGATCGTGACCGGTGTCTTTCTGCTGTTTCTGTGCGCCATGATGGTGCTGCGCTACGGCCTCGGCGTCGACATCGAGCTGGGTGGGGCGTTCGGATTCCTCGCTCTGCAGCCGCGCGCTCTGATCACCGCGGTCGACCTCTCCACCGGCATCCTGATCGCGCACGGCTGGCTCTATGTCGTGTATCTCGGCTGCGATTTTCTGATGTGGCGGATGCTGCGCTTCAGCTTCAGCCGCTTCCTGCTCTACGCGCTGGGCGGCATTATTCCGGGCCTCTCGTTCTACTTCGAGTTCCGTGTTCCCTCCTACGTGAACCAGCAGCTCGCCGCCGCTACCCCTGCCCCGACCCCGGCCGGAGCGACCGCGTGACCAGCAGCCCCGCTTCCGAGGCTCGCCCGGTGCTCGTCGTCGACTTCGGAGCCCAATACGCGCAGTTGATCGCCCGCCGAGTGCGCGAGGCCGGCGTCTACAGCGAGATCGTGCCACACACCATCACCGCCGCGGAGGTGGCCGCCAAGAACCCGGTGGGCATCGTGTTGAGCGGGGGACCCTCGAGTGTCTACGCGGAGGGCTCTCCCGAACTTGACCGCGGCGTGCTTGAGCTGGGCGTGCCGACGCTGGGCATCTGTTACGGCTTCCAGGTGATGGCGCAGCAGCTCGGTGGCGAAGTGG
>JAYWDH010000216.1:0-9746 GCA_043779945.1 Microbacteriaceae bacterium
GGCCGCGGAGTCGCCGTTCAGGCGCCGGAATCCCTCGTCATCGACATACCGGATCCGGGCGTCTACGACGTGGTGATCCTGGGCGCGGGATGCTCGGGGCTCTCGCTCTGCCTCGCGCTTCTGGAGCACGGGGCGACCGGCCCGATCCTGCTCGTTGATTCGCGCACCGAGTACGCCGATGACCGAACATGGAGTTTCTGGGATGTCGAGCCGACCCGGTTCACGCACCTGGCTCGGGCGTGCTGGACCACCTGGCGGGTGTCGACGGCGACGGAACAGCTTTGCTCGTCGGCGCCGGGCACCCCCTATGTGTCGCTGGCGGCAAACGACTTCTACCGCTACGCCCTCAGCCGGTTGGCCGAGTATCCCAATGTGCGGCTCGTGCTCGGCGAGGACGTGGTGGGCTACAGCGAGATCCCGTCTGGTCTCGACGTCGTCACGGCAGGCTTTCGGGTGCGCGGCGCCCAGCTTGTCGACAGCCGCGGACTTCGGCCAGCCGCAAGGGAGCTCGCGGACGCCGCACGTTCAACCTGGGTGCCACAGAAGTTTGTGGGATGGCACGTCCTTGCATCGCGACCCGTCTTCAGAGCCGACGAGTGCCTGCTGATGGACTTCGACGTCGATCAGAGCCGGGGGCCGCGCTTCGGCTATGTCCTCCCGGTGTCGCCCGTCGAATCCCTCGTTGAAAACGTCTACATCGCCGACGTCGCCGTCACGGAGTCGGAGCACCGGGCAGAGCTCGAGTCCTACCTCGAAAGTCGCTTCGGTCTGGAGCGCGGCTCCTACCTCATCCTGGGTGAGGAGCACGGAAACATTCCGATGACCGATCACGTTTTCACCCAGCGGCCGATGCCTCGAGTCACCGTGATGGGAACTCTGGGCGGCGCCACGCGGCCAAGTACTGGATACGCGTTCCTCCGCATCCAGCGCTCGAGCGACGAGACCGCCCTGCGTCTTCTCGGTCGCCCCACCGGGAAGGGCCGGTCTCGAATCTCGCGCGTCTCGCTGCTCGACCGGGTGTTCCTCCGTTTTCTCGCGGACCACCCCGACCGAGCCCCCTTGGTGTTCGCTCGGATGTTTGGGCGCGTGTCCCCGGACAGCCTCGTGCGATTCCTCTCAGACCGCAGTCGGCCGATCGACGCGGCCCGGCTGATCGTGGCGCTCCCCAAGCGGTGGTTTCTGGGGTCCGCCTTCCTGGTCGTGATCCGCGGGCTCAGCGACCGCTTGCATCGTGTCCGACGTCGCTGAGCTCGCCGTCTGGCGGCAGGCCAGACGACAGCTGTTCGTTCCGATCGACATCGCACTGCTCATCCTGGCTGTCGCCTGTGCGGCCGGGTTGCGCGTCCCGCAGACCCTCCAATACGTGCCGTTCGCGCTCGGTCTCGTGATCTTCGGCCTGCCGCACGGAGCCCTCGATCATCTCGTGCCAGCTCGGCTCGCTGGCCGCCGCGCAACCCTCCGCACTGTGGCGCCGGTCGTCGGTCTCTACCTCGTGCTCGGCGCCGCGGTCGCGGGTCTCTGGGCCCTCAACCCGGTCTTCGCGTTCGTGTTCTTCATCGCGCTGACCTGGTTCCACTGGGGTCAGGGCGACGCGTTCGCCTCGGCTCAGCGCACCGGCCAGCGGATCGGGCAGCGCCTCGGGCAGCGCACCGGGTTGCCACGGGCGATCGGCTTCCCGCTGCTCCGGGGCGCCCTCCCGATGGTCGTCCCCTTGATCGCGTTCCCCGCGACCTACGCCGTCGTGCTCGGGTCCACGACGCGAGCCTTCGGGGGCTCGGCGCCCTCCGGTAACTTGGCTTCGGGCATCCGGATCGCGCTCGGTGTCGGGCTGGTGATTCTTGCGGTCATCGTCACAGCCCTCGAGGCCTGGGGACGACGCGGCGAGCCGGCAGGCCGAAGAGCCTGGCTCGGCGACCTGGCCGAGGTGGCGTTGCTGGCCTTCTTCTTCTCGACGGTACCGCCCGTGCTTGCCGTCGGACTCTACTTCGCCCTCTGGCACTCGCTCCGACACATCGTGCGGCTTTCGTTGCTGGATCCGGCGCTCGCTATCCCGCTCGCCGAGGGCCGGTGGGGGCTCGTGCTGCTGCGGTTTACCGGCAAGGCGGCCCCGGTCACTGGCATCGCGCTGCTGATCCTGGCTGGACTCTTCGTCGCGCTCGTCCCGCGTACCGGGGGCAACCCGATGGGCCTGCTCGGCATCTACCTCGTGCTCATCTCGGCCCTGACCCTGCCGCACGCGGTCATCGTCGCGATCATGGATCGCGCGCAGAGTCGGGTGCGGAGTCGGGCTGAAGCGTCGTCGTCGCTGGCGATCCGATGAACTCCGACGAGCCCAGCGCAGACCGCTGCGGCGCGTGTCAGCACGCTCACCGCGTCCTCAGAAGTGCGTCCCGGATGCCTCCCGGCGCGTGAGAGGCATCCGGTTCGTGACTGCTTAGTTGGGGTTCGGGGTTGTGATTTTCTCACCGGCCGGTGAAAGAACATGCCAGAAAGTTTTCACGCCCTGACCGCTCGTGTCGCCAGGCTTGGTGTCCTGGGCGAAGGTGTAAATCGGTAGTCCGTTAATCGTGATCTGCTTCCCGCCGTTTGCCGATGCGATTGTGGAGACCGTTCCGGCGATTCCCGTGACAGTTGGCGAGGCGGACGTTGAGGTGACGCCCGGCCACGTGGTCGCGCAGGCACCGGTGCAGGCACTTGCTCCCGAGTTTGCGGTGTCCTTGTCGAACACGTATACCGTCATGCCTTTGCCGTTGACGATGATCTGCCCCAGCTTGGAGCCGGCAGTTGCGGCATCGGGAATCGCGGCAGGGGTCGCCGTCGCGGGGGCGGCAGCGGTCGCCGCCGGTGCGGGGGTGGAAGCACTTGTGGTGGCGGAGCAGCCAGCCAGCGCGACAACCGCGAGTGCGGAGCCTGCCAGGGTGAGGATCAGTTTGGTTTTCACAATGGTTCCTTCGGTAGGGATGTCATGGTGTGGTGCAGCTGCGGGATAAAAGCGCATGGACCCGTACTCAGAGAACGAGCCACGCCTGCAGTTGGTTCACGCATTCAGCAAAAACCCACCTGCGACCGCTCCAGCTCGTCACTTTTCCCGGGCGCGCGTGCAACTGACACCGAGGATCGGGGTCAGGGGCGTCCCGTGCGTCAGACCCAGCGGCCCCGATGATCGGCAAGTCGATCAGCAGGTTCTTCGGCAGGATGACGAGCGGCAGGTCGCGGAGGAGCGCGACAATACCCTCCCTACGCAGCGTCGAGCGCTGCCAATTCCTCGGCGTCGAGTTCCAGCTCCGGCGCGGTCGCCGAGTCGATGATCGACTCGGGTCGCGAGGCACCGGGGATCGGAATGACGCCAGGACCCTTCGCCAGCTCCCACGCGAGGCAGACGAGCTGCGGAGAGACGCCGCGCGCGTCGGCGACCGTTTGGAAGGCGGCAAACCTGGTGCCGAGCGAGCCAGCTCCACCGATCCCGCCGAGTGGGCTCCACGGCAGGAACGCGATGCCGAGCTCTGTGCAAAGCTCCAGTTCGGGCTCACTCGAGCGGAACGCCGGCGAGAACTGGTTTTGCACCGAGACGAGGCGTCCGCCCAGGATCTGCTGCGCGAGCCTGATCTGGTCGGGGTTCGCGTTCGAGATGCCGGCCATCCGGATCTTGCCCTCGTCGAGGAGGTCGCGGATCGCCCCCACCGAGTCGGCGTAGTCGACCTCGGGGTCTGGGCGGTGGAACTGGTACAGCCCGATCGCCTCGACGCCGAGTGCCGTCAGCGACGCCTCGGCTGCGCGCTTCAGGTACTCGGGATGCCCATCCTGTTCCCACGGGCCCGGTCGCGCGATCGTGCGGTGGTGGCCGCCCTTCGTGGCGACGAGCACGTTCGAGGTGTCGCCGGAGTAGCTGGCAAGCGCCTTCGCGATCAGCAGTTCGTTGTGCGACTCGGCTTCACCCGCGAGCCGGTAGGCGTCGGCCGTATCGATCAGCGTGATGCCCGCGTCGAGCGCGGCATGGATGGTTGCGATGGAACGCGCCTCGTCGGGCCGCCCCTCGATCGACATCGGCATGCCGCCAAGTCCGATGGATGAAACGGTGATGTCGCCGATGACTCGAGTTTTCATGCTCTCAGCCTACGTGCCGCTCGCGAACCGATCCGTCGCTCGAACCGGGAGGACGGTGCGCGGATGCTGACCGGATGGATGCTGACCGGATGGGCGCTGCCAGGATGGACGCTGCCCGGATGGTGACGGGATCCGCCTCTCCGCTGTGAGCAACATGAACTCGGGGTGTGCCGCAGGATCGGCATCGCGATTGCCCTCACCGTCACCTCGGTCACGAGTGCCACTCAGATCCGCGGCACCGGGCGCCTGCGCCCTCGGAAGAAACCAAGGCGGCGGCCCCCTCTGTGGTTGCCTGCTGCTCTTGGGCGTCTAGTACGTCTCGGCATCCAGTTCACGACAGGATGTTCAGCCGCCAGCCGCCAGCCGCCAGCCGCCAGCAGCTAGAGCGCGAACCGATCGGTCGCCGAGATCAGCGCATCCAGGATGCCCGGCTCGTCAAATGAGTGGCCCGCGTCATCCACGAGGACGAACTCGGCCGACGGCAGTGCCTGGTGCAACTCCCACGCGGTGGTCGCGGGCGTGCACAGGTCGTAACGGCCTTGCACGATCACGGTCGGGATGGCGGCCAGGCGCCCCGCGTCGCGCAGCAACTGTGACGGCTCAAACCAGCCGTCGTGCAGGAAATAGTGGTTCTCGATGCGCGCGAAGGCGAGGGCGTATGCCGGCTCGGCGAAGGTCGCGATGACGTCGGGGCGGGGGACGATGGTGATCGTGGATGCCTCCCAGGTCGACCACGCGACGGCGGCTGGGCCGTGCACCGACGGTTCGGGATCCGCGAGGAGCCGCGCGTAGGCCCGCACATAGTTGCCGAAGCGGCGGTCATCGGGCGGGATGGGCGCCACGTAGCCGGCCCAGAAATCCGGGGCCATGTTGCCGCACGGTCCCTCATAGAACCACTCGAGTTCACTGCGACGCAGGGTGAAGATGCCGCGCAGTACGAGCTCGGTCACCCGCTCGGGATGCGTCTCGGCGTAGGCCAGCGCGAGGGCCGAGCCCCACGAGCCGCCGAACACCTGCCAGCTTTCGACCCCGAGGTGGTCGCGCAGCAGCTCGAGGTCGGCAACCAAGTTCCAGGTGGTGTTGGCGCTGAGGTCGGTCGCGTGGTCGCTCGCCGACGGGATGCTGCGGCCGCAATTTCGCTGGTCGAACAGGATGATGCGGTACGCCATGGAGTCGAACAGGCGCCGGTGGTCGGCCGAGCTACCCGCGCCCGGCCCACCGTGCAGGAACACCACGGGCTTGCCGTCGGGGTTGCCGCACTCTTCCCAGTAGATCTCGTTGCCGCCGCCGACCTCGAGCATGCCGGTCGCGTACGGCTCGAGCGGCGGATAGAGGGTGCGCATGGGTCGACGCTACCCGTGCTCGTGCGCACCTGTGAACCGATCGCGGTCGTTCGAATGGGCGCATTCGGCTCACAAGTGCGCGTGGGGCGGGGTGCGAGGTGCGCGGTGCGAGGAGCGCGGTGCGGACCAACCCCTGCGGAAGCGGCAGCAACCCCTACGGCTGCGGCGGGCGCGCCACGAGGACGCTGCCGTGGCCGGTGAAGCGCATCTCGCCAGCCGCGGCCGGAACAAGCACCGTCTTGCCGGTCGTGACGGGCAGGTCGTCGTCTCCAGTGTGCAGGGTCAGCGTGTCCGCCACGCCGATGATGATCGCCAGACCGGCAGGCAGGGTAATGGGTGTGGTCTGCGCGGTCACCAGGTCCAGCCGGAAATATTCGTCGGCGGGGGCGGCGAGCGTGGATCCGGCGGCAACCCCGCGAGTGATCAGCGCCTCGAGCTCGTCACCGGTGATCGCGGTGGTGGTGACGGCCTGCAGCGCCGTGTCGAAGCCGAGGTCCAGGTGACCGAGGACCGTACCATCCAGTCCGAAACCTTTCCACTCGAGCAGAATGGAAAGGTCTTCTGGCTCCTGCACCTCGGCGAGCAGGATGCCTTCGCCAATCGCGTGCAGGGTACCCGGTGGCACCCAGACGGTGTCGCCAGCCTGGAGTTCGATCTCGTTGAGCAGGGCGAGCAGGGCGTCGGTGTCTTGCGCGTCAACGAGTGCGCGCAGGTCGGTGGGGTCGACATCTTCGCGCAGACCGACGTGAACGGTCCCGGCGCTGAGCAGGTACCACGCCTCCGCCTTGCCGTGTGCGGCGCCGAGGTGCGCCGCCGCGAATGCGCCATCCGGATGTGCGTGCACCGCCAGCCGCTGGCCCGCGTCGAGCAGCTTCACGAGCAGCTTCGCATCCGATCCCCAGCGGGCCACGTGTTCGGCGCCGAGCCACCCGAGCGGATCCGCGGCGATGGCGTCGCCAAGCAGGATGCCGTGCGAGGTGCCGTGCTGTCTGTCGTGCGGGGCGCCGGCGGGGAGAAGCGTCATTCCGATTGGCGCCAGCCCGCGCACACTGGTGGTCGACCCGATCCAGTCCTCTGGAGTGTTCGGGGCGGAGGCTGCTACCCCGCGGAAGGCCGAGATGCGCTCGCCACCCGCGTAAAAGCGCTCGGTGGGTTGATTGGCATCGAGGACGATAGGCGTGTCGGTCATGGGCATATTCTTGCGCTCCCGACTGTTGCCGACAACATGACAACGACGACCTCCCCCCACGCGCAGGCCTCCGGCACCTATCGGATCGGCGGCGACCTGCCGGTCGTGCGACTCGGCTACGGAACGATGCAGCTCACCGGCCCCGGCGTGTGGGGAGAGCCGGCGAACCGCGCGTCGGCGATCGCGGTGATCCGGCGGGCGGTCGATCTCGGCGTCACGCTCTTCGATACCGCCGACGCGTACGGCCCGTACGTGACCGATTCGCTGATCCGCGAGGCGCTGCATCCTTACGCGGATGATGTGGTCATCGCCACCAAGGTCGGCTTCACCCGCCAGGGCCCCGATCAATGGATCCCGGTGGGACGCCCGGAGTACCTCCGCCAGCAGGTGGAACTCAACCTGCGCAACCTCGGTGTCGCGCAGATCGACCTCTTGCAGCTGCACCGCATCGACACGAAGGTGCCAGTCGCCGATCAGATCGGCGAGCTCGCCGATCTGCAGAGCGAGGGCAAGATCCGCCACATCGGCCTCTCGGAGGTCAGCGTCAAAGACATTGTCGAAGCCCGCGGGACGGCCGAGATCGTCTCGGTGCAGAACATGTTCAACCTGACTACCCGTGCGGCTCAGCCGGTGCTCGACTACGCCACGAAGGAGAACATCGCCTTTATCCCGTGGTTCCCGCTGGCCACCGGCGAGCTTGCCGGCCCCGGCTCGAAGCTCGCCGCGATCGCCGCTGAACAGGGCCGCACTCCCAGCCAGGTCGCACTCGCCTGGTTGCTGCACCGCTCACCGGTGATGCTGCCAATCCCGGGCACCTCCTCGCTCGAGCACCTCGAGGAGAACGTGGCGGCGGCTGAAATCCAGCTCAGCGACGAGGAGTACGCGGCACTTGACGCGATCGCCTAGTCCGCGAAGGCCATCCGGACGCTCAGTCAGCCCGTGAGCTGACTACCCTGAGACGTGCCCGAACTGCTGATCCGCGACATCCAACCCGCCGACCACGACGCGTGGCTGGTGCTCTACGCGGGCTACCGCGAGTTCTACCAGCTCGGGTCGGACGCGCGCGTTGTGGAGACCGTCTGGGACTGGGTGCTCAACGGCACATACTCGATGCGCGGGCTCATCGCCGAAGACGGTGGGGCGGTGATCGCGATTGCCAATCTGCACGTGGTCCCGCGGCCCGCTGCGGCACGCACCGGGCTCTACCTCGACGATCTGTTTACGGCTCCCGCGGCTCGCGGCCTCGGCGCTGGCGCGGCCCTGCTCGCGCGCGCGGCCCAGCAGGCGGCCGAGGAAGGACACGCGCTGGTGCGTTGGATCACGGCATCCGACAATGCAACCGCCCGCCGCCTTTACGACGAGCACGCCACCGCGACAACCTGGATCACCTACGACATGCCGCCAGCAAGGCTCTGACGCCGGGTCCGACGCAGCACCGTGACGACGAGGATGCCGAGAGCAGCGAAGAGCAGGCCACCCTGGTAAACCGGCGTGGCGCCAATCAACTCGTGGGTGGCGAAGGCCAGCGGGATGAGCATCCACTCGATGCGCCCGCTCATCGCGATGAACGGCAGAAGCAGCAGCGCGTACCACGGATAGTTCGGACTCAGGATCAGCAGCGTCACGCCGATCATGGCGAGCTGGCCGAGCCAAGGTCGCGTCGGAGCGGACTTCCAGATGACCAGCACCGTCAGGATCAGCAGCAGCACCACCGCGACCGGGAGGGCCGCGCGACTGGGCAGCGCCGCCGTCAGCAGCACGAAACGGCTGCCGTTCTTGTACCCCTCCTGGCCGAGGTAACCGGGCAGGTAGCCGAGCACGGCGATACCCGTGGTCGCCACATAGGGGATGTAGAGCACCAGGAAGGTCGCCACCGCGGCGGCGATCACCTTCCACGGCTGACGGCGCAGCAGCGCGGGCGCCGCGAGCACGGGGACGAGCTTCGCCGCGATGGCAGCCCCGAGCAGCACACCACCCCGCCAACGCGCGCCGCCCGAGACCAGGAAGGCGGCCGCGAAAGCGAGAAGGGCGCCGAGCACGTCGATGTGCGAGTTCGTGATCGCCTCGGATGCCACCAGCGGGCAGAGCGCCCAGAGCGCCACCCACCGAGCGTCGAAGCCGCGCCGCCGCAAGCCGCGCAGAAGAAGCAACGTGACGCTGAGACTCATCAGCAGTCCTGCCAACTGGAACGGCCAGTATTCGGCGCTCGGCGGAACCACGGCCCGCACGGCAGCGAACAGCAGTTCGCTGGTGGGCGGGTAGATCGTCGGCACCCCGGAGCGGTTGATCGCGGTGCAGATCACCGTGGTGGACGGGCTCGTGACGATCAGATGGGTGCGGGGGAGCGGGCAGTGCAGTCCGGTCCCGTCGGTGACCGGGTAGGGGAACAGCCAGTCCGTGCGTTCCGGCGCTAGCGCGTCGTCGAGCGGCACGTACTGGTAGGGCGAGATCCCCGCGTTCTGCACGATCCCGTCCCACGAGTAGCGGGCCGAGTCGGTGCTGGTGTCGGGTGGCCCCGACATGGCGGCACCCCCGAGAGCGAGCGATCCCGCGATGATCACCACGACCGCCGCGCGAACCGGCGCCCGTCGCAGTAGTAAGAATGCGATCCCGAACAGCAGCCAAAGGGACGCGCTACAGACGATGAAGTTTGCGCGGTTCAGGTCGGTGAGGTAGCCGAGCGTGCCGACCATGATCGCCGTGATCACGGTCATGGCAGCCACGGCGATGGCGGCCGCAACGATCCTGATGGTGCCCGCGTGACGTCTCACCTGGCCAGTGTCGCCGATCGGGATGCTCACGCCCGGTTCTTCGGAACGGCAAGCCATCGTGTTTGTGGCTCCGAACCCTCTCAAACGGTGATTGGGTGTGCCAGGTGCGAAGGTTGATGTTCGACATCAGGGTCGCACTCTCCAGCCCTTCGCGGCATCCGCGCATGGCGGTGGTGCTCGGTCGCTTGCTGGGCGGCGCCTTCCTCATCTGCTTTTTCACGGGCCTCTACAGTCACTTCGTCCAGGACCCCGAGAAGTGGATGGTGTTCCCGACTTTCATTCCGGATCTCTACGCCGTCACGCAGGGCATGCACATCGCAGCCGGCATCGCCTGCTTCC
>JAYWDH010000217.1:0-23413 GCA_043779945.1 Microbacteriaceae bacterium
TGGGTGATCATCAGCAGTCGGCGCGGATCCATGCGGTCGGCGATGAGTCCGGTGATCGGGACGAGCACCAGCTGTGGTCCGAACTGGAGCGCCATCGTCACCCCGACGGCTCCCGCGTCGTTGTGGGTGAGCTCGGTCAGCACGACCCAGTCCTGGGCGGTGCGCTGCATCCAGGTGCCGATGCTCGACACGGTCGATCCGGCGAACCAGACGCGGTAGTTGTAAAAGCTCAGGGAGCGAAAGGCGCTGCTCACGACTCCGACAGGTGGCGCAGCACCGGCATCACCGCCTCGAGCGTCGCACGCTCGTCCCGCGCGAGCTCGGCGAGGCGCTGGCTGAACCAGGTGGCGCGCAGGCGTCGAGTCTCCGCGATCAGGTCCGCGCCGCTGGGAGTGAGAGTCACGATCACCTTGCGCGCGTCATCCGGATCGGGGGAGCGCAACACCAGGCCCGCCACCTCGAGCGCATTGAGGGTGCGATTCATCGAGGGCGGAGTCACGCGCTCGCGCTCGGCGAGTTGGCTGGGTGTCGCGGGCGAGTTCTCGAGCCGGAAGAGCACGCCCATCTGGGTGTCGCTCATCGTGCCGTCTGCCCGGTTGGCACGGATCCGCCTGGCCACCCGCTGCAGAAGAATGCGCAGCTCGTCGGTGTCTACCGCGGCGCTTTCTGAATCGCTCACATTCATTAGCCTAACTCATTAGCGTGGCTAATGCGGGCACGTCGTCTCGGCTCTAGGATGAGGCGAGCAAGGAGGCTCCATGCCCGCATTCTCGGTCGCCCGCGGCGACTACACCTTCGTCGATGCCGAGGGCGTCACAATCCACTACTACGAGTGGCGCGCAGGCACGCCGAAGGCAGTGGTGCATCTCATCCACGGGCTCGGCGAGTACGCGACTCGCTACGAGGGCTTCGCCCAAGCGCTGGTCGCCGCTGGCTACTCGGTCTACGCGGGTGACCTGCGCGGCCACGGTCAGACCGGAGTGCAGCAGTGGGGCGGCGACATCACGAAGCTGGGCAAGCTCGGCCCCGGCGGCGTGAGGGCGACCCTCGCCGGGGTACGGAAGCTGTCCGGGATCGCGCGGAGCGCGCATCCCGATCTCCCGCTCGTGCTTCTCGGGCACAGTCTCGGCTCGATCTTCGCGCAGATGATCCTCAATCAGAACGGGGGCGAGGGCGCCAGCGACTACGACGCGGCGGTGCTCAGTGGCACGCCGTATCGCACCGTGCTGCGCATGAACTCCGGACCCCTCAACAAGCGGTTCCGCCACCTGGGCACGACCGGTGCCGAGTGGCTGAGTCGCGATCCGGCGGTCGCTCCCGCGTTCATCGCCGATCCGCTGACCTTCGACGCGCAGGCCGCCAAGCTGTTCGGAATCGTGGATGGGCTCCGCCTGCTTGGCACGCCGACGCACCTCGCCAAGAACATCCCGCTGCTGATCCAGATCGGCAGCGAGGACTCGCTCGGTGGCCCCAAGAGCGTCGAGTTGTTGGCGGCCGCGTATCGCGGCAGGGGCGGCTTGACGGATGTCACGGTCGACATCTACGAGGGCGCCCGGCACGAGGTCTACAACGAGATCAATCGCGTCGAGGTGATCGCCGACCTCACGGTCTGGCTCGATGCCCATGTTGGAGCCCAGCACTTGGGAGCGTCCGCGAAGTAGCCTCGAACTATGCATGGTGAGTTCAAGGTGCCGGGCGGCAAGCTGGTCGTCGTCGATCTCGACGTTGTTGACAACCGGATCGCGAACTTCCGTCTCGCTGGCGACTTTTTCCTCGAACCCGACGAGGCGCTCGCCGCGATCGACGCCGGCGTGAACGGCCTTCCCGCGGACGCCGACGCCAAGGTCTACGCGGCCGCCGTCGCGGCATCCCTGCCCGAGGGCGCGACGCTGCTCGGCTTCTCTCCGGAGTCGGTCGCGACCGCCCTCCGTCGCGCGCTCAGGAAGGCGAGCAGCTGGGGCGACTACGAGTGGCAACTGCTGCATCCCGGACCGCTGAGCCCCAACATGCATCTCGCCCTCGACCAGGTGCTCGCCGAGGAGGTTGGCGATGGTCGCCGCAAGCCGACGCTACGCATCTGGGAGTGGAACGAACCGGCTGTCGTGATCGGCAGCTTCCAGTCGGTGAAGAACGAGGTCGACCCCGAGAACGCCGCGAAGTACGGCTTCGAGGTTGTGCGGCGGGTCAGCGGCGGCGGTGCCATGTTCATGGATGCCGGCGCCGTCGTCACCTACTCGCTCTACGCTCCGGGCGCGCTCGTGCAGGGCATGAGCTTTGCCGACAGCTACGCCTTCTTCGATGAGTGGGTGATCACCGCGCTGAAAAGCCTCGGAATCGATGCCAGCTATCAGCCGCTCAACGACATCACGAGCCCAAGCGGCAAGATCGGCGGCGCTGCGCAGAAGCGACTCGGCAACGGCGCGGTGCTGCACCACGTCACCATGAGCTACGACATGGACGGCGACAAGATGGTGCAGGTGCTCCGGATCGGCCGCGAGAAGATGAGCGACAAGGGCACCACGAGCGCCAACAAGCGCGTCGATCCGCTGAGGAGCCAGACCGGACTCACCCGCGCCGAAATCATCGACCGCATGATCGCGACCTTCCGTGGCCTGCACGGTTTGCACGACGACGAGATCACGCCCGCCGAGTACGCGGCCGCCGAGCAGCTCATCACCGACAAGTTCGGCACCGAGGAGTGGCTCTACCGCGTGCCGTAGCCACCCCTCCGCTGAAAGTACGAATAAATACGTACTTTCAGTACTTCGGATGCCAATATCCCCGTACTTTCAGCGCCTGAAGCGCTCTCGAGCTCGGACCGCTCGCGCTGGAGCGCTCACTCTGATGCGCGCTCGACGATCCGCGTCGGCATCATCGTCACCGCGGGCACCTGCTCGCCGTCGATGCTGCGGAGCAGCACCGCGGCCATCCGCATCCCTACCTCGACGGTCGGCTGGGCGACGGTCGTCAGCGGCGGCAGCGCGCTCGCTGCGAAGTAGTCGTCGTCGAAGGTGACCAGGCCGAGGTCGCGCGGCACTTCCAGCCCGTGCTCCCGTAGCACTGTCAGAGCCCCGGATGCCATCTGCGCGCTGGCGGCGAACACGCCGTCTATCGGCTTGCCGCGTTCGAGCAGGCGGCGCATCGCGGCCGCGCCGGACGCCGGTGTGAAGTCGCCGTGCTCAACGAGCGACGCGTCGAGTCCCGCGTCGGAGAGCGCTGCGCGCCAGCCCTGCAGCCGGTCGATACCCGCTGACATGTTGAGCGGCCCGGCAATCGTGGCCAGGTGCCTGCGACCGTTGGCGACAAGCCGCGCGCTGACCTCGCGGGCTGACTCAGCGTTGTCGACATCCACGTAGGACGCGACGCTGCCTTCGGGGCTGACCGGACGCCCACCAAAGACCACGGGGATCGACTTGGCCAGCAGCACATAGCTGTGATCGTCGCTGTGATGCGACAGGATGATCGCCCCGTCGACGTTGCCAGCCTGCAGGTAGCGGCGGGTCTTCTCTGCGTCGTTCTCGGGCGCGATCAGCAGGCTCAGCGTGTACTCGGTGCTCGACAGGTGCATGGCGACGCCTTGAATGACGGTCGCGAAGTAGGGGTCGGCGAAGAACTTGGCGGTGTTCTCCGGGATCACCAGTGCGATCGAGAATGTCCGCCGCAAGGCCAGGATGCGCGCCGCACGGTTCGGCACGTAACCGAGCTTGTCTACAGCAGCCGTGACCGCGGCGATCGCCTCGGGCGTCACCTTGGGCGAGGCGTTGACGACCCGACTCACTGTGGATCGCGAGACCCCAGCGACCTCCGCCACCATCTCCAGCGTGGGTTGCGCCCGGTACTCGCGCGGGCGACCCGCGCCAGCGCCCAGCGTGAGGTCGGTGCTCGTGAGGTCGGTGCTCGTGACGTCGGTGCCCGTGAGGTCGGTGCTCGTGAGCTCAGTGCTCTTCGCGTCAGTGGTCATCGGCCGCCCTCCTTCCGCACGGGGCGATTTCATCCTAAAGCGCGCGCCGAGCGATGATTCGCTGATAGTCGAGCGCGCTGTCCTTGAGCGTGCGGGCTTGCGTGTCGTAGTCGACGCGCACCAGTCCGAAGCGCTTGTCATAGCCCCATGCCCACTCGAAGTTGTCCATCAACGACCAGTAGAAGTAGCCGCCGACCGCGACGCCCTGTTCGATGGCGTCCAGGGTTGCGGCCAGGTGCTCCCGGAGGAAGACCACGCGATCACGGTCATGCACACTACCGTCCGGCTCGACGGAATCCTCGTATGCCGCACCGTTCTCGGTGACGAACAGCTGCACGTCACCGTGTGTGTAGTCGTCGTGCACGCGGCGGAGCAAACGGGTGAGGCCCTCCGGCTGAACCTCCCAGCCCATCGCCGTGTGCGGCAGGTCACGCGGGTGCCACACCACCACCTCTGCAGCGGGGAACGGTGACATTTTCGGCCGTTCGCTCGGCGCAGCGCCCCACAGCTCGCTTTCGCCAATCGGATGCCCTCCCACGAGATCCCCGTGGTAGTAGTTGACGCCGAGCGCGTCGATCGGCGCCGAGATGGTCGCCAAGTCACCCGGCTGGATATACCGCTCCAGGCCGAGGCCCGCGACGTCCTGCAGCAGGTCGGCCGGATATTCGCCGCGGAAGATCGGGTCCAGGAACACCCGGTTGAACTGCCCGTCGATGCGGCGGGCGGCATCCAGGTCGGCCGGATCGTGCGGGTCGACCGGGTCGACAACCGTGAGGTTCAGGGTGATCCCGAGTTGCAGGGCCGGATCGCGCTGCCGCAACTGTTCAACGGCCGTCCCGTGGGCGAGCAGCAGGTGGTGCGCCGAGGCCAGCCCCGCCGTCTTGTCCTGGCGTCCCGGGGCGTGCTCGCCGCCGGTGTAGCTCAGGAAGGACGAGCACCACGGCTCGTTGAGCGTGGTCCAGGCGGTCACGCGGTCGCCGAGGGCGTCGTGTACGTCGAGCGCGTACTCGGCGAAGCGGAGCGCGGTGTCGCGGTTCGTCCAGCCGCCTTTCTCCTCAAGTGCCTGCGGCAGGTCCCAGTGGTAGAGCGTGAGCCAGGGCTTGATCCCGTGCGCCAGCAGTTCGTCGACCAGCCGCGAGTAGAAGTCGAGTCCGGCGGGGTTCACCGGTCCGCCGTCGGGCCGCACCCGCGACCAGGAGGTGGAGAAGCGGTAGGTCTGCAGCCCGAGCCCCGCCATCATCGCGACGTCGTCGCGGTAGCGGTGGTAGTGATCGCAGGCCACATCGCCGTTGTCCGCGTTGACAATCGCACCGGGGACACGGCTGAAGGCATCCCAGATCGAGTCGGTGCGGCCGTCCTCGTGCGCGGCTCCTTCGATCTGGTAGGCCGCGGTCGCGACCCCGAAGAGAAAATCGGCCGGGAAGGCCCGGCCGGTCGTCGTGTCGGTCATCCTTTGACAGCTCCTTGCATGATTCCGGCGACCAGTTGGCGCCCGGCAATGATGAACAGTAGCAATAGGGGCAGTGTCGCCAGCAGGACGCCAGCCAGCACCAGCGAGTAGTCCACGAAGTAGTTCGCCTGCAGCTGAGAGAGGGCCACCGGCAGTGTCGCGCTGCTCGGATCGAGCACGATGAACGGCCAGAAGAAATTCGTCCAGGTCGCGATGAACGTGAAGAGTCCGAGCATCGCGGCGGCGGGACGGGCAGCCGGGAAGCCGATGTACCAGAACGCCTGGAACGCGTTGGCGCCGTCGACGCGGCCGGCTTCGATGAGCTCGTCGGGGAGGGCGCTGCTCAGGTACTGCGTCATCCAGAATACGCCGAACGCCGTGACCAGTCCTGGCACGATGACCGCGCCGAGCGAGCCCGTCCAGCCCAGCTGCGACATCACGATGAACAGCGGGACGACACCGAGTTGTGTCGGCACGGCCGTCGTGGCGATCACGAAGACGAATAGCCCGCGTTTGCCGCGGAAGCGCAGCTTGGCAAATGCGTAGCCTGCGAGAGTAGAGAAGAAGACGACGGATGCCGACACCACGGTCGAGACGATCACGCTGTTGAACACCGCCTTAAAGAACGACACCCGGTCGTTCGAGATCACCGTGATCGCGTTTTCGAGGAAGTTGCCGCCCGGCCACCACGGCAGGTTCACGTTGTTGAGGCTGGATGAGTCGCCGCTCGCGATCAGGAACGCCCAATAGAGGGGAAGGATCGCGCCGAGCATGGCCGCGATCAGCAGTCCGTAGCCGAGGAATCCGGGCCGTGAGCTCACATCGGCGCTCCCGCGGCGACGTCGGCGGGGCTCCGCAACCGGCAGCCCGGAGATCGCGGTCGGCGAGAGGGTGGGGGCGGTCATGACAGTTTCCTGTTCTCATTGCTCGCGATGCGTCGCGTGATCGCCAGATTGATCAAGCCGATCAGCACGATCAGCAGGAACAGCAGCCAGGCCACCGCAGCCGCGCGGCCGAAGGAGCCGTCCTGGAACCAGCCGACATTGTGGAGGTAGACCGTGAGCGTGAGCCACTGCTGATTCGCGCCGCCCGGCACGACCGTGCTGACGTCATAGAGCTGCGGCTCGTCGAAGATCTGAAGCCCGCCGATCGTGGCGGTGATGATGACGAAGATCAGAGTGGGGCGCAGCTGGGGAATGGTGATCGAGAAGAAGCGGCGAGCGCGTCCCGCGCCGTCGATGCTGGCTTGCTCGTAGAGGTCACGTGGGATGGCCTGCATGCCCGCCAACAGGATCAGCGCGTTGTATCCGGTCCAGCGAAAGTTCACCATCGTGGCGATCGCGATCTGGGCGGGAATCGTGTCGGTGTGCCAGTGGATCGGCGCGACGCCGACGAAGCTGAGAACGTGGTTGATCAGGCCGTAGTTGTCGCTGAATAGTTTGCTGAAGATGAGCGCGACCGCCACCGGCATCACGATGTACGGCAGCAAAACGCCCATCCGCCAGAACGTCTTGGCCTTGAGGTTCGAGTCGAGCACCGCCGCAAGGGCCAGCGCGACGACGATCTGCGGCACGGCCGAGAGCAGGAAGATCGTGAGCGTGTTGCGCAGCGCGATCCAGAACTGCCGCTGCTGGAATACCCAGGCGAAGTTGTCGAAGCCGACGAAGGTGCCGGAGTGCAGGATCGGGTCGAACTTCAGCATGGCGATGTAGCCCGTGTAGACGAGCGGGAAGAGTCCCACGATTGCGAACAGGATGAAGAACGGCGAGATGTAGAGATACGGCGAGAGCTTGAGATCCCAGCGCGACATTCGGTTGCGCAACGCGATCCGGCGGGGGCTACGTTCGGATGCCGCAGCAGGCGCCGTCGGCAGGCTGGTGGTCGTCATGGTTCCGATCCGTGGGTCTGGCCGTGGCTCTGGCCGCGGGGGAAAGAGGCCGGGCCGCCCGAGGTGGACGGCCCGGCCAAGGTGAAGCGTTAGTTCAGTGCCTTGACGTCTGCGACCACCTGGGTCCACGAGTCGGCGGCGTTCTGCTGACCCTGCTCGACGCGAGTCAGCCCGTTCTGCACGGCGCCCATGACGGCTCCATACTTGATGCCCTTGAAGGGGATGACGTTCGTCTTCGCGAAGGCGTTGGCGCGATCCGTGAAGATCGTACCGATCGCCGCGTTGTTGAAGAACGCGTTTGTGGCACCCGTCAGGGTGGCGCTCTTGTATGCGGCGGTCTGGCTCGGGAAGTTGCCCGCGGTCTTGAAGGCAGCGATCTGCTGATCCGGAGCGGTCAGCCAATCGACGAGGGCCTTGGCCTCGGCAGCGTGCTTGCCCTGGGTGGGAACGAGGAGGTACGAACCGCCCCAGTTGCCTCCGCCATTCGGGAACACGTTGGCGATGTTCCAGTCGGTGACCTTGGGGCTGTCACCCTGGATCACGCCCATCATCCACGGCGGGCACAGCATGGTGGCGAACTTGCCTTTCGCCATGCCGCCTGCCCAGTCATCCGTCCATTCCTGGAGGTGCGCTGACTCGGTCTTGCTCGCGGCAAGTACGGAGTCGAACCCGGCCTTCACGTCGGGGTTGGTGGTCGCGATGACCGTCCCGTCCTTCTTCTCGAAGAAGTTGGCGTACTGGTTGGCGAGACCCTGGAAGGTCGCGCCCGCCGAGTCCAACCATGCGGCCCCGGTGCCAGCCGCAGTGAACTGCGCGCCGACCTTGTAGTACGTGTCCCAGCCGCCGGTCAGCAGCTTGCTGACCGCGGCAGGATCGGTCGGGAGGCCGGCCGCCTTGAACAGGTCGGCACGGTAGCAGATCGCCTCAGGCCCGATGTCGGTACCGAGGCCGATGAGCTTTGTGCCCGCGGTGCCTCCCGCGGTCTTCCAGCTGGCGTAGCGGTCCTTGTTGTCGGCCGATGCCAGGTCGGTGAAGAGCTGCGGGTACTGGCGCACCTTCGGCATCCAGTCACCGTCGACAGCCTCGATGTCGGACAGGCCGTTGCCGGCGGCCAGCTTGGTGAAGAGGTTGGTCTGTGCGTCGTCAGAGGTCTTGGCGACCTTCTGCACGATCGTCACATTGGGGTGAGCCTTGTGGTAGCTGGCCAGCAAGGCGTCGGTGTAGCCGAAGTTGTTGAAGGTGGCGAGGGTCAGTGTGACCTTCTGGTCGCCGGCTGATGATCCTCCGGCCGAGCAACCTGTGGCGAGAAGGGCGAGGGCTGAGGCCGTCGCGATGACGGCTCCGACCCGGTGACGTCGTGAAAGTTTCACATTCACTCCTTTGTGCGTGGGATAGGGGCGAGCCGTGGGAGCGCTCCCACAGAAAAGATGTGAGAGCGCTCCCACGGAATCGAATGCAACGATAGACACCGGGGTGCCCTGCTGTCAACAGACAGAAAGGCATGTCACCAGAATCCCTGGTGACGTGCCTTTTCGGTCTGGATCGGATGTCGGGGCTAGCGTCTGCCGCTCGGGACGCCAGCGGAGTCCTCCACGTCAATCGTGGCTGTCGTGACATCGGGCGAGAGGCCGGTCGACAGAGTGCTGGCGGCCTTCTGCGCCAGGATCGCTTCGTCCTGGTCGGCGACCTCCTGGAGGGCCGACTTCTCGCGCAGCGGGGTGGCCTTGAGGAAGAAGCTGAGCACGAAGGCGACGACGACGACGCCCAGGCTGACCCAGAATCCGCTCACCATGGCGTCGGAGAACCCGGTGAGAAACGGCGCAGAAAGAGCGTGTGTGGCGCCGTTCAGGAACTGGGTATTGCTGTCGAGGCTGGACCCGGCGTTGCCGGTGCCGCTGTTGAGCGCCTTCTGCACGGCAGGCAGGATGTGGTCGACCACGGCCTTGCGCTGCTCCGGGTTGGACAGGTCTACCTGGGCCGGCAGGTTCGCCCTGATGGGGTCGACGATCTTGTCGTAGATCTTCGACATGATCGCCGTGTTGTTGTTGGCATTGGCGACCGAGGGGTTGAGCGCGGCGTCCAGCGCTGAGCGCAGCGTCGCCGTCTTCGAGAACGCGGTCTGGATGCCACTCCCGACGACGCCGAAGACGACCGAGAAGATCACGGCGACGCCCAGCGTTCCACCAACCTGACGGAAGAAGGTCGATGAGGAGGTCGCCACACCGATGTCGCGCGGCCCGACCGCGTTCTGGCTGGCGATGGTCAGGGTCTGCATCATCTGGCCGAGGCCGAGGCCCACGAGGAGCATGGCGCCGGCGAGCACCCAGTAGTTCGTGTCGGCCTTGAGCGTCGTGAAGACGAGGAAGCCGAGCGACATCAGGCCCGTGCCCAGAATCGGGAAGATCTTGTAGCGGCCCGTGCGCGAGATGAGCTGGCCGCTGACGATCGAGGCGATCATCAGGCCGAGGATCATCGGCAGCAGCTGGAAGCCACTCTCGGTGGGCGTCGAGCCCTTCACGAGCTGCAGGTAGAGCGGCACGGTCGAGATCGCGCCGAACATGCCGAATCCGACCAGCACGCCGAGGACGGTGGCCATCGAGAACGTCGCGCTCTTGAAGAGCTTGAGCGGGATCAGCGCGTCGTCACCCATAAGGCGCTCGGTGATGATGAACGCGACGATTCCGACGGCACCGAGGATGTAACAGGCGACCGCGCCGCCTGAGTTCCATCCCCATTCACGGCCTTTTTCGGCGACAAGCAGCAGCGGGGCCACGGCCAGGATGACCGTGGCAGCACCCCACCAGTCGATGCGCACGCCGCGGTTGACGCTGCGCGGCGGCAGGTGCAGGAAGCGCAGAACGACGGCGAGCGCGACGATGCCGATCGGGATGTTGATCAGAAAGACCCAGCGCCATCCGGTGATGAACAATACCTCGGGAGCCCCGGCGAAAAGGCCGCCGATCAGCGGGCCGATGACGCTCGAGATGCCAAACACCGCGAGGAAGTAGCCCTGGTACTTGGCGCGCTCACGCGGCGCGAGCATGTCGCCCATGATCGCGAGCGGGAGGGCCATCAGACCGCCGGCGCCGAGGCCCTGGATTGCCCGGAAGCCGGCGAGTTCGAGGATCGACGTCGAGAAGCCCGATGCGATCGATCCGACCAGGAAGATGACGATCGCGATGATGAACAATGGGCGACGCCCGAAGATGTCGCTCAGCTTGCCGTAGATCGGGGTCGCAATCGTCGACACGATCAGGTAAGCGGTGGTGACCCATGCCTGCTGGCTGAGACCGTCGAGATCGTCGGCGATGGTGCGGATCGAGGTGCCGACGACAGTCTGATCGAGGGCCGAGAGGAACATCCCGGCCATCAGGCCGAAGATGACGAACAAAATCTGGCGGTGGGTCATCTCGACCGTCACCGCGGGACGAGAGGTGGACGCGGGTGCTGTGGCGTCGGACATGGTGCCTCGTTCTCGAGTGGGAAGTCATGAGAATGGCCATCGCGGGGTCGCGATTTCTCGCGACGCAACCACCGATGGCCCAGAAACTTGCGTAGAGTGCAAAGTTACACCCTCGGCAGTAGTTGTCGCAACTTGGGTGATCCTATGCTGAAGAGGTGCCAAAAAGACTTCGGGTTGCCCTGATCGCCGGAGCCGCGCTGGCCGCGGCGCTGGTCATCTTGATCGCGCTGATAGGGTTCGCACCCCGCTCGGCGGCGACCCTGTCTGGCGCCTCGAACACGACCACACCCACTCCGACGTCGAGCGCCACGCGAACTTTGACTCCGACGCCGACTCCCGCCTTCAACAAGACGCAACTGTCGACGAGCGACGCCTCGAGCCTGTGGGTCGTCGTCGACAAGACTCATCCGCTCAATCCCGCCGAATACGCACCGCGGCTGGCTGCCCTCAATCTTCCCGGCGCGAGGGGCCAGATGCGTCCTCAGGCGGCTGCCGCCCTGCAGCAGGTCTTTGCCGACTACCAGTCCCAAACTGGCGCTCAGCTTTCGGTCGTCAGCCCGTACCGCAGCTACTCAAAGCAGGTCTCCGTTTACAACGGCTGGGTATCGCGGCTTGGCGAGGCCCAGGCCGATCGGCAAAGCGCCCGTCCGGCGTACAGTGAACATCAAACCGGCCTCGCCGTGGACATCAACACGGCAGTGAGCCAGAGCTTCGGGGGGACCCGGGCCGGCATCTGGCTCGCCACGAACATGTACAAATACGGGTTCATTCTGCGCTACCCCGACGGGCTTGAGCCGGTCACGGGCTATGAGTACGAGCCGTGGCACTTCCGCTTCGTCGGCGTTGCGCTGGCGACTGAAATGCACGGCACCGGCATCCAGACCCTTGAACAGTTCTTCGGGTTGCCGGACGCGCCCGGCTACCGGCGGTAGCCCAAGGATGGCTCCGAGTTGAGGGGCGCGATCGCCGCCCGGCGAGCTAGCCGCCCGGCGAGCTAGCCGAGCGTCGCCTTGAAGGTGCCGTTGATCCAGCGCGTGGCCTCCTCGGCGCCGGCACTCGTCGCACCCATTCCCCAGAAGCCGTGGATCATCCCCGGGAACTGCCGGTGCTCGACGCGCACCCCGGCCGCGGTGAGCGCTTCGGCATACGCGTCCCCTTCGTCGCGCAGCGGATCGAACTCGGCGGTGGCGACGACAGCAGGCGGCAGTCCCGCGAGGCTCAACGCTTGCAGGGGCGCGACGCGTGGATCCGCGGCTAGACCAGCGACGCGCGGGTCGTCGAGCTCGACACCGAGGTAACGCGCGAAGAACCACTCCATGTCCGCCCGGGTCAGGAAGTAGCCGTCGGCGTTCTCAGTCATCGAGGCGTAGCTGCCGCCGGGATCGGTGGTCGGGTACGCCAGCAACTGCGCCGCGAGCGGGATACCGTTGGCCGTCGCGAGCTGAGCGGCCACCGCGGCGAGGTTCGCGCCGGCGCTGTCTCCGGCGACCGCCACCCGCGCGGGATCGTTGCCGTAGTCGCCCAGGTGTCCGACGACCCAGCGGAGCGCGGCATCCGCGTCGTCGACGCCGGCCGGGAACGGATGCTCGGGCGCGAGCCGGTAGTCGACACTGACGACCACCGCGCCCACGTCGTTGCAGAGGCGTCGGGCGATCGAGTCGTGGGTGTCGAGGTCGCCGACCACGAACCCGCCGCCGTGGAAGAAGACGATCGTCGGCACCGGGAGGGCGGCGTCAGGCGTGTAGACCCGGATCGGGATCGAGCCCGCGATCGTGTCAGACCGCACGGCGGCGACGGCGGGCTCGTGCGACGGCTCGCCTGTTCCCCCGAATGAGATCGAGCGGATCACCGCGCGCGCCGTGCTGACGTCGCCGGCCGAAACCGGGGGAGCCCCCGACGCGGCCATCTGCTCCAGGGTTGCGGCGATTCCGGGATCGAGCGGCATTGCTTCTCCTTCAGATAACGAGTGACGCCCGGGATCGGGCATCGGCGCGCGGGGGTACGGTCTTCGCTCTAGGATTCGTCGCGCAGCGCTGAATCGACGATGAGCTTCGCCTCGGCCTGCACCCGCGCCAGCTGCTCGGGGCCCTCGAATGACTCCGCATAGATCTTGTAGACGTCTTCGGTCCCGCTCGGGCGGGCCGCGAACCAGGAGGTCGCCGACTCCACCTTCACGCCGCCGAGCGCCGCTCCGTTGCCGGGCGCCGCGCTGAGCGTGGCCGTGATCGGCTCGCCGGCGAGCGAGGTCGCGGTGATGTCGGAACCCGACAGCTTGCCGAGGCGCGCCTTCTGCGCCTTGCTGGCGCCGGCATCCACTCGGGCGTAGGCCGGATCGCCGAACTCCTCGACCAGTTCGGCGTACAGAGCAGACGGCGACTTGCCGGTGACCGCGAGGATCTCGCTGGCGAGCAGCGCGAGCAGGATGCCGTCCTTGTCGGTCGTCCAGCTCCGGCCGTCGAGTTGCAGGAAGCTTGCCCCCGCGCTCTCCTCGCCACCGAAGCCGACCGAGCCGTCGATCAGCCCGGGAACGAACCATTTGAAGCCGACGGGCACCTCCCAGAGGCGGCGTCCGAGCGAGGCGGCCACCCGGTCGATCATGGAACTCGAGACCATAGTCTTGCCGATTGCGGCATCCGGGCGCCAGCCATCGCGGTGCGTGTAGAGGTACTGGATGGCGACCGCAAGGTAGTGATTCGGGTTCAAGAGGCCGCCATCGGGCGTCACGATGCCGTGCCGGTCGGCATCCGCGTCGTTGCCGGTGATCAGTTGGAACCCGTTGAGTTTCGACACCGTCGACGCCATCACAGAGGGCGACGAGGGGTCCATGCGGATTTTCTCGTCCCAGTCGAGCGTCATGAAGCCCCACCGCGGGTCCACGAGCGGGTTCACCACCGTGAGGTCGAGGCCATACTGTTCGGCAATCTGCTGCCAGTAGTGCACGCTGGCGCCGCCGAGCGGGTCGGCCGCGATGTGCAGACCGGCCTTCTTGATGGCATCCAGGTTCAGGACGCTCGCCAGACCGGTCACGTACGCACCGCGATAGTCGTACTGGTCGACGGCCGTCGGTTGGGCACGCTTCACGTCGCGGTTACCGTCGGCGATGAGCTCGTTGGCGCGGCCGGCGATCCAGTTCGTGGCATCGGAATCCGCCGGTCCACCGTGTGGCGGGTTGTACTTGAAGCCGCCGTCGCGGGGCGGGTTGTGGCTCGGGGTGATGACGATCCCGTCGGCGTGGCCCGCGTTGCTCGAGCCCGTCGAGACCCCCAGCGCCCTGTTGTGAACGATGATCGCCCGGCTGAGCGCCGGCGTGGGCAGGTAGTCGTCGAACTCGTCCACAATCGCGTGCACCCCGTTGGCCTCGAGTACCTCAAGCGCTGTGGTCTCGGCGGGGCGAGAGAGCCCGTGCGTGTCGCGCCCGATGAACAGCGGGCCCGTGATGCCCTGGTTGGTGCGGTACTCCACGATCGCCTGCGTGATGGCGGCGATGTGGGTCTCGTTGAAGGCCGAATCGAAGCTCGACCCGCGATGGCCGCTGGTGCCAAACACCACCTTCTGGGCCGGATCCGAGACATCGGGGACGTTCTGGTAGTAGGCCTCAACGAGTGCGTGCACATCAATCAGATCAGATTCCAGGGCAGGGGTACCAGCGCGGTCCATGCTCCTCAGTCTCGCACCCTTCAATAGACTTCGATCATGCCCGATCCGACCCCTGCTGCGCCCGAGAGCGCGACCTACAGCTACCTCGGGCCGGCCGGTACTTTCACCTGGGCTGCGCTGAAGCAGGTCCCCAAGGCGATGGGCCAGATCTGGCGCAGCGTCAACAACGTGGGCGAGGCGCTGGACGACGTGACGTCCGGCCGCAGCGTCGGTGCCGTCATCGCGATCGAGAACAGTGTCGAGGGCGGCGTCAGCGCCACCCAGGACGCCCTGGCGAACATCCCGGGCCTGCGTATCACCGGTGAATACCTGGTCCCGGTCGACTTCGTGCTGGTGGCACGCCCCGGCACGCCCCTCGCCGACGTGCGGGTCGTGGCCGCGCATCCGGTGGCCTACGCGCAGTGCCACCTCTGGCTCGACGCCCGGCTGCCGGAGCACGAACACCTGCCCGCGACTTCCAACGTGGCCGCCGCTGCACAGCTGCTGGCCGACAGCCCGGTGGCAGACGCCGCGATCGCCCCACCGGGCATCGACAACGAGTACGGCGTAGTCGTGCTCGCCGAGCACATCGGCGACAACCCGAACGCGGTGACGCGCTTCGTCTTCGTCACGGCTTCTACCGCGATCCCAGCGCGCACGGGGTCCGACAAGACCAGCATCATCGTTGAGCTTCCCACCGATCAGCCCGGCGCCCTGGTCGAGATGCTCGAGCAGTTCGCGACTCGCGGGGTCAACCTGAGTCTGCTCGAGTCGCGTCCGATCGGCGACGAGCTCGGCCGGTACCGCTTCGTCGTCGACCTCGACGGTCACGTCCTTGACGAGCGAGTCGCGGATGCGCTGCTGGGGCTCAAGCGGTTCAGCCCGAATGTGCTGTTCCTTGGCTCGTATCCGCGTGCAGACCAGCTAGCCATCGAGGTCACCCCGCGTTACGGTGACGAGGTGTTCATCGACGCGCGTGACTGGCTCCGAGGTCTGATCTCGGGCGAGCCCGAGTAGCGCGGCCGAGTCAGAGCCCGACGATGACCGATCCGCGCTTCGACCCCGCGTTCCAGCGCGGATACGCTGGGCCCGAGCCTGAGTTGGTGGCGCGGGTCGTGGTTCCGGATGCCGCATCCGCGCCCGATGCCCCGCCACTCCCGGCTGCCGTCGAGTCGCTTGCCCGGCCGACGCCGGAGCCGCCGGAGCCGCCGGTCGACGTGGCGATCGAGCCGGAGTCGCCCGTCGCGATCCGAAATCCGTACCGCCTCGCCCTGCTGATCGTGGGGGTTGCGCTGCTGCTCATCGCCGGGTCGACGCTGTACGCGCAGGTGCGGCATCCGCAGGCAAACGTTCCGACGGTCGAGAGCCAGTTCGTCCAACTCCTGCTGTTTAGCCTGCCGCAGGCGTTTGCGCTGGCCGGGTTCGTCGCCCTCTTGCTTTGGCTCGTGCTTGGCGCACTGGATCGTGACCGCTAGATGCGTTCGCGGATGGTCGTCCTCGTGGTGCTCGCGGTGGTGCTCGCCGTCGGTGCGGTAGCACTGAGCTACGGAACGGCTCAGTCGCAGCATGCCGGGCAAGTCATCGGAACTTCGGCTCAAACCTCGGGTCAGTTGACCGACGCCGAGTTGGCGCGTGAGAACTACCTCTACGTGCTCGCCGATGCCCTGCAGTCGATGATCACGCCGGTCGCGAGCGGCGCGCTGCTGACAGTGGTCGCGATCCTTGCGATGCTGGCGCGCCGCGCGCAGCTAAGACGGCAGGCAAACGCACGATGAGGGCGGCCGGGTCCACGTGTGCCTCGAATCCAAGGACCATACCGAAGTCATCCCCGTCCAGCTCGAAGTCCTCCGGTCCATCGAGGCGCACGCTGATCCGCCTGCAACGCAGGTAACGCAAAGTTCGTACGTCGCGATTGAGTCCGACGAGGCGCCGGCCCACCGAGCTGCGGCGCAACACCCCGTTCTCCCACACGATTCGCAACCAGATCTGCACCCAACCGCCCAGCCCCTCGGGACGCAGCGTCACGATGTCGAAGAGTCCGTCGTCGGGTTCGGCATCCGGAAGCAGCAGCACGTTGCCGGGCAGAAGGCCGACGTTGCCGACCAGGATCGTGTGTGCGCTCATCGTCTTCTCGGGATCGTTGCCGAGGCGGTACCGCATCCGGATCTTCTCGCTGTCGCGCATCGAGCGCGCGATCGCGTCGACGTAGGCGAGCCAACCCACCCGCTTCTTCAACTCGGGCCGGGTGTTCGCGATCATTTTGGCGTCGAGGCCGAGTCCGGCGAGCACGACGAAGGCGTGAGTCTCACGCGAGTGGTCTGCCCGCTCGAGCTCGACGACGCCGACGTCGATCGCCCGGTCGACCCCGGTGAAGGCGGTGTGAACGGATGTCGTGAGCTGGGCCACCGCGATGTCCAGATTGCGCGCCAGGATGTTACCGGTGCCCGCGGGCAGCAGGGCCATCGGCAGACCGGAGCCGCGGAGTCCTTCCGCCACCGCCCGCACCGTGCCGTCGCCGCCCGCGGCGAGCACGACATCCGCGTGGGCGTCGATGGCCTGACGCGCCTGTCCCATACCGATATCGTCGACGGTGGTCGGAAGCCAGAGGGTGTCAGCCCAGCCAGCCTCCTTCTGGGCCTTCGCGACTGCGCGGCGCAGTTTGGGCAGATCGACTTTGATCGGGTTGTAGATGACAGCCGCCCGACGAGCGGATTCGGAGTCGGCCATGGGTTCAGGCTACTGGGAGCGAATCCGTAGACTGAGCGGGTGATCGACCCGCAGCTTCTCCGCGAGAACCCCGACGCCGTGCGGAAGTCGCAGGAGCTGCGCGGGTCCTCCGTCGAACTGGTCGAGGAGGCGCTGACCGCAGACGTCGTGCGACGGGCCGCACTCACCGCCTTCGAGTCCGACCGGGCCGAGCAGAACGCTTTTGGCAAGCTCGTCGCGGCCGCTCCGAAGGCCGAGAAGGCCGCGCTCGTAGCGCAGGCGCAGGAACTCGCTGCCCGGGTGAAGGTGGGCCAGCAGCGCGCAGCAGATGCCGAGGCCAACTTCACGAGGATCGCCGGTGCTATCCAGAACATCGTCATCGACGGGGTCCCCGCCGGCGGCGAAGACGACTACGTCGTGCTGCACAATGTCGGCGAGAAGCCGAGCTTCAATCCGGAGCTGTTTCCCTCGGGGCCGCGTGACCACCTCGCAATCGGCGAACTGCTCGACGCGATCGATATGGCCCGCGGCGCGAAGGTCAGCGGCGCGCGCTTCTCCTTCCTCAAGGGCGTCGGCGCCCGGCTGGAGTTCGCCCTCATCCAGCTCGGCCTGCAGCGCGCGTTGGAGGCAGGTTTCGTCCCGCTGATCACGCCCACCCTGGTGCGCCCCGAGATCATGGCGGGCACCGGATTCCTCGGCCAGCACGCCGACGAGATCTACTACCTGCCCGCCGACGACCTTTACCTCACCGGTACGAGCGAGGTCGCGCTCGCCGGCTACCACCAGGGCGAGATCATCGACGTCTCGAACGGTCCGATCCGCTACGCGGGCATCTCGACCTGCTACCGGCGCGAGGCAGGCTCGGCCGGCAAAGACAGCCGGGGCATCATCCGTGTGCACCAGTTCCAGAAGCTCGAGATGTTCACATACATCGACCCCGCGGATGCCGAAGCCGAGCACCGGCGCCTGCTCGCCTTGCAGGAGGGCATGCTGCAATCGCTCGGCCTCAGCTACCGGGTGATCGATACCGCCGCCGGGGATCTCGGATCCAGCGCCGCCCGCAAGTACGACGTCGAGGCCTGGGTGCCGACGCAGAACGCGTACCGCGAACTCACCTCGACCTCCAACTGCACGACTTACCAGGCGCGCCGGCTCGACATCCGGCACCGCACCGAGTCCGGCAAGACGGCGCCGGTCGCGACCCTCAACGGAACGCTGGCCACCACGCGCTGGATCGTCGCGATCCTGGAGACCCACCAGCAGCCCGACGGTTCGGTCATCGTGCCCGAGGTGTTGCGGCCTGCGCTGGGCTTGGACATTTTGGAACCCGTGTGATGGAGAAGTGGATCGTCGCCCTCGATGTCGACGGCACCGTGCTGCGCGAGGACGGTTCGCTCGGCGACAACACCGGCCGCGAGATCCAGCGGGTGGCGGCGCTCGGTCACCACGTCATGCTCTCGACCGGACGCTCGGTGTCAATGACGCTCCCGGTGCTCGACCGCCTTGGCATCGTGTCGGACTACGTCGTCTGCGCCAACGGAGCCGTCGTGCTGGAGCGCGACGAGACCGCGCCGCTCGGCTACGCGCACGCCTTCGTCGAGACTTTCGATCCGACCGAGGTGCTCATGCGAGTGCGGAGCCACCTCGAAGGTGCCAGCTTCGCGGTCGAAGACGCCGACGGGGTGTTCCGTTTCACCGGGACCTTCCCGGACGGCGCGCTCGCGGCATCCCGTCAGAAGGTCACATTCGACGAGCTGCTGCACGTGCAGGCAACCCGCGTCGTGGTGATCTCGCCGGATCACGCCATCGACGACTTCCTCTCGGTGGTGGAGCGGATGGGTCTGCACAAGGTTAGTTACAACGTCGGCTGGACCGCGTGGCTCGATATTGCGCCCGATGGCGTCAACAAGGCGACTGGCTTGGAGCGCGTGCGGGAGTCGCTCGGCATCCCCAGGGGGCGAGTGCTGGTGATGGGCGACGGCCGCAACGACATCGACATGCTCGAATGGGCAGCGACGGGGGGTGGGTTGGGGATCACGATGGGCCAGGCGCCCGAGGACGTCACGGTCGCCGGAAACGAGACAACGGCGTCGGATCTGAACGACGGCGTGGCTGTCTCACTCGCACGGCACTTCCAGGGTTGAGCTGGGCTGATCGGTTACACTCGGCCTTCGGTCACCCTGGAGGGCTGTCCGAGAGGCCGATGGAGCCAGTCTTGAAAACTGGTGAGCAGTGATGTTCCGTGGGTTCGAATCCCACGCCCTCCGCTCCCGCTGATCGACCAGACGAGAAGAGGTGTCGCTGTGAGCGATCTCCGTGACAGATCGAACCGCGCGCCGAAGGTATCCGGCGTAGCTCGCCATGGACGGCTGAAGAAGTCGGCCGCGTGGAAGACCGCGTTCGCCCTGATCGGTGGCACGCTCGCCGTTGCCCTCATCGCCGGTGCCTCAGTGGCCGGGATCGCGGTATGGCACCTGAAGTCCAACATCAAGTCGGTAACGATCGGCGCAGACACCACGGCTCCGCCGCCGAACATCGCCTCATACACCGGCGGCTTCAACATCCTTCTGGTCGGCAGCGACACTCGCCTTGGGCAAGGGGGGATAGGCGGCACGGTCGCCCAAGACGGCGCCGCCCTCAACGACGTCACGATGTTGATGCACGTCTCTCAGGATCAGAAGAGTGCGACCGTTGTCAGCTTTCCGCGTGACATGGTCGTCCCGTACCCGAAGTGTCCGCACGGGAACGCAACGGCGGGACTTCCCATCAACAATTCTTTGGCGTATGGCGGGCTCGCCTGCACCGTTTTGGTGGTTCAAAATCTCACCGGGCTGACGATTCAGTTCGCCGGTCTGATCCTCTTCAACGGGGTCATTGCGATGGCAGATGCGGTTGGCGGCGTCGACGTTTGTGTTGCCGGCCCGATCAACGATCCCTACACCGGGCTCGTACTTCCTTCAGCCGGGACCTACAACCTTCGAGGCGCCGAAGCCCTCGCCTTTCTTCGGAGCCGTCACGGTGTCGGTGATGGAAGCGACCTCGGCCGCATCGGATCCCAGCAGGTCTACCTCTCGGCGCTGGTTCGCAAGATCAAGAGCTCCGATACCCTCTCGAACCTGGGCAAGCTGTACTCGATCGCCCAAGCCGCAACACAGAACATCACATTGAGCGAGAACTTCACCCACCTCGACACACTGGTTTCGGTTGCCCTGGTCTTGAAGAACATCCCGCTGAGTGACATCGTGTTCGTTCAGTATCCCGGCACTACCGGTGGTACTGGGATTTACGCCGGCAAGGTGCAACCGCAGACCAGGATCGCCAATGCTCTGTTCGCCGCGATCAAGGCAGATCAACCCATCGGTCTCGATCGCGAGGCCCTCTCGGGCGCGCATAACGGATCCTCGACGGATCCGAACGCCCCCGCGGCTACGGCGATCCCTACCCCTACGGCAACGGGGAACGCGAAACCAACCATCCCCGCCGATAGCTCGACCGCACCACCCGCGACAGTGATCTCAGGGCTGAAGGGTCAGTCGGCTGCGACGTACACCTGCACCCAGCCGTACAAGGGCTGATCAGAGTTGGATGCCCACGGCATCCGGCTATGATGAGCAAGGCAGTACTGGGAGATGTCGCATAGTCCGGTCGAGTGCACCACCCTGCTAAGGTGGAGTCCCCGCAAGGGGACCGCGAGTTCAAATCTCGCCGTCTCCGCCAAGTCAGTCATGTTGAAACCCCCGGCAAGCGAAAGCTTTCCGGGGGTTTTGCACTGCCCTTCCTGGACGCCAACTGTCGCGTTGGATTCCGCAGGGCCCGCTTGGCTTTCTCGTTATCGTGTCGCAGGCGTCGGCCGCGAGGTGATCCAGATTGCGACGAACGCGGTGCCGAGGCCGACCATCAGGGCAGCGGCGTTGACCGATCCCGAGATGATGCCGAGCGTCTGACCGTACGTGACGAGGCGCACGATTCCTACGACGATCAGGACCGTGCCGGCCGCGAGTACGAGCACCGGCTTCCGCATTGCGCAGCCGACCGCAGCCAGGGCGGCCAGCCCGACCAGCACCAGTCCTTCCACAAGGTTGACCGAGATGAACTGCAGGGGTGTGTAGTTCAGCAGGGCGAACAGCGAACTCAGCGCTGTGAAGCCAGCGACGATGAGGCCGCGCGCATGCCAGGTCATCGGGGGGCGGGCGGATCCGGTGTCCGTGCTGTCGCTCATGCCACTCATGAGAGCGCCATCGCGAGCCGAGCTGGCCGACCCGCGTTGATCGACCATCGAGGCCTGAGTAGGCCGTCGACGCCGGCGATGCGACCGGCCGCGGTCGCCAAGATCACGAACTGGGCCGCAAACATCAGGTAGTAGCTCCACTGCCACTCCCCCGGCGTGTTCAGCACCGACAGGGTGATAGCCACAGTCTGGAGGATGCCGATGGCCGCCCAGAATCGCGTCAGGAATCCCACCAGCAGGAAGGCGCCGAGGCAGAACTCGGCGATGAGCACGCCCCAGCCGAAGAGCGGGAAGTTCGGGTAGATGACGTTCTGCACCAGCCAGGTAAAGGGCTCCAGCACCGGATGCTTGACCGCGTCGGAGGTGAACTCGTACAGACCGCTGTGGCCGGCCTGCCCGAAGTCGGGCGGACGTTTCCAGTTCACGTTCTGCAGCCACATCAGGCCCACCGCGATCCGCACGGCCGCGAGTACCGCGCGCGCGGGTCGGCCGGTCTCGATCGAGTTGATGCCTGTCGTTGCGATGGTGCGGGTCGTGCTGGTCATGGCGTTCTCCTTCCGATTCAGGCGCAGGCGAACATCGAGGTGGCGGCCGTCACCGATGACCACTGCTCGGCGAAGAGCTCCTGCACCCGGTCGAGCGACGGACCGAGCGGCAGGACCTGCCTGCTCACGAGGGCGTTCTCGTCGAGCGCGGCGACGGGATGCCAGTAAATGCCCTCCGCGGTGACGGTCACCTCGGGGATGAGCGATTCGCGCGAGAACACGACCCCCTCGTCGGCGACACCCTGGAGCGCGATCGGGCGGATCACCTGGTCGGCCCGCGGGATCCCGAGGCTGTCGAAGAGGGCGTGCAACTCGTCGAGCGCCGGATCGTCGTGAGCCGAGATGGTCGCCGCGACCCGCACGGTGAAACCCTCGGCGAGCGCTACCCGGATGCCGGCGAGCGCCCGCACCCAACTCCCGGCGCCGCGGTGCGAGTCGTGCACCTCGGCCGTCGGCGAGTCCACGCTGATCTGCAGTGCGAAGCCCTCGCGCGGCATGGCCCGCAGTTTGCGAAGCCCTTGCCCGCGAAAGAGCATCCCGTTGGTCAGTAGCGTGGTCGGCAGCCGGTCGACGCAACTCTGAACGATGTCGTCGATGTTCGGCAGCAGGAACGGCTCGCCACCGGTGAGGTACAGCTCCTGCACGCCCCACTCGGCGGCTTCGGTGACAAGCGCCTGGATGGTGTCGATGCCGAGCAGGCGCGGGTCGGTCTTCGGCGAGGACGCGACGCAGCAGTAGTCGCAGGCCAGGTTGCAGTGGAAGTTCGTGTACAGCCAGAGCCGGGCACCCGGCATCCGGTCGGCGGGGATCATGGTGGCCGGGTTCCGCGGCCGGCCGCGGCCGACGGTGACCTGGCCGGAGTCCTGTTCGACCATGAGGGTGCTGACCAGAGTGTTCCCGGTCTTCTCGCACCAGCGGCGGACAAGCTCCAGTTCGCTTGCGGACGCCACCACGAACTCGGCGGTGTCACCCTCGGCCAACTGCTCAATGGTGCGCATCAGCGCCATGACTACCATCGGGCGTCCACTCCCTGTTCCTTAATCGCTTCGAACAGACCGGTGTAGCCCTCGAGGTGCGGCTCGACCCACCGGGTGAGCCCTTCAAGTTCCAGGATGCGACGGTGCGCGGGCACGTCCCAATCCATTGCCAACAGCTTCGCCACCCAGGGCGCAAACACCGACTCGGGCAGAGTGTCGAGCGCGGTGAACATGCAGTGCGAGTAGAGCTCGGTCTGCCAGACGGACTCCAGCATCCCGGGCATCAGTTCGCCGCGGCCGATGTTCTCCCACACCGTGATGCCGACCGCTGCGACGTCTGCTTCGCCCGCGAGCACTGCGTCGATCGCATCCAACTCGCTGCGGCCGGTGTCGCCGTGCTTGCCGATGTCGCTGTCGAAACGCAGCAACTGCATCTGGTCGACATCGACGCCCGCTTTGCGCAGGAAGTGCAGCGGCAGGATCGCGGCGTGCGCGGAGTCGGCCGAGCCCAACGCCAGCCGTCGGGTGGCGATGTCGCCGGGGCCGGACCATCCGCTGC
>JAYWDH010000218.1:0-3429 GCA_043779945.1 Microbacteriaceae bacterium
GCGCCCAGTTCTCCTGGGGAGAAGGCGCCGGACCGCGGAACGCCTCTCGGCAGAAAGCCGCTCGAAGCGGCGAAAATTGGGGCCCGGGGTTACCGCGGCCCGGCTTCCCCAGTTTACAGGCGCGAGCGGGCACGGCCACCGATTGCGCCCCGCGCGAAACAGGGAGTCGCAGGCCCGGTGGTTGGACGGCCGCGGGCTGCACTCTCCCCACTCACTCACTCCACCGACTCACTCGCTCACCCACTCCACCCACCCACCCGGTCCGCCACCGACCCGGTCCGCCACCGACCCGCCGGCACAGTGTCGGATGACGCACCCCGATATCCGCGCCTCGTGCATGAGAGCAGCGCACAGCCGACACGGTGCTGGGCAACCGTTCGCGATCGCCTGTGGAACGATCTGCCCGTGACGCACTGCCCCTGACGCACTGGCGGCCACTGGCGGCCGCTGGCGCCACAACGCTCAGTCCAGCGTGCCCGCGCGGGACATCCGTGCACAGGAGGCCAGCTCGTCCGCAGTCGTCGTGAGGCGGAGGGCACGGGTGGTGAGCTCCGACGCGCGCTCCGGGCTCACGGAATCCTGATCGTCGGCGACGCTGGACGCACCGGCCGCCTCCACGCGGCAGAACGCGGCAGCCCGCTCGAGCGCGAGCGCGAAGTCGCCCTCAAACAGCCCCCGCAAGATGCGATCCGCCAGTTCGGTGACCTCCTGCGGCCCGGCCGGAGTGGGGGCGCCGGCGACGATCGCATCGATCGTCGAGAGCACCTCCGTGCCGCGCTGAAAAAGCAATGCGGTGCCTGCCGGGTCTTGACGGATCATCACCCGCACCAGGTAAATGCGCCACAGCGCTCCGGGAAGGCTTTGCGGGCTAGACCGTACCCAGAGTTCAGCGAGCGCATCGATACCGTGCTCGTCGGTGTAGGTCACCAGCCGGTCGACAACGGTCGGGTCGTCGCTGCTCTGCGCTCGCGACAGCAGCCTCCGCGCGCTCTCGTCGGCGACGCGCATGGCGACCGCCGGATCCTCCCCCCCGGCAAACGCCTCGAACTCTCTCCCGCCGAAGAACGCGGGCCTGTGGAAGTCGTCGGCCATACCTTCAGGCTAGCCGCGTGGATTGAGCGATGCCGTGGGGACGTCAGATGGTGGGGATCCAGACGCGCATCGCCGAGGGGCCGCGCTCCGCCCACTCGTGATAAGCCACGAGCGGGGCATCGACGCCTGCGCCGAGATGCGGCTTGGGGACCTCGTCCACCGGCTCATACGGCCACTCCCCCTCGGCTGTCGTCGAGTTGAGCAGACGCACCCAAACGCGTCCGTCCCGCTCGGCCGGGGCCACCGCGGTATCCAGCACCAGGTCCCCGAACACGGCGCCGGTGAAGCGTTCAGCGAGGTCCACCGACTCGAGACAAAGCACCTCGGGACCGCGCTCGACGGCCACGCACCCGCGAATCGCGTCGATGTGGCGGTCTGGCGCGGTGATCCGCGGCGCCATCGGCAGCTCGAGTTCGATCACGTCACCGATCGCGAACACCCGCTCGAGGCTGACCGTGCCGGGCGCGGCATCCATGACCTCCTCATTCCCCGAGGCTGGTCGCACCACGAGGCGAGCGCCAAAGGCCCACGACGGAACCCGCAGACTGAGCTCCCAGGCATCCGGCGGTGTCTCCCGCACCTTGATCCGGATGAGCCCGTCCGCTGGGTACCCCGTCGAGACGACCAGCGCAACGCCGCGGCCGTCGTCGAGTGTGGTGCCGATCGTTGAGGAGGCGTACTGGTGCAACTGGATACCGCGAGCATCCGCCGTCGCCAAGTACCCGCCCAGGCTGGCGAAGGTGCGCGCCACGTTGGGGGGACAGCACGACACTTCGAACCACGGAGCACGCAACGACGACGACGCACGCGGTGACACCTCGTCCATGGGGACAGGTGCATCAGGCTCGCGGCGGTGCAGGGTGTTCGCGTAGAAGAACGAGCGCCCGTCGGATGAGGGCGAGGTCGCGATAACGTTGAAGAGGGTGCGCTCGATCAGGTCGGCATAGCGCACATCACCGCGAGCGAGCAACAGGCGCCAAGCGAACATCAGCGATCCAATCGCGGCGCAGGTCTCCGAGTACGCGCGATCGGGCGGAAGCACCCAGTCGTCGCCGAAGGCCTCGTCCTGGTGGTGGGAACCTTGTCCGCCTGTGACGTAGGTGCGATGGGCCACTGTGTGCCGCCACTGCTCGTCCAGGGCGCCCATGAGTTCCGCGTCGGAGGTCTCGATGGCGACATCCACCGCGCCGGCGCTCAGGTAGTTCGCGCGCACCGCGTGCCCGCGCAACACGGTTGCCTCGCGAACGGGGATGTCGTCCTGGTAGTAGGCCCGCCCGTACTCAATGTCGCGCAAGGTGCCGTGTCCGCGGCGCTCGACGAAGAGCCGTGCCTGCTCGAGGTAGCGGGGATCGCCGGTTACCCGCGACAGCTCGACGAGCGCAGCCTCGATCTCCGGATGCCCGCAGAAAGATCGGATTCCGTCGCCGCCGAACACGGCGCACACCAGATCCGCTGCGCGGATCGCGATCGCGAGCAGCCCGTCGTCGGCCTCGGGGGCCGTCCGCGCTCGCGCGACCCCCGCCTGGAAGAGGTGGCCGAGGCAGTACAGCTCGTGCCCCCACTCCAGCGCCGACCAGCGCGGCTGCTGGCCAGCCCGGCCGAACTGGGTGTTGAGGTATCCGTCGGCGCTCTGCGCTGCGGCGACTCTGGCCACGAGTGCGTGGAACTCGAGCTCCCGATCCGCGTCGGCGACCCGGCCGAGCTCCCAGGCCAGTGCCTCCAGGTACTTGTAGACCTCCGAGTCCGAGAACTCCCGGCCGCACCTGCCAACGGGAAGCGTGCCCTCCGCGGCAAGGTCGAAGTTCGCGATCCACCCTTCGCGGTCGAGCCAGCCCCGGATATGCGCCAGAGTGGCGTCGGCGTTCACCCGCTGGCGGTCTGCCCAGAATCCGCCCGTGATCGTGACTTCATCGAGGCCGAGCGGGCGCAGGGCTCCCGTGCTCGGCAGTACGGGAACTGAGTGAGTGGTCATACCGCGATTCATCGTCATCCTTTGAACGCTCCTGAGAGAAATCCCCGCACGTAGTGACGCTGCAGGATGAGGAACAGCACGATGCAGGGCAGAGCCAGCACCACGACTCCGGCCTCTGTGGCGCCGTAGTCGACGATGCCCTGTACCTTGCCGCGGAGATTCGCGACCGCGAGCGGCAGGGTCTGCAGTCGCGAGTCCGTGATCAGGATCAACGGCGCGAAGAAGTCGTTCCACGACGCCAGAAACGCGAACAATCCAACCGTGATTAACCCGGGCTTGACTGCCGGCAGCAGCACTCGCCACAGCGCCGAGAAAGACGAGCAGCCGTCGACCATCGCCGCCTCATCCAGCTCCTTGGGGACCGC
>JAYWDH010000219.1:0-23297 GCA_043779945.1 Microbacteriaceae bacterium
TCACCGGTCGCATCGCGCGTATCGCCTTCAACCGCCCCGAGGTGCGCAACGCCTTCCGCCCGCAGACGGTCGACGAGCTGTATCGCGCGCTTGACGACGCGCGGCAGAACGTTCACATCGGCGTCGTGCTGCTCACCGGCAACGGGCCGAGCCCGAAGGACGGCGGCTGGGCCTTCTGCTCGGGAGGCGACCAGCGCATCCGGGGCCGCGACGGCTACCAGTACGACGACGGGAGCGCCGCGACCGGCCGCCTGCATATCTTGGAGGTGCAGCGGTTGATCCGCACCATGCCCAAGGTCGTTATCGCGGTCGTCCCGGGCTGGGCCGCTGGCGGCGGACACTCCCTCCACGTCGTCTGCGACCTCACGATCGCGAGCGCCGAGCACGGCCGCTTCAAGCAGACGGATGCCGATGTCGGCTCCTTCGACGGCGGTTACGGCAGCGCATTGCTGGCCCGCCAGGTCGGGCAGAAGTTCGCCCGCGAGATCTTCTTCCTCGGCCAGGAATACAGCGCCAAGCGTGCATACGAGATGGGCGCGATCAACGCGGTCGTCCCACACGCAGAACTCGAGCAGGTCGCGCTGGGGTGGGCGGAGACGATCATGGGCAAGTCGCCGACCTCGATCCGGATGCTGAAGTTCTCGCTCAACGCGGTCGACGACGGTCTCGCCGGACAACAGGTGCTGGTGGGCGAGGCGACGCGGCTCGCCTACGGAACCGACGAAGCGGTGGAGGGCCGCGATGCGTTTCTCGAAAAGCGGGCGCCCGACTGGGGTCCGTATCCGTGGCAGTTCTGACCGCCCCCGCCCCGCCGCGCCCCAACGCCGATTCAATGGTCGCAAATGCCCAGTAGCGGCGACGGTGCACGGGAGCTTTCGTAACCAGCGGAGCCGAGAGGTCACCGTCGAATCTTGGCGCGGAGGTCGGCGTGCGACGTAGCATCGAGCCATGCATGGAGCCATCGCATCGCAGACCGCAGTCATCGTCGACGCCATCCGCACCGGATCGGGTAAGGGCAAGCCGGGCGGCTCGCTGTCCGGCATCCATCCCGCCGACCTCCTGGCGGGGGTGCTGACTCAACTCCTGGAGCGCAACGGACTCGAGTCGACCCAGATCGACGACGTGATTGCCGGATGCGTCAGCCAGGCCGGGGAGCAGACCGGCAACATCGGACGCACCGCCCTGCTTTCCGCGGGGTTCGACCAGACTGTGCCGGGGATGACCGTCGACCGGCAGTGCGGGTCGAGCCAGCAGGCCGCGGCCTTCGCCGCGCAGACCATCATGGCTGGCGTCAACGATGTCGTGATCGCGGCCGGGGTCGAATCGATGAGTCACGTGCCGCTGGGCTCCGCGGTCGGCGCGCAGAACCTCTACGGCGTCGGCATCCGGGCCCGGTATCCCGAAGGGCTCGTCAACCAGGGCGTCTCAGCCGAGCTCGTCGCCGCCAAGTGGGGGCTCAGCCGCGAGCAGCTCGACGCCTTCTCGGCCGAGTCGCACCGTCGCGCGGCGCAGGCATGGGCTGAGGGCGCATTCGCCAACGAGATCGTCCCGGTGGGGGAGTTTGTCACCGACGAGACCGTGCGGCCGACGACCACCGCCGAGGTTCTCGCGGGCCTGCCCGTGTCCTTTCGCACCGACGAACTCGCTGCGCGCTTT
This sequence comes from Microbacteriaceae bacterium, assembly GCA_043779945.1. Taxonomy (GTDB): domain Bacteria; phylum Actinomycetota; class Actinomycetes; order Actinomycetales; family Microbacteriaceae; genus Lysinimonas. The sequence continues at coordinate 1,657 of JAYWDH010000219.1, forward strand.
CCCGACATCGCCTGGTCGATCACCGCTGGCAACTCCTCCCCGCTGACGGATGCCGCCTCCGCAGCACTGATCATGAGCGAGTCGCGCGCGCAGCAGTGGGGTCTCACGCCGCGGGCTCGGTTCCACAGCTTCGCGGTCGTCGGGGACGACCCCCTCTACATGCTCACCGGCCCGATCCCGGCGACCCATCGCATCCTGGAGCGTTCGGGGCTGTCGTTCAGCGACCTGGATGTCTACGAGGTCAACGAGGCCTTCGCCCCGGTGCCGCTGGCCTGGGCTCACGAGTTCGACGCGGACCCGGCAAAGCTCAATCCGCGTGGCGGAGCTATCGCGCTCGGCCACGCCGTCGGCTCGTCGGGCACGCGACTGCTGGCCTCGATGCTCAACCACCTCGAAGCGACGGGTGGTCGCTACGGCCTGCAGCTGATGTGCGAGGGCGGCGGCACCGCCAACGCCACGATCATCGAACGACTCTGAACTGCTACTCGAAGTCGCCGGCGTCGCGGCGGAAGCCGTGCAGCAGCTGGTTGAGCTGAGCGACTTCTTCTCCGCTGAATCCGGTGTGCAGGAAGATCGCGCTGTTCAGCTCGAGAGTCGCCGCGCCCACCCGCTGGCGGCCAGCATCCGTGATCTCGACCAGGGTCGCGCGGCCGTCGGTGGGGTGCGGCACCCGCTTCACGAGGACCGCCGCCTCCAATCGATCGACCGCGTTGGTCACGCTGGTCGGATGCACCTGCAGCCGCGCGCTGGCCTTCGCCATCGGCAGCGAGCCGTGCCGCGTGAAGCTCAGCAGCCGCAGCAACTCGAAGCGCGCGAAGGTCAGGTCGAACGGCTTGAGGGTTGCCTCGATCCGCGCCATCAGGATCTGCTGGGTGCGCATGATGGCGGTGACGGCGGCCATGCCGTCAGCGGAATCCGCCCAGCCGTGCTCCTGCCACTGGCGGTGAGCCTCGGCGATCGGGTCGGACGGCAGGGGTGAGAGTTCTGCCATGCCGTCATCCTGCCATGAGCGACGGGTCGACCTGCTCAGGTGACGTCGGCTGCGGCGAGGCGGGCCAGGCGGGCGCGCGCGGCATCGGCCGAACTGGAGCTCTCGCCGAGTGCCCGCCGCACGATACTCAGCACGATCCGCGTCCCGGTGACCACGGGAAGCGGCGAACGGCGCAGACCGAGCATGCGTCGGTACTCGACCGGGATCGACGCCACGGCTCCGGCAAAGAGGATCCGATATGCCGGCCCGAACCCCTTGCCCAAAGGGGGGTTCCGGATGAAGCGCACCGCCTCGTCGACGCGGGCGTCACGCCGCAGGGTGCCGTTGGTGCGGAACGTCTCGAGCTGGGCGCGGAGTTCCGCGGCGGAGTGCGGTGGATTCGGCGCCCCGACCAACTCGCCCGCGATCGCCCACTCGTCGACATACTGGTCAGCGCCTCCCGGAATCGGCGCTCCCCATACCTCGTGGCAGCCGAGAAACGCCTCGGTGAAGGCCAGGTGCACCCACTGCAGCAGTTCTGGGTCGCCGGCCGCGTACGGCACCGCGTGACCCGCGCCGTCGAGGTACGTGCCCACCACCCGGTCGTGGAAGCGCGCCACCCGCGCCGACTCGACACGCGCATACTCGGTCGAGCCGAACGTGACACCGACCAGCCAGCGGATGGTGCCCGAAAGCCGGCCGAGCGGATCCTCTTGGTAGCGCGACCAGTCGTGCACGCCGGCCATCGCCCCAGGGTGCAGCGTTTGCATCAGCAGCGCGCGGATCCCCGCCACGAGCGTTGGCAGCCCGCCGTGAACGGTCCACGCAGCAGAGCCCTCGCCGAAGTAGCCGGCATCGTCACCCAGCTCGATCTCGTCGACCCAGTGTGGGCGGCCGGTTTCGGTTCCTGAGAACGCGGTCAGCAGGTGCGAGCGCAAAGCAGCCAAGCGCGATGCGGGCTTCGGATGCTTGACGTCGGCCATCCCCTCACGCTACGTCTCTCTGCTGCGAGGCGCATGATGGAGTCCATGATCTCAACGGCTCTGGCTCGCGAACTCCGCGAAGCGGGGCTCAGTTGGACCCCGACATCCGGCGATGCGTTCCAGATCGCTTTCGAGGACTTCGAAGGCGATGTATTCACGGTCAGCGACATGACGATCGAGCCGCACAGCTCACCGAGCGGAACGATTCTGGGGTTCAACGGGACGACCGAATGGGCGCTCGACTCGGTCGCCGTCGACGACGCGCTCTGGCTCCCCCGCGAGGACCAGTTGCGTGACCTCCTGCGCGGCGCCTTTCGCTCGCTCGCGCGCACGATGGGGGCCGGGTCGCGTGTCGCGTACACCGTCGTGGTGTCGATCGACGACACGGATGCCGCGCACTCGAGCGAAGACCCGGCCGAGGCCTACGCGCTGGCGGTACTCGCACTTATCCGATCGGCGCGGGCGGAATAGCGGGCGCACTCGCGGGCGGCGCAGGCCTTGCCCGACGCCGAACGGTCCGCAGCACCAGCAGCACGGTTGCCGTCACGACTCCGGCGAGGGCAAGCCACGGGACGAGAACTCCGAACGTAACGAGCACGGCAGCCCAGAATCCGGCGAACGCCGCCCAGCCTGTGCTGAGGCCCGACCAGAAGTCGGCGGGTTTGGTCGGGGGAGCCGCGGCATCCGATCGCACCTCGAGGGTGATGGTGGACATGCTGACCTGGTCGGCGAGGCCCCGCTGCTGCGCCTCCATGCTTTCCAACTGGGCCTGGCGGTCGCCGATCGCGGTCTCGATCGCGATCAGGTTGGTGGTGTCTGTCGCGGCCGATTCGAGTTGCAGTAGGCGCGCGATGGTGGCGCGCGAGGCGGTGACGCGCGCATCCAGGTCCTGGGTCTGGGCGGTGACGTCGGTGGACTGGATCTGCACCCGATCGGCCCTGCCCAGTTTCTTCAGCTGGTCGAGCGTCGCGTTCAGCTTCGAGGCCGGGATGCGCAGCAGCAGCGTCGCGCTGCCGAGGTCGCCGTTCGCCGCCGCCGTCTCGGTGCGGCCGTCGATGCGCCCGCCTGCTGCCTCAACGACCGTGACCGCCTTCTGTGCCGAGCTGATCGGGTTACCGGCCGTGATCGTCACTGTGCCCGTGACGACGATCGCGCGGTCGATGGATGCCGCGCCCGCCTTCGCCGAGGATCCGTCGCTCGCGATCCCTGGCGCAACGGCGTCGGCGCGAGAGCTCGTCCCCGACTCGCGTGACCCGTTCGACCCGCTTGAGGCGCCTGATCCGCTCGAGGCGCTAAACCCGGCAGCCGAACATCCGGTCAGAGACAGTGAGGCCGCAAGCAGGACGGCACCGAGAGCTGCGCGCGAGTTCTTCATGCCCACGACGGTAGGGAAAAGCCCGGCGGCGCACAGCCCAACGTTCTGTTCTTTTCGAACGTCGGCGGCCACTCGGCGCTCGCTCGATGGCCGGTGCCTCCAAGCCAGCCGAACACCGTCTGACCGGTCGCTCGGGCTGCCGAGTTTCGGTGACGGGTCGTACAGGGAGCCCGGCCTTGAGGCAGCACCGATCACCGACCTCGACATCACCCGGGTGGACTGTTCACGGCATGGTGGTGCGCCGGCGCGCAATATCCCTGACGGCGGCGGTGGCGTTCTGTCGGGCTACCACCACGTCGGAGCGCTCTAGGCTCGAATCATGGAACAGCGCACCCTCGGCCGCACGGGCCGCACGATTTCGGTAATCGGTCTCGGCACTTGGCAGCTCGGCGCCGATTGGGGTGACGTCTCCGAAGCGGATGCCGCGGCCGTCCTCGACGCTTCGCACGCCGCCGGGGTGACCTTCTTTGATACTGCCGACGTCTACGGCGACGGCCGGAGCGAGACGATCATCGGTGGCTGGCGCGCCCGTCTGTCGGAGGCGGACCGGGCCAGGGTGACTGTTGCGACCAAGATGGGCCGCCGTCAGGACCAGCTGCTCGAGAACTACTCAGCCGCCAACTTCCGCGCCTGGAGCGACCGCTCGCGCGCGAACCTTCAGATGGACACGCTCGACCTCGTCCAGCTGCACTGCCCCCCGAGCGACGTCTACGAGAGCGACGCGGTGTTCGATGCGCTCGACGCCCTGGTCGCCGACGGCTCGATCGCGGCATACGGCGTCAGCGTCGAGACCGTCGAGCAGGCGCTGAGCGCGATCGCGCGGCCACATTTGAGCAGCGTGCAGATTATCCTGAACGCGTTCCGGCTCAAGCCGCTTGACGCCGTGCTGCCGGCTGCCATGGGGGCTGGGGTCGGTATCATCGCGCGGGTCCCGCTGGCGAGCGGCCTGCTCTCTGGTCGCTATCGTCACGACACCGCGTTTGCCGCAAATGACCACCGTGCATACAACCGCCACGGCGAGGCTTTCGACGTCGGCGAGACCTTCTCCGGCGTCGACTTCGACGAGGGAGTCGAGGCCGCGCGCGAGTTCTCCGCGCTCGCCGAGGCGGCGGGACTCCAGCCCGCGACCGCGGCGCTCGCCTGGCTCGCGCAGCTGCCAGGCGTCAGCGCGGTCATCCCGGGCGCGCGCAATGTCGCGCAGGCCGAGGGCAACGCGGCGGCCGGATCGGTGGACCTGCTGGGTGACGGGTTCACGACATCCGTTCGGGAACTCTACGACCGACGGTTCCGGGCAGCGATTCACGCGCGCTGGTAGGGAGTGCGGGAGACCTGCGGACGTCCCGCTGTGGAATAATTGACACGTCAACTATCCACCAAGGAGCATCATGTCTCTTCGTCTCATGATCATCGTCGGCAGCGTCCGACCCGGAAGAATCGGGCTTCCGATCGCGAACTGGGCACGGGAGCGTGCGGAGGCAAGAGGCGACGTCGATGTCGATTTCGTCGATCTTGCCGAGCTGGGTCTTCCGCTCATGGACGAGCCGGCGCATCCGATCCTGCGTCAGTACACGAAGCCGCACACCTTCGCCTGGAGCCGGCGGGTGGATGCTGCGGACGCCTTCCTGTTCATCACGCCCGAGTACAACCACAGCTACTCGCCGGCGCTGAAGAACGCCCTCGACTTTCTCAACAAGGAGTGGTGGCGCAAGCCTTTGGGCTTCGTCAGCTACGGCGGCGTCTCCGGTGGAACGCGCGGCGTCGTCGCGCTGACGACCTCCACCTCGGGCCTGGGCCTCGTGAAGATCGGGGCGAATCTCGAGATCAACTTCGCCGGCAAGATGGTTTTCGACGACGTCTTTGTGCCCGGAGAGAGAGAGTCCGCGGTCATCGAGAAGGAGCTCGGCGAATTGGTCGAGCTGTCGGAAGTTTTGAAGCCCTCACGCTTGGCGGCTGCGCAGCCGGTGGACTAGCGCGACTTAGCTCGGCTGCAGCGGCACCGGCTCGGTGTCCGGGAGCGGGCTCGCGTCGCGGCCGCGCAGGTCGGGGAACTTGCGGCGGAAGAGTGTCGCCACCAGCGTCCCGGCCGCGGCGAAGATCACGGCGACTAGGAATCCGCCCAGTCCGGCGCCACCACCGTGGCGGGCGGTCACGTAGTCGATCAAAAAGCCCGCGACGGCCGATCCGGCGGCGGCACCGATCAGCTGCCCGGTGCCCACCCAGCCGTAGGCCTCCGCGGTATCGCTGAACCGCACACTCGACGAGACGACGGCGAACATCACCGCGAGGGCGGGCGCGATGCAGAGGCCGGCGACCAGCAGAGCGCCGCTGAGGGTCCAGAACTCAGCGGCGGTTCCCGTCCAGATCAGGATCGCCGCGGCGGCCAGGATCGAGCCCACCAGCACCACGCCCATCCGGCGCGCGAGCGCCGAAGGGCCCACCGGGATATGCCCAAGTAATAGTCCGCCGATCAGCGACGCGACGGCCCAGATGGCCAGCACCAGACCGGACGTCGAGTTGCCCTGCCCGAAGGTCGCGACCACGCCAGCCTCGGTGGCGGCGCAGGTGCCGACCAGTAGGAAGCCGACGATCGTCGTCAGGAGCACCTGCGGCTGCTTCAGCACGGCGCCGACTTTGCGCCTGCTGCGCGGGATGCGCACCCGGCCGACCTCGGGCGAGAGCACGAACCACAACCCTCCGCCGATGAGGAAGACGACAGAAACCAGAATGCCGACGGTCGTGGAAATCTGCGTGGCGATCAGGGTCACGACGACCGGGCCCGCAATCCAGATGATCTCCTGCGCGGAGGCGTCGAGAGAGAATAGCGGCGTCAGCTGCCGCGAGTTGACCATCTTCGGATAGATGGTGCGCACGGCCGGCTGCACGGGCGGGTAGCTGAGCCCGGCGACGAGTCCCGCCACCATGAAGCCCACCAGCGGGAGGGGGGCGAGCGCCACCGTGAGCAGCGACAGGGCGCAGACGGATGTCGTGAGCATGAGCACCGACCGCATGCCCCACACACCCATCCAGCGGCTGGTCAGCGGGCCGGACAGGCCCTGCCCAACGCTCGTCGCGGCGAGCACTAGCCCTGCCGAGCCGTACGAGCCGAAAATATGGTGCATGTGCAGCAGGAATCCGAGCGAGAGCATGCCGCTGGGAAACCGGGCGGTGAGTTGCGCGGCGATGATCCGGGCGACTCCCGGGGTGCGCAGCAGGCTCACGTAGGCGTTCACAACCTCACAACTCTAGACCCGGCCGCATCCCGACTAAGGAGTGTCGGAACCCCCTTCTAGGCTGTGGATAAATGTGGAGAAGTCCGCGGACTTATCCACAATTGTGGACGACACGCCCACTACATGTAGTGGTTGCCACTCTGTCAGTGCCCCGATATATAGTGATAAGACGGTCAGGTCGGGGTATGGGACAACGGTTCTCCAACGTTGCATCATTGGGCTGAATGGCGCATCTCCCCAGGTGGAGATGGTGCGAGAAAACCGTGCCGGATGGCACAGAAAGAGTGGGTCAGGTGACCATCACGGTAGTAAAGCGCAACGGTGAGCGCGAGGCGTACGACGCCAACAAGATCAACATCGCAATCGAGCGCGCGAGCCAGGGTCTCGATGAGAACATCACCTGGGTCACCCAGATCGCGAGCGAGTTGGAGCTCACCCTCTTCGACGGAATCACCACCCAGCAGCTCGACGAGGCGGTCATCCAGGTGGCCCTGCAGAACGTCAAGGACGACCCGGAGTTCGACACGGTCGCCGCCCGTCTGCTGCTCAAGACCATCTACAAAGCCGTGCTTGGTGATTACAGCACCGCCGACGAGCTGAAGGCGTTACACGTCGCCCACTTCCGCGGCTCCGTTGAGCGCGGAGTCGCCGAGAACCTGTTCGACCCGCGCTTTACTGCCCTATTTGATCTGGACCGCCTCTCCGGCGCTCTCGATCACACTCGTGACGAACTGCTCAAGTACATCTCGGTCGTCACTCTCAACAACCGCTACGGCATCAAGGCCCGTAACGGAGAGCCGCTGGAGGTGCCGCAGTACTTCTGGATGCGCATCGCCATGGGCCTCTCGCTCAACGAGGCAGACCCCACCACGGTGGCGCTCGGCTTCTACGAGAAGATGTCGAAGCTGGAGTACATCGCGGCCGGATCGACACTCGTCAACGCCGGCACCGCATACCCGCAGCTTTCCAACTGCTTCGTCATGGAGATGCAAGACGACATCGAGAGCATCGCCAAGAGCGTTCGCGACGTCATGTGGCTCACCAAAGGCACCGGCGGCATCGGCCTCAGTGTCACCAAACTACGTGCGCAAGGTTCGCCCATCCGGAGTAACAACACCAGCAGCACCGGCCCGATCCCGTTCATGCACACCATTGACTCGGTGCTGCGCGCGGTCAGCCGCGGGGGCAAGAAGTTCGGCGCCCTCTGCTTCTACATGGAGAACTGGCACATGGACTTCCCGGAGTTCCTCGACCTCCGTCAGAACTCCGGTGACCCGTACCGCCGCACGCGTACCGCCAACACCGCGGTCTGGATCTCGGACGAGTTCATGAAACGCGTTCAGAACGACCAGGACTGGTACCTGTTCGACCCGCTGGAGGTCACAGACCTCAACGAGCTCTACGGCAAGGCGTTCTCCGAGCGCTACTCCTTCTACGTCGACGAGGCCGAGGCCGGTCGTCTGCACATGTTCAAGAAGATTGGCGCGCGCGAGCAGTTCAAGTCGATCCTGATCTCCCTCCAGACCACCAGCCACCCTTGGCTGACCTGGAAGGACACAATCAACAACCGCGCCCTCAACAACAACACCGGCACGATCCACCTCAGCAATCTCTGCACCGAGATCTGCCTTCCGCAAGACGACGAGAACATCTCTGTCTGCAACCTGGCCTCGATCAACCTCTCGACCCACCTGAAGGTCGACGCAAACGGCACACTCGGCTTCGACTGGGACCGCATCGATGACAGCGCCCGCAGTGCGGTGCGCCAGCTCGACAACCTGATCGACATCACGGTGTCGTCGGTCGCAGAAGCGGATCACGCCAATATCGCCAATCGCGCGATCGGCCTCGGTGTGATGGGCTTCACCGACGTGGTGGAGCGCCTCGGCCTCAGCTACGAGAGCGAAGAAGCCGCCGCGCTCATCGACGAGATCATGGAGCACGTCTCCTACGCCGCGATCGACGAGTCAGCCGACCTGGCCCGCGATCGGGGAACGTACTCGAACTTCGAAGGAAGCCGTTGGTCGCAGGGTCTCGTCCCGTTCGACTCCATCGCGCTGACCGAAGCCGATCGTGGTCTCGCCATCAAGGTGGATCGCACCACCCGCCTCGACTGGGACGCCCTGCGCGCGAAAGTCAAGGGTGGCATTCGCAACGCGACGCTCATGGCCATCGCGCCCACGGCATCCATCGGTCTCGTCGCCGGCACCACGCCCGGTCTTGACCCGCAGTTCTCGCAGATCTTCAGCCGCTCCACCAGCAACGGCAAGTTCCTCGAGGTGAACCGAAACCTGGTCGGCGACCTGCAGAAGCTCGGCATCTGGGGCGAGGTGAAGGAGCTCATCCTGCGGTCGCAGGGCGACATCCAGAACATCGCTGCGATTCCGGATTCGATCAAGGCGATCTACAAGACCAGCTTCCAGCTGTCCCCGTACTCCTTCCTGGAGGTGGCCGCGCGCGCGCAGAAGTGGATCGACCAGTCGATCAGCCGCAACATGTATCTCGAGACGCGTGACCTCGGCGACATGATGGACATCTACTACGCGGCATGGGAGCGGGGCGTCAAAACGACGTACTACCTGCACATGAAGCCACGTCACACCGCCGAGCAGTCGACGGTCAAGGTCAATAAGGCTGAAGACATCACCGCGGCGGCTGCCGTGGCGTCGACGGCCACAGCTTCCGAGACGTCTGCGGCGCCCGCCGCGGCCCCGGCTCGGCGCGGATTCGGAGGATTAGGAAAATGAGCACACTCAATACCGATCAGATCAATGGCTATGAGGTCCCCACGGACCCCATGGACAACCTTCAATGTGAAAGCTGCCAGTAATCATGGGAATTCTCGGAACCGGCCTGCAGGATGGCCTGCTGCTCAAGCCGATCAAGTACCAGTGGGCGATGGACCTCTACGACCAGGCGGTTGCCAACACCTGGTTCCCGAACGAGATCCAGCTCGGTGAGGACATCGCCGACTTCAAGAAGATGACAGACGAAGAGCGTCACGCCGTCACCTTCCTGATGAGCTACTTCAACCCGAACGAGCTGCTCGTCAACAAGGCCCTGGCCTTCGGCGTGTACCCGTACGTCAGCGCCGCGGAGTGCAGCCTCTACCTCGCGAAGCAGATGTGGGAAGAAGCGAACCACTGCATGAGCTTCGAGTACGTGCTCGAAACCTTCCCCATCGATCGGGAGGCTGCGTACAACTCGCACGTCAACGTCCCCTCGATGGCGCGCAAGGAAGAGTTCGAGATGAAGTACATCCGTCGCATGACGGAACAGACGCTCGACATCTCCACGGTGGCGGGTAAGAAGGATTTCGTCCGCAACTTGGTGGCGTACAACGTCATCCTCGAGGGCGTCTGGTTCTACTCGGGCTTCATGGTGGCGCTCTCGTTCCGTCAGCGGAACCTGCTGCGCAACTTCGGATCGCTCATGGACTGGGTGGTTCGCGACGAGAGCCTTCATCTCAAGTTCGGAATCAACCTGATCCTGACCGTCCTGGAGGAGAACCCCGAACTGCAGACCGAAGAGTTCGCGGCCGAGATCAAGAAGATGATCACGGATGCGGTCGAGATGGAGGAGGCGTACAACCACGACCTGCTTCCGAACGGCATCCTGGGCCTGAACGCCAACTACATCAATCAGTACGTCAAGTACCTGGCCGACCGTCGTCTCGAGGAGCTCGGCTTCGATCCCGAGTACAACGTGGTCAACCCGGCTAAGTGGATGGCGACCGCCAACGACACCCTGCAGCTCGTCAACTTCTTCGAGTCGACGAACACCTCGTATGAGTCGAACGCCTCGGCGTCCTCGGGCGCGAAGAAGTAGCGGAAAGCGTCATCGGTCGAACGGGTCGGATCTCCGCGGAGTCCGGCCCGTTCGTCGTTCCTCGCGCGCCGTGCTCACGGCGCTTGCTCATGGTTCGACGCTACGCAAGGGCCTTCTTGATCCGCTGAATCGACACCGTGCCGGCCGTGCCGAGCTGCTGGGCGAACAGACTGATGCGCAGTTCTTCGAGCATCCAGCGCACGGGAACGAGACGCGCAGCTGTGTCGGCCGTGAGCGGTAGCGTGCCGCCCGCTTCGGTGTAGAGGGTCCTCGCCTGCCCGACCTCGGTGAGCCAGACGCGGTCGCGTCCGGGGGCGTCGGTGAGCTTGCTCACACGGTGCGTGATCCCCGCCAGATAGATCGGCACTCGCAGAAGCTGAGTGGTCCCGGTGATGCGCAGAAACCCCGGATGCACGAGCGAGTCGAGCTGCGAGCGGGCGTCCGCGAGGGGTGCCATCAAGCTCAAGCTCGCGGCGCCTGAGATGGCGCGATCCGCTTCCCGGGCCGCGCCCAGCACGCGCGCGGCGAGCGAAACCGTGGCGAATAGGGCGTCGACCAGCCGACCGTTCACCTCAGCGCGCAGGGTCTCGAAGGCAGCGCGGTCGAAAGGCTGCTCGCCCAGGGTGTGAGACGTGGTGGCGGCATCCGCTAGCTGGTCGATGGTGGCGAGCAGCGCGTCATCGAGGAGCGCCACCGTCGAGCGATATGGGCTGGTCGCGAGTTGCAGTTTCTCGGTGCCGGTGAGGTGCTCCTGCACGTAGCTGAGCGGGCTCGGCACGGTCAACGCGATGAGTCGGCGCACCCCGCGCAGGTGCTCGCGGGCCTGGTCGGCGGCGGTGCCGAAGACTCGGATCGCGACGGTTGTCCCTTCGTCGACCAGGGCGGGGTAGCCGGTGATCGAGCCGCTCGAGATCGTGGTCTCGAGCTTCGCGGGGAGGGCTCCGAAGTCCCAGGTGGTGAGGCCGGTGCGTTCGAGGCTCGGGGTGGCGGCTCCCGGCAGGCCACGGGGGGCCGCCGCCGCGGTCACCTTCGCGACACTCTCGCGTGAACGCTCAGCGAACCGGTGCTGGAGGGCGACGAGGCTCGTTGAGGTGGCGACCCCGTTACCGCGCTCGTCAACGGCGGCGAAAGTCATGCGGAGGTGAGGTGGGAGGCGCGTTTCGTCGAAATCCGTGGGTGCGATGACCGTGTAGGTATCGGCGCGGATCTGTTGGGCAAGGGCCTCCGTCAGTCGGAGGGTGGTTACGACAGGCTCAACCGGCGGGTGGATTTCCCCCAGCAATCTGCGCGCCCAGTCGGCGGCGGGGACGACGTTGCGGCGGATCGCTTTCGGCAGGGTCTTGAGCAGAGCGGTGACGAGTTCCTCGTGCAGGCCGGGCACCAGCCAATCGAATCCGCGGTCTGCAAGGTGGGGGAGCAGGGCGAGCGGGATCTCGAGGGTGACGCCGTCGTCCTCGGCGCCAGGCTCGAAACGGTACCGCAGTGGCATCCGCTGCTCACCCTGCCGCCACTCGCTCGGGAAGGTGTCGGAGTCGAGTTCGGCATCCGGTTCTTCGTCCAGCAGCTCGCCGCGGGTCATCGTCAGCAAGCCTGGCGTCTCGGCGCGAGCGGCCTTCCACCAGGTCTCGAAGCGGCGTACGTCGGTGACATCCCGCGGGACGCGCCGGTCGTAGAACTCGACGACCGCCTCGTCATCGATCAGGATGTCGCGCCGCCGCGTCCGCTCCTCCACCGCACTCAGCTCGTCCCGGAGTGCCGCGTTGGCGCGCACGAACTCGAAGAGGCCGTTCCGCTCGATGGAGTGCGGCCACTCCCCGGCACTACCGTCGACCCCGACCATCGCGTGTCTGATGAACAGCTCGCGCGCCTGCTCGGGGTCGATCCGGGCGAATTGAATGCGCCGCTTCGGCACGATCGGCACCCCGTAGAGCGTCACCTTCTCGTCGGCGACCGCGGAACCCTGCCGCTTCTCCCAGCGCGGCTCGCCGTAGCTGCGCTTGACGAGGTCGCCGGCGAGCGCCTCTGCCCACGCGGGGTCGATCGCCGCGACGGTGCGCGCGAAGAGTCGGCTGGTCTCGACCAGCTCGGCAGCCATCACGGCCGGCGGACCCTTGCGGGCCAGCGTTGAGCCCGGGAAGATCGCGAACTTCTGGTTGCGGGCGCCCAAGTACTCTCTGCTCTTCGGCTCGCGGCCATCGCGCGGCTTCTCCTTCGGGTTTGTCTTGGTCACGCGTTCGTCCCGCAGACCGATGCGCGAGAGCAAGCCCGACAGCAATGACCGGTGGATGGCATCCGGGTCCACCTTCGCCTCGCCCGGTTTGATGCCGAGTTGGCTTCCCGCGCGAATCAGTTGCCGATACAGGTCGTGCCATTCGCGAATGCGCAGGTAGTTGAGGAACTCGCCCTTGCACAGTCGTCGGAACGCGCTGCTCGAGAGCACCTTCTGCTGCTCCTCGAGATAGTCCCAGAGCTTCAACAGTCCCAGGAAGTCGCTGGTCGGGTCGGCGAACCGCGCGTGCAGCTGATCGGCCTGCGCGCGCTTCTCGAGCGGGCGTTCGCGCACATCCTGGATGCTGAGCCCTGCGACGATCGCCGCCACCTCACGCACTACCGCGTTCCGTTTCGCCTCGACGAGCATGCGACCGAACCGCGGATCAAGCGGAAGGGCGGCGAGGTCGCGGCCGATCTTGGTGATCTCGTACTGAGGTGATCGAGTAGCCGACGCAGGTGCCGACTGAGCAGATGCCGCGGGCTGCACGTCGACATCGACCGCGCGGCCACCTCGCGACACGCGATCTCTCGGATCGCCACCCGAGCGGCGGGACATCGCGCCCAACTCCAGCAGCAGGTCCACGCCGTCCTGGATGCCACGCGAATCCGGCGGCTGTAGGAACGGGAACGCCGCGATGTCGCCGAGGCCGATCGACGTCATCTGCAGGATCACCGCGGCGAGGTTGGTGCGCAGGATTTCGGGGTCGGTGAAGGCTAGCCGCTTGTCGAAGTCCTGCTCCGAGTAGAGCCGGATCGCAATCCCCTTGCTGGTGCGCCCAGCCCGGCCCGACCGCTGGTTCGCACTCGCCTGGCTGATCGCCTCGATCGGCAGCCGCTGCACCTTCGCGCGCACGCTATAGCGCGAGATACGCGCGGTGCCGGCGTCGATCACGTATTTGATCCCCGGTACCGTGAGGCTCGTTTCGGCGACATTCGTCGCCAGCACGACGCGCCGCCGCACACCGGCTGCGCGCTTGGTTTCGAAGACGCGATGCTGGTCGGCGGCGCTGAGTCGGCCGTAGAGCGGGAGCACCTCGGTACCGGTGGCCGGCCCGAAACGGCCCCGGATGGCGTCCTCGGCATCCCGGATCTCCGTCTCTCCGCTGAGAAACACCAGCACATCGCCCGGTTCCTCGCGCGCGAGTTCGTCGAGTGCGTCGATGATGCCGTCGAGGTAGTCGCGGTCGGTCGAACCCGCCGAGACCTCGTCGCCGAAGTCGTCTGAGTTGTCGGTCTCGACAGGCTCAACCAGCGGCCGGTAGCGGATTTCGACCGGGTAGGTGCGCCCACTCACCTCGACGATCGGAGCCGGGGTGCCCGCGGCATCCGCAAAGTGGGCGGCGAAGCTCTCGGGGTCGATCGTCGCACTCGTGACGATGACTTTGAGGTCGGGTCGACGCGGCAAAAGCTGTTTGAGGTAGCCGAGAAGGAAGTCGATGGTGAGGCTTCGTTCGTGCGCCTCGTCGAGGATGATCGTGTCGTAGCGGCGCAGCTCGCGATCGCGGTTGAGCTCCGCGAGTAGCACGCCGTCGGTCATTAGCTTGATTCGCGTCTCGCGGGTGGAGCGGTCGTCGAAGCGCACCTGGTAGCCGACGACCGTGCCCAGTTCTACGTTCAGTTCCTCGGAGATCCGCTCGGCGATGCTGCGCGCTGCGATGCGTCGTGGTTGGGTGTGACCGATGCGCGAACGGCCGAGTTCGAGACATATCTTGGGCAGCTGCGTTGTCTTTCCCGAGCCGGTGGCTCCGGCGACGATCACCACCTGATTCTCGGCGATGGCGCGCGAGAGTTCTTCGCGGGCGGCGCTGACGGGCAGCTCCGGCGGGTAGGTGATCGTGAAGGGAAGGGGCTCGAACATCAGCCCTTCAGAGTATCGGTCGCATGACCCATCCGGCCCGGCGCGGACTGAGCTTCCTCGTCACGATGTCCAGGGCCCGCGATGCTGCCTTTGCATCCATGGCAGGCTTAGCTGGTGACTATGACAACTGTTCCCACGCTCTCTTTCAACGACGGACACACCATCCCCCAACTCGGATTCGGGGTGTTTCGTGTCGATCCTGACGAGGCGGAGCGCATCGTCTCCGACGCGCTCGAGGTCGGCTATCGTCACATCGACACCGCGGCCATCTACGGCAACGAGGCCGGTGTCGGGCGGGCGATCGCGCGGTCTGGCATCCCCCGCGATGAGCTGTTCATCACGACGAAGCTCTGGAACTCCGATCAGGGCACGCAGTCGGCGTTCGACGCCATCGATCTCAGCCTCGAGAAGCTGGGCCTGGACAGCGTGGACCTTTACCTCATCCACTGGCCGGTGCCGTCGCGTGAGCGGTACATCGAAAGCTGGAAGGCCCTCGAACAGATCAAAGCCGACGGCAAAGCGACCTCGATCGGCGTTTCGAACTTCCGCCTGCCCGACCTTGATCGAGTGCTCACCGAGACCGAGACGGTGCCGGTGATCAACCAGATCGAGCTGCACCCGCTCTTCACGCAGCTGCCACTGCGCGACTACGGCGACGCCCACGGCATCCTCACCGAGTCCTGGGGCCCCCTCGGTCACGCGAAAATCGACCTGTTCGGCGAAGGTCCGATCGCCGCTGCGGCCGCTGCGCACGGAGTATCACCGGCCCAGGCGATCCTGCGGTGGCACCTGCAGAGCGGTCTCGTGGTGATCCCGAAGTCGAACTCGCGCGAGCGGATGGCGCAGAACTTTGACCTGTTCGGCTTCGAACTCAGCGCGGACGAGGTCGCGGCGATCAGTGCGCTCAACCAGGACCACCGCTCAGGTGGTCACCCCGACGAGGTCGGCAAGTAGCTGGCGGCAAGTAGCCGGCGGCACCTAGCTGGCGGCACCGAGGCACTACAGAACGACGCGTTTGCCTCTCGGCGTCGGGACCAGCAGCTCGCTGATCCCCGACGCCGAGAACGCGGCCTCCAGGTCGCTGCGGTTCTCGCTGAAATGCTCCCAATCCTCCACATGCAGCCCGACCACGCGTGGACCGCCCAGCAGTGTCGCGGCGGCGGCAGCATCCGGCGAGGTCAGCGTCAGGGCCGCGTCGAGTCCCGGCACTCGTGCGGCACCGGCGAACAGCAGGGCGATATCGATCGACGGGAATCGGCTGGCGATCTGCTCGACCAGCGCGAGCGAGGCGTTGTCACCGCTCACGTAGATTGTCGGCTCGCCGGCCTTCTCGAGCACGAATCCGACCACCGGGCCGACGAATGGCAGCGATCCGGGCGGGCCGTGCAGCGCGGGGACGATGGTGACGGTGGCATCGCCGACTCGCTGCTGTTCCCAGTCGTCGAAGCCGACCACCGAGCCGCCCCAGAGATCCGAAGCGGCCTCGTGCGTGCTGAGCGTCATGGGACCCTGCGCGATGAGCTCGAGTCCCTCCCAGTCGAGGTTGTCCTTGTGCCCGTGGTGGGAGAGGAGCACCAGATCGACCGGTCCCACCTCGTCCCGGGAGATCGCAGGACCGACGGTCTTCACCAGCGTCGACTCCTCGGGATCGCTGTAGACCTGCGGCGGGTCGAAGGTCGGATCGGTGATGATCCGTAAGTCCCCCCACTCGAGAAGCGCGGTCGGTCCACCCAGATACGTCACGGCCGTCGTCGACATACCCTGACCTTATGACGAACCGGCTGTCTGATGCTGTGAGTCCGTACCTCATGGCCCACGCTGACAATCCCGTCAGTTGGTGGCCGTGGGGCGAGGACGCCTTCGCGGAGGCGGCCCGGCGCGATGTGCCGGTGTTCGTCAGTATCGGCTACGCGAGCTGCCATTGGTGCCACGTGATGGCGAGAGAGAGCTTTTCCGATCCGCCGCTCGCCGACTTCCTCAACCAGAACTTCGTGGCCATCAAGGTGGACCGGGAGGAGCATCCCGAGGTGGATGCCGCATACCTGGCGGCCGCGAGCGCATTCACCGGCAACCTGGGCTGGCCGCTCTCGGTCTTCACGACACCCGCGGGTGCCGCGTTCTACGCCGGCACCTACTTCCCCCCGCGGCCGGTCGGCGAGACTCCGTCGTTCCGGATGGTGCTCGACGCGATCCTGCAGGCCTGGCGCGAGCGTCGCGGCGAGGTCGAGGATGCGGCAGCCTCGGTGCTCGATGCGCTCGCCGCGAGCTCGGACGAAATACCGTCGGCGCTGCCGACCGCCGCCGAGTTGGACGTGGCGGCCGCCAAGCTCGCCCGCTACGACGACCCGGAGTTCGGCGGCTTCGGTCGCGGCTCGAAGTTCCCGAACGCTCCGGCGATCGCGTTCCTGACCGCGCGCGGCGAGGCGGGCGACCACAACGCTGCCGCTTTCGCTGCCCACCTTCTTGACGTCATGTCTCCGTCGCCGCTGCGTGATCCGATCGAGGGTGGCTTCTTCCGCTACGCCGTGCAGCGCGACTGGAGCGAACCGCACTACGAGCGGATGCTCAGCGACAACGCCCAGCTCCTCGCGGCATACACGGCACGCGGTGATGCGGGCGTGGTCAGCGGTCTCGCGGAGTTCCTGCTGACCGTGCTGCGTCTGCCATCCGGAGCCTTCGCCTCAGCGCAGGACAGCGAGAGCCCGATCGATGGCGTCCGAAGCGAGGGCGGTTACTACGCGCTGGACGCGGTTGCTCGTTCCGCGCAGCCGCGTCCGGCCCTTGACGCCAAGGTGCTGACAGGCCTCAACGGCATGGCGATCGGGGCGCTCGCGGCCGCCGGCGCTTGGCTCGGTCATCCGGAATGGATCAACGGTGCGCGCGAGGCGGCAGATGCCGTTCTCGGCATACATCTTTCGCAGGGGGCCGACGGACCGATCACGCGCGCCTCTCTCGACGGCCGGCTCTCGGATGCCGTCGCCACCCTCGAGGACGTCGGTGGCCTGGCAGGTGGCCTGCTGCGCCTGGCGCTCGCGTCGGGCGAGGTGCGGTTCGCGGTGATCGCGCGGACCCTCATCGAACGCACTCGGACCGGGAAGGGCGGCGTCGCGGCTCCCGGTGGCAACGACCCGGTGCTTGCGGCGCACGGCCTCGCCGCCGCGCCAAACCTGGATGATGGCGCCACCCCATCCGGAGTGGCACTGCTCGCGGATGCGGCCCTGCTGCTCTGGGGGATGACCGGCGAGCTGGCCCATCGTCGGATCGCCGAGGACGCTATCGGCCCCGCCCTCGCGAACGCACTGGATCAGCCGACCGCCTTCGGCGCGGCACTCGCGGTCGCGTCACGGTTGGCGTCGCCGCTGCGGCAGCTGGTCGTGGTGACCGAGCAGCCGGGTGATGAGTTGAGCCGGACCGCACGCGACTCCGGGGTGGAACTGACCGCCATCGTGACTCCCGAGCAGGGGATCGCGTTTGCCGAGGCGGGCTTCGAGTTGTTCGCTGGCCGCGGCATCCGCGATGAAAGCGCCGCCGCCTACCTCTGCGAGCAGTTCGTCTGCGCCCTGCCGGTCACGTCTGCCACGGTGCTGAAGAGACTGCTGGAGCGCACCGCCGGAATGGCGAATCGCCGATGGCTCAGCGAGCGCTCTTCCGCGAGCTGATGACTCCGGTGTCGAAGCCGAGCAGGTGCAGGCCGCCATGGAAGCGGGCGTGCTCGATCTTGAGGCAGCGGTCCATGACGATGGTCAACCCTTTCGATTCCCCGTAGATCGCGGCATCCTGATTCCAGATACCGAGCTGCACCCACACGGTCTTCGCGCCGATTGCGATGGCATCGTCGATGACCGAGGGGATGTCACTGGCCTTGCGGAAGACGTCCACGATGTCGGGCACGACCGGCAGCGAGGCCAGGTCGGGGTAGGTCTTCTGGCCCAGGATCTCGGGCGCCATCGGATTGACGAAGAAGAGCTCGTAGTCACTCGACTGCTGCAGGTAGGTCGAGACGAAGTAGCTCGAGCGTGCGACGTTGGGCGAGGCCCCGACGATCGCGACCGTCCTGGCGGTCTGCAGGATCTTGAGCCGCTCTTTGGCGCTGGGGCCGACCCAGGTGCGCGGGGACTTGAGCAGCTTCGCCAGCGGAGATGCCGAGGGGATGTCGCAGGTGAGGCCATTCGTGAGGATCACAGTCTCGGTGGTCGTCACCGCGCTGGTCGAGGCCGCGTTGGTCGAGCCCGCGCTGGTCGAGCCCGTCGAAACCGAGCCTGTCGAAACCGAGCCTGTCGAAACCTCGGGGGTTGCACTAGCCATCCCCCTATTCTCCCTTCACTGCGTTGGCGAGCGCTTGGTCGAGGTCATCGATGATGTCCTCGACGTCCTCGATCCCCACGCTCAGCCGCACCAGGCCGGGCAACACCCCGCCGGCACGCAGCTGTTCCTCACTGAGCTGCGCGTGGGTGGTCGACGCGGGATGGATGACGAGGGTCTTCGCATCACCGATGTTGGCAAGGTGGCTGGCCAGGTTCACGCTTTCGATGAAGCGCCGCCCGACCGCTCGGCTGGACTCGCTGGCGGTGCCGTTGACGCCGAAGCTGAACACCGATCCGGGGCCCTTTGGCAGGTACTTGGCGGCGCGATCGTGGTGCGGATGCGACTCCAGCCCCGCATAGTTCACGAACTCGATGCGCGGGTCGGCCTCCAGCCACTCGGAGACCGTCTTCGCGTTTTCGACGTGGGCCTGCATCCGGAAAGGCAGCGTCTCGACGCCCTGCGCCAGCTGCCAGGCCGATTGCGGGGCAAGGCTCGGGCCGATGTCGCGGAGCTGCTCGGCGCGCAGGCGGGTGAGGAAGGCGTATTCACCGAAGTTGCCGTGCCAGTTGAGGCCGCCGTAGTGCGGTACCGGCTGGTCGAACAGCGGGAAGCGCTCGTTCGCCCAGTGGAAGCGGCCGGATTCCACGACGACACCGCCGAGGGTGGTCCCGTGCCCGCCGAGGAACTTCGTGGCCGAGTGGATGACGACGTCGGCGCCCCACTCGATCGGACGGTTCAAGTACGGGGTCGCCACCGTCGAGTCGACGATCAGCGGCAGGTGGTGGGCGTGCGCCACCTCGGCGAGTCCCTCCAGGTCGGCAATCTCGCCCGAGGGGTTCGCGATCGTCTCGACGAAGATCAACTTCGTCTTGTCGGTGATCGCGGCGGCGTAGTCGGCCGGGTCGGAGGAACGCACGAAGGTGGTGTCGACTCCGAAGCGGCGCAGCGTCACGTCGAGCTGCGTGATCGTGCCGCCGTAGAGGCTCGAGCTCGCGACGATGTGGTCACCGGTTCCGGCCAGCGAGGCGAAGGTGATGAACTCGGCACCGAGCCCGGATGCCGTGGCGACCGCCCCGATCCCACCCTCGAGCGAGGCGATGCGCTCCTCGAAGCTGGCGACCGTGGGGTTCGCCAGGCGGCTGTAGATGTTGCCGTACTTCTGCAGGGCGAAGCGCGCCGCAGCATCCGCGGTGTCGTCGAACACGAAGGCGCTGGTCTGGTAGATCGGGAGCGCGCGGGAACCCGTCACGGCATCCGGAATGTTGCCAGCGTGAATGGCTCGGGTGCGGAATCCGTATTCGCGGTCGGAACGATCGGCGCTGCGTTCTGGCATGCCTGCCAGGCTACCGGCGGCGCGCGAGGTGTTTCGGCGTGTGACCGCCGGTGGCACCGCGCCGCTCGACCGCTCAGTCCTCGTCGCTCACCGCGACCAGCTCGTGGGAGTCCACCCCTTCCCTATGGAGCGGCGCCGCCACGAAGCGGAAGTAGAGGTAGATCAAGGTGCAGACGAGCCCGAACCCTGCGACGATCCCGATCCACGTCCACAGCGCACTGCCGAGGGTCTCCCAGTTTCCCTCCCACGGCACCGCGGCAACGATGAAGAGCACGACGGCAAGCAGATAGATACCCGCCCACAGCGGCCGTGAGCGCTCGTAGAGCCGCTGACCCTCAAGCAGCCGGAAGGGAAGCAGCTCGATGAGGAGGGCCACGACGCCTTCGGTCAAGATCGCGACCATCGTCTCGATGAAGAGCTGGTTGCCGAAGTGGTTCACGTCGGATTCGGATTCGTGCGCACTGAAAATGCTGAAGCCGAGCCAGCACAGGATCCCGAGGCCGATGGTCAGACCGGCGCGCACCAGGACCGCCCGCCACGCCTGCGTGCTAGCCGACTTCTCACGGATCGACAGCCCGACGACCAGGCCGATCAGGAACCCTGGTGAGAAGACGAGGGCACGCGAGACGACCACCCCGACAACGGTGAGCAGCAGTCCGAGCGGTCGCAGGCTGAGCACGACGTCGACTCCCCAACGGCGGCGCATGATCAGGCCCGTCACCGCGTTGACCCCGTAGACAACGACGGCCATCGCGATCGCCAGGCCGAGGATCAGCCGCAGCGATCCGATCGTGAATCCGAAGCGAGGATCGGCGAACCCGAAGAGGAAGGCCGTGATCGTCGTGAGCGCGAGGCCGGCCGCGATCGGGGCGCGGTGCATAAGCGCCGTTAGCCGGTCGAACCACTTCGGACGACGGAGGTTTCGAGGGATGCGGCGCGTGAATCGCTCGTACTGCTCGGCGATCGTCGCGTTCAGCAGGTGGGCGGGCAGCACGGCGAAGAGCAGCAGAACCAAGCCGATGGCGATGGCCGCCGCGATCTTCTGCGGGTGGGTTGCCACGTCGCCGATCGTCTGGAGCCCGTGCGTCAGGATGTTGTCGGTGACCGGTGCCACCCCGATCGGGCCAGTGCTGTTCCTCGCGGGAAGTTCAGCGGTCGCCGGCGGCGCCGCGGTCAGAGGAGTCCCCGCGAGCGCTGCCGGAACGGCGACGGCCGCGGCAGGGACGAGTGCTGCTACCACCGTGAATCTGGTTGACCTGGTCGACACGGTTCCGTCGGGCTCCGTCAGTGTCAGCACCATGGTGTGCTCCCCGATTGCGAAGTCCTCCGGGATCGCGACCGGCAGCCCGAAGGTACCGCGGGACGAGACCCGCGTTGTCCCGATCGACAGCGGAACCGAGTGCAACTCGCCGCTCACGGTGGAGTCGGCGGGCACGCCCGATCCCGACACAGTGAAATGGTCTCCTGGATGTACGGCCGCGCCATTGA
>JAYWDH010000220.1:0-23213 GCA_043779945.1 Microbacteriaceae bacterium
CTCGGTGCGCATCGCTTCGGGGCGCGCCAACTCAGAGCCCGGTGACCTTCGAGATCGCATTCTGGAAGATCTCGCTCAGCGCGGGACCTGCGAGCGCCCAGATCAGCACGACCAGACCGGCCGTCATCAATGTAATGAGCACCCAGCCAGGAACATCGCCGCGCTCCTCGCGGAACACTCGCTGCATGATCGACATCTGCACCACCTCCTGCGAGCAGGGTGCCAGGGCGGCCGCGACCGGGAGGAAGTTCTCCACAGGGTGGCGTCGCTCGTTCGGGTCGGGTCAGCGGTTCGCGGCGGGTCAGCCGTTCGCGGCGGCGTCGAGGGCCGCGACGTCCAGCTTGACCATGCCCATCATGGCGGTCAGTGCGCGCCGCGCCCGCGCCGGATCGGGATCGCTCAGCAGCTGGTGCAGACGCGTCGGGACGATCTGCCAGGAGACGCCGAACTTGTCGGTAATCCAGCCGCAGGCGACGGGCGTGCCGCCGACCTCTAGCGCATCCCAGTAGTGGTCGACCTCGGCCTGGTCGGCGCAGCTCACGAAAAGCGAAAAGGCATCACTGTGCGGATGCCCCGGCCCGCCATTCAGCCCGAAGAAGGTCTGGCCGGCCAGCGTGAAGGTGCCGCTGAAGACCTTTCCGTCGGGACCGTGACCGACGTCGATGACCTTCGCTTCGGGGAAGATCGACACGTAGAACTCCATCGCCACCCCCAGGTCGTCATCGAACCAGAGGAATGGGGTGATCGAGGTCATCGAGTGCTCCTTCGCTGCTGTGCAACCACGTCGATTTGGTCGGCATTCACTTGCGGCGGTTGCGCCGCGTTGCGCGACGGGCGGCGAGCAGGCCGGGCACCGCGATCAGCGAGACGATCGCCACGATCGCGGCAAGGCTACTGGCAGACTGTCCCGGTCCAGCCAGCAGGCTCCGCGCTGCGGATGCGCTGAGGGCGTCGTACCCGAGCTGCAGGATCGCACTGGTTACTAGCGTGCCGTAGAACGTCGCACCGAGACACCCCAACACCGTCAGCACGACCATCGGCCACGCCCGGGTGGGGCGCGTGAACTCGCGACTCACGAGCGCGCAGATCACGAACAACAGCAGCCCGCCCCAACTGACCAGCAGCAGATGCAGAGGCAGGAAGGCGTGGACGCTGGCACTGGATGAGCGCCACCCCGGCAGCAGGAGCCACGCCGGGTTCGGCAGCTGTACGGCGATCGCCTGGAACACGGCGGCAGACGCCACAAAAACTGCCAGCCAGGCCCAAGCGATTACCCGCACCTGGCGGATCAGAATCGCGTCGAGGCTGTCAGCGACGCGTGAGCGCTCGAGCTTGTTGGGAGATGGCTTGTTGGGTGACGGCGTCGCAGGCACGGGAGTTTCGGGCACCACATCACGGTAGCCGAACCCGTCAGAACCCGAGCCGCAGCACGAGGATGCCCGGGAAGATTGCGAAGGCGATCGTGACCGGCAAAATCAAGAAGACCAGCGGCACGAGCATGGCCACCTCTTTGCGTCCGGCTGCTTCGAGCAGCTCGCGCTTCGTTTCGTCGCGGGAATCCTGCACCTGAGCACGCAGCACCTCGACGAGTGGGGTGCCACGCTCGAGGGCGCCGAGCAGCTGATCGATGGTGCGACTCATGGTCGGCAGGGCGATGGTGGTCGCGCAGCGCTGCAGTGCGTTCGCGAGCGGCACGCCGGTGTTGACCTCCGACACCACGCGACCAAGCTCGCGGCAAAGCGCGCCGTTGCCGGTACGGGCGACGCGCTTCAGGGCATCCAGGATGCCCTCCCCCGCCGAGAGCGCAAGGGTCAAGAACTCGAGCACGGTTGGCAGTTCGGTCGAGATCCGAGCGAGGCGGGCACGAGCCGCGCGGGCCAGCAATTGCTCCGGCGCGAGGAGTCCGGCGGCCGCGGTCACCACGGCCGCTGCGATCTGCATCGGCAGTCCCGCCGACGAGACGCGGGCGAGCACGGCGACAAACAACACGCCGAGCGCGGCTCCCCCGGCAGCCCACAGCAGCTGACGTGAGCGAAAGCGTTCAACGGTGAGCGGCGAACCGGCCTGCCGCAGTCGCGCGGCGATCGCGGCATCGCCGCCGAGCAGTCCCGTCAGCAGAGTGCGCAGGCGATCAGCGACCGGGGCGAACATGCCGGCGAGCAGTGTGGCGGGTTCCGCGGGATGTCGGGAGACCAGTTCGCGGGCGGCCGGGGACACGTCGACCAGGTATGGCGCGATCCGAGTCACGAGCCGGGGTGCTCCGATCCGTGGCACCAGGGCTAGCAGGGACCACAGCCCGAGTCCGAGCAGGATGCCGAGCGGCACCGACGCCGCGAGCACCCCACTCACGCGAACCACCGCCGTTCCTCGGGCAGTCGACCGAGCGCCACCATCAGGCGGTAAGCGACGATCGACACCAGCAGGCCGACACCGAGCACAAGCAGTCCGAGCGGCGAGTTGTATGCCGATGCCGCCTCCGGGCGAGAGCCGAGCAGCAGAAGCACGACCCAGGGCGCGGCCACGCCGAGCCGGGCCGCGCTGACCACCCAGGATTGCCGGGCCTCCGCCTCGGCCCGCACCGCGAGCTCTGCGCGGAGCGACGCGGCCAGGTTGCGCAAGACCATCGGGAGTTCCGATCCGCCGACCTCGCGGGCCATCCGGAGCGTCTCGACCAAGCGATCGCCGACCGGGTCGGCGAGCCGCTCCTTGAGCACATCGAGCGCCGGCGAGACGGCACCGCTCGCGCGCACCTCGCGGGTGAAGAGCAGGAAGGGCTCGCGCGTCTCCGGCGACCCAACGGTGGCTAGCGATCCGACGCTCTCGGCAAGCGGCAGGCCGGCCCGCAGCGCGGAGACGAGGTGGTCAACCAGGTCGGGCCACGACGCACGCCGAGCCCGTCGCCGACCACGAGCGCGCGCGGCGACCACCGCGAACGGCAGCAGCACCGCAACAACACCGGCCACCCCGGCGATAGCGAGGACCGGTGCGACGACCGAGATGAGCGCCGCCACCGCGATCCCGAACAGCACGCTCACAATCAGGAAGACCGCCGCGGAAACCTGCCCAAGTCCGGCCTGCCGCAGCCGATCGCGCAGGCCATCCAGCGGCTTGCGCCGCCGGGCACCAGACCCCGCAGTCCGGGGCCAGAGCCACGGCGAGAGCCCGAGCACCAGGCCCGCGCCGAGCAACAGCCCGACCACGATCGTCACGGCTCGCCCCGCAGGATCACGGCAGGATCGATTCCGGCCCGCCGGAACTTCGCCGCCCGCTCCGGCAGCTCCCCGGTAGCCGCGAGCCGACCGGCCTCAAGCGCGAACAGCGTCGTCGCCGCCGGCGTACCATCGACAACGCGCCCGGTCGGCGCCACGATCTCGACCACCCGTCGTCGGCCGCCCCGCTCCAGCTCCGCGTGCACCACGACGTCGATCGCCGACGCCACCGTCGGCACGACGAACGCGGCATCGATGTTGCGCCCGGCCAGCAGCGGCAGCGTGGAGAGCTTGGCCAGGGCATCCCGGGCATGGTTGGCATGGATCGAGCACATGCCAGGCAGCCCGGAGTTGAGCGCGATGAGCAGGTCGAGCGACTCGGCCTCGCGTACCTCGCCGACCACGAGCCGGTCAGGGCGCATCCGCAAAGCCTCCTTGATCAGGCGCCGCAGGGAGATCTCGCCAGTACCCTCGAGACTCGGCTGGCGGCATTGCATGGCGACCCAGTCGGCGCCCGCCACCGACAGTTCGAAGGTCTCCTCAACGGTGACGACGCGCTCGTCGGGCCGCGCCGACGCGAGCAGCGCACCGAGCAGGGTGGTTTTACCCGACTGGGTGGCGCCCGACACCAGGATATTCTGGCCGCTTCGCACGCACAGGTGCAGGAACTCGGCGGCCTGTTGCGGCAGCGAGCCGAGCCGCACGAGTTCACGCAGATCCCGGATGCCGCCCCGAAACTTGCGGACGTTGACCGCCCAGTGCGCACGCGTGATGTCGGGGATCACCACATGCAGCCGCGAGCCGTCGGGGAGCGAGGCGTCAACGAACGGCGAGCTCAGGTCGACACGGCGCCCGGTCGAGTGCAGCATCCGCTCAACCAAGTCGCGCACCTCCCCCTCGGTCAGCTCGAGCGGCACGCGCTCGGACACGCCCTCGCGCGCGACGAACACCTCGCTCGGACCGTTGATCCAGAGCTCCTCCACGCTCGGATCGTCGAGAAACGGCTGGAGCGGCCCGAAGCCCGTCAGCGTCGCTACCACCTGCCCGGCGACCAACGCCTCGTCGGCGAGGAGCGGCTGCGACCCGCCCAGCGCGTGCTCGCTGTAGCGCTGCACCTCGTCGTGCACGAAGCGGGCCGCGAGCACGCCGTCCGGATCATCCCTCGCGAGGTCGACACCTTCGCGGCGCACGCGCTCGCGCACTTTCTCTGTAATGAGGCCGATCGCGCTGGTCACGCGTGCAGTGTGCCGCGGATGCCGTAGAGCGTGCCGCCACTGTCCACAGCCACCGGACTATCCTGGCCCGATGCAGCTCCGGTTCAGCGGCCCGATCTGGTATTGGCGCGGTCCCGCGCCGTGGTATTTCGTGACGGTGCCCGACGCCGAGGCCGCCGCGATTCACGAGGTCGCTGCCCAGGTGAC
This sequence comes from Microbacteriaceae bacterium, assembly GCA_043779945.1. Classification (GTDB taxonomy): domain Bacteria; phylum Actinomycetota; class Actinomycetes; order Actinomycetales; family Microbacteriaceae; genus Lysinimonas. The sequence goes on from JAYWDH010000220.1 coordinate 4,631, forward strand.
CTACGGCTGGGGGGTGATCCCGGCGACGGTGGCGATCGGTGAGACAGAGTTCACCACCTCTCTCTTCCCGAAGGACGGCGGCTATCTCGTGCCCATCAAGAAAGTGGTGCAAGACGCCGAGCAGATCGACATCGACGACATGATCGAGATCGAGCTGACGATCGGAAGCTGAGTCAGTTCTTCGCGCCGCAGCGAAGACCCAGCCGCTTCGCGATCCGCGGATCGCCTCGCCAGTCTGAGCCACGCCGTCGTACCATGTATTTGCCCACGGGGCGCCACACGGCCAGCCTGAATAGACTGCTGCTGCTCGCGGGAGTGGTGAAATGGTAGACACGCAGGATTTAGGTTCCTGTGCAGTGATGCGTGCGGGTTCGAGTCCCGCCTTCCGCACCGGTGACATTGGTACAACTTCCTTGGATTTATGCGGAGGTTACCTGGTTCGCGTAGCGCGTTTTGGGTCACGACTTCTCTCACACTTCTGCCTTGATGTTTGAGGGATGAGTCGTGTTAGGCCTGTCGATCCCCGGGTCCGTCTCGCCACTACGCAGTGGCCACCGGATGCGCCGCGGGATGCGATGATGACGTTCTGCGCGGAGCTAGGGAATCTCGCCGGAGACGTTCTACGCAGTAAAACGGAGAGCCCTCGAGGAGGGCCAGGCTGCAGCGCTTGGGCCTCGCACGCGAAGACCGGGGTCGAGTCCGAAGCGGACGGCCGACGAAGTGAAGAAGCGGGCGATCGGGATGCGGGCCGCGCTGGAGCATGCGTCATACCGGCGGTTCGTCTACCCGGCACCGAACGCGTGTTGGCAGCTGGACGGCACCGAATACGTTCCCACCGGCGGTCGCAAATACCTGATCTTGCAGCTGATCGATGACCACTCCCGCTTCGCGATCGCCTCCCATATTTGCTTGGGGTGAAACGTCCGAGGGTGCGATCGCCCTGGTGAAGAAAGACATCAAACGCACACGGTGTTCCGCAGCGTCCGCTCAGCGATAACGGGGCCACTTCAGGTTGACATAATCACCAGGGCAAGACCACAAGTGTCAGAGATGTCCTGATCCAGATTTGTCAGGCACGTCTTGATACGTCAGCGTGTCTTCGTGGTTCAACCGATGGTCAAATCCCAACTCCGAACGGTGGATTCAGGCTAAAGTTCAGGTGAAAAGCGCACTCTTGGCGTCCCGGAAATGGTCGTCTAGCGTATCTATGAGGAATGCGAGCTAGCGATGACAGCTATTCCACCTGTGGATGCTCTCGACCGCGGTGATGTTGTCGCAACTCCGAGATACAAGTGGAGTCGCAAGAAGAAGCTGCTGGCCTCGGCAATCGCACTCGTAATCGTTGCCGGAGGAATTGGCGGGACCACTGTTGCGGCGTCAGCCGCGCAGCACGCCAGTGCGCAAGCCGCGGCTGACAACACCTCATCCGTGTTCCGTGCCGAAGTCGTCAAACACACGAGCGCGACGGCAGCACTCAAATCGGCTCTCAGCGATGCATCCGCACTGCTGCCCGCGCTGAACTCTCTCGTGTCGGGCGGCACCGGGTACCTGGCCGATGCAGACATCAGCTCACTCCGAAATGTGCACAGCGACCTTCAGGCCGAAGTCAACGGCGCTGCCAAGGTTTCCGCGACTACGGAATCACATTCAGGGCCTCCGAAAGAGGGGACTACTGACCAGTTGATTGCGTATGCGATCAAACTGAAGAATCAGTCCAAACGTCTCGTAGGGAACACTGACGCCCTGTCGGCTGCAGCGGCCAAGCTCATAACCCAGATGAAGTCCACTGCAGCGGCAGTCGCTGTGGCGTCGACGAATCTTGCCCCGGCAGTTCAAACAATTGAACGTGCCACTCAGAACGCCGACCAGCCCTCAAAAGATGCATTCGTCGCGGCTGTGTCTGCGGTGAAGTCAGTCACCAGCAAGCCGACAAAGGACCTCATCGCGGCATTGAACGGCTACATCACGAGCGCCAAAGATATTCAAGCTGCGGCTGCGGCTCGAGCCGCAGCAGCCGAAGCCGCAAAGCAGGCCGCGGCAGCGCGGCAACCAGGCTCCCCAGCATGTGCCGGAACTCCAGCCGGGGTCAAGCACATCTATGTAAGCGTCGGCCAGCAGCACCTGTGGGCATGCACCGGTGACGTGCTGCTGACCGACAGTGCTGTCACGACCGGCGCATCGGCGATCACTAATGTGGACGACGCAACTCCACTCGGGACCTCGCGCATCACGGGCAAGAGTCGCAACACAGTCCTCGTCGGCCACGATGTGAACGGGTCATGGAACGACGGGGTCAAATTCTGGATGCCATTTGATGGCGGTATCGGGTTTCACGACTCGTCCTGGCAGACCTTCCCTTACGGCAGTGATCTCTACAAGACGCAGGGCTCTCATGGTTGCGTCCATATCCCAGTTGCGGTGATCGCCACGCTGTTCGACTGGGCGCCGATCGGTACTCTGGTCACAGTCACGGGCTAACCAGGGTCAGCTGCCGGGACATGGGACGATGGGGTCTGCTGTCGATCTCGTTGACGTGCCCGATTTGGTTACCCGCAATGGTCTGAGGGTCGGGTTTCTGCTGAGGAGCCGGTGCGCTGGTGTGGGGTCGGCAAACCGGTCACCACTTCGGCTGTTGAACTCGGCGTCGGTGCTGCCGCGATCCATAACTGGGTCCGGCAGGACCGGCCCAGGCCAAAAGAGGTTCACCTGATGATCGACGCTGTCGTGGGGACCGGTCATCGGGCCAAACTCTGCTGCCTGTCGGCGCTCTCCGGCCGATGCCGACCGGGTCGACGGAATGGTCGTTGCCGAGCACCGACACGTCGTAGTAGGCGACTGGTGAGTGGGATGTGTGATCGGTTTGAGTGGCCGCGAGGGTTTTAAGCCCGCGTCGCGATCGCATCCGACAGAGCGGTTTCGACCGGGCGGCGACTTCTGGTTTGTCCTCGGCGTCCCCCGCGACGACCATCGGCACTCCGCGGCTCAGCGCGTACTGGACTCCACCGAATCCACCGTTCGTGACGTACACGTCGGTGAGCGGCATGAGCAGTTCGTAGGGCAAAAACTCTGCCACCCGAACGTTGGGTGGAACAGCACCGACGTCGTCGATGGGCCGGTGCTGACGACGACGATGACGTCACTGTGAGCCAACCCCCTGACCGTTGGACCGATCAGCCGTGTCAGGTCGTGATTGTTGATCGTGCCCTGAGTCACATGCACCACGGGCCGTGAGCCGTCGAGATCACCCCCCACCACTTCGGAATAGGCATCGCGGCCGGAGGGGAGAACACCGGCCCGATGAACCTGGTGTTCGGCGCGAGGTCGCCGCGCGGGTATTCGAACTCCTGCGTGGCGAGCTGCAGAAACGTGTCGTAGGAGCGCGAGATGTCCATGATGAATTGTTTGAGGGGTGGCCCACCAATCTCGGCGAAGATGTGCTCGGCCGAGCGTTGCGTTTTGCGAAACAGCAGTTTCGCGGCCAGCAGGTTGAGGCTGCGGTTGCGAATCCTTCCGAGCAGAGTTGAGGAGGGCGCCAGGCCCATGCCGTACCGGGCGACATCCCGGCTGGACTGACTGAGCGGAACCACTCCGATCCCGAGGATGGCTGGCCGAACCGCCTCCGCGTCGAGAAGCAGGGGAGCTGCTCCCACGAACGCTGAGTCGACCAGAATCGCATCCGGTGTGTCGGCGTCCAGGATCGCCCGGATGGCCGCCAGTTGGGCGGGAATGGTGTTCACGAACATGGTCTGGATGTCGTACTGAATCTGGGCGAATCCCCGATATCTCGCCCGATCAGGGAGGGAGCCGTCAAGGTGCCCGAAACTCGATGCCGAGGGACCCTGAATGCCGGCTGATCGTTGCTCGTACCGTGTTTGACGACGCCGTGCGTGCGGTGACGTGGTGGGTCAACTCCTTGCCGACTGACCAGCACCAAAAACTCCCTACGCCCATGACCGTACGAGATCCATACAGATCGCAGTGAGTCGTAGTGAACCAAAAACGATGCAAACACTGGCATTTTGCAAGGATGCAGCGCCAGCATAAAGGCCGAACTCGGGTTCGAGTCCCGCCTACCGCACAATGTAGCGCTCGGCTGCAAAGGGTTAGGACATCGCCAGACCGGGAGCGTCGAGCGACACCATCGCAGAATCAAACGTCGGCGTCACGCGTGAGCTGATCGCGTCGAAGGTGGAGCGCATCGCGTGCGGGAGAGTTGATGGGTGTTGCCCACGGTGATTGCGCACCGACGTAGGCGGCTGAACCCACGCGAAAATGTTGAGCCTGTTGCTCCGTCTCGATAAAGGGCAAGTCCATGGGATACAGGAGCTCGCCCCGGGGTCTCGGACCCGCTTTCGAGACGTGGCCCCAGAGTTCATGCCCGACGACCCGCTCTGCGAGGTGAGCAACCTCGATGAGTCGGTCGATGTCGACGCCGTTTTCGATGCCGAGTTCGTTCAGGAGGTCCACGAGGTCCTCGGTTGGGATCATTCGAGTCATGCGACCGTGGCCGCCGTATGGACACCCGCCCATCCCCCCGACCGAGGAGTCGAGGATCAGGGTGTGCTCCGAGCTGAGGGCAGTAATCGCCTGGTATGCCGAGAGTAGGGCGGTTCCGCGCGCATCGTGCAGGTGCAAATGGAAGGTGCGGATGCTGGGCCACCTGCGCCGGATCGCCGACAGCTGGGAGGCGACGCGGTCTGGCATGTTCCAGGCCATCGGATCCCCGATCCACACCCGGTCGACCGGCATCCCGGCTTCGGACCAGAGTTCGTATTGCAGCTCAAGCATGGCCATCCGAGCCTCTTCGCCGAACGCCCCAAGCCAGTTCGACCCCCATGCCGCGTTGATGCCGATCCCCGCAGAGGGCGCTTTGGACGCGACGGCAGCCGCAATGACCCGGTGCAGATCTGCGATCTCCTCAGCCTGAGAGCGGTTCGTGTTGCGGCGTACGAAAACGTCGCAGAGGTGCACCAGGGTTCGGGGGAACTCGGCGGGCTCGCTGAGCGGCGGCATGAACTGACTCATGCGTTCGCGCCCACGTTCGTTGAGGGCGAGACCGGTGTAGCGCACGCCGGGCACCGGGGTGAAGCGCCTGACGAGCTCGTCGACATCCTTCATCTGTGGTGTCCACCGGGGGCTGACGAAGGACCCGACGACGATTGTACTGAGACCCGTCGCCGAGAGCGCGTCGAGCAGGCGGACCTTGGCCTCGACCGGGATTTCGGCGCTCTCGATCTGCATACCCTCGCGCATGCCCTCCTCGATGATGCGCACGGTAGGGAAATCGTTCTGCATGATGGGTCCTCTCCTCTTAAATCGCCCCAGCCGCCCGGAGCGCCGCGATGTCGCTGTCCGAATAGCCCACTTCCCGGAGAAGCTCGTCGGAGTGCTCTCCGAGCTGTGGCGGCGGCATCGACGGCGCAAGCGCCTCTCCATCGACGTGCACACCACTGCCGAGAATGGTGACAGGATGCCCGACAGAACTCGTCACATCCACCTCGTGCAGCAGACCGCGGGCGGCGATCTGCTCCTGCGCCAGGGCCTGCCCGACAGACAGCACCCGACCGGCCGGCACGCTGACCGCGGCGAGCAGAACCTCCCATTCGGCAGCAGTTCGTGCGACGAGCACGGTCTCCAACTCCCCTCGGAGTTCGGCGCGGTGGCGTTTGCGGTCGCCTCGAGTCAGGAAACGCGGGTCGACGATCAGCTCCTCGCAGCCGCACACCCGGCAGACCGCCTCGAACTGGGCCTGGGTATTCGCGGCGATGTTGAGATCGCCCTCGCCGGTGTGGAAGGTCCCCGACGGCGCCGATGTGACGTTGTCGTTCCCAATCCTTCTCGACGGCTGACCAACGACGAGTTCGTTGGAGACCGCCCATCCCATCGCCGTCATCGACGTCTCGAGCATCGAGACATCCAGGAACGCGCCACGACCGGTGGCCTCGCGGCCCACCAGTGCCGCGCAGACAGCCATCGCGCCCGCGTAACCGCCGACCGTGTCGCTGATCGGGAACCCGACCCGAAGGGGTTCGCCCTCGGGAAATCCGGTCACGTCGGTCATTCCCGCGAGGCCTTGTACGATCTGGTCGTAGGCCGGCCGGGTCGCGAGCGGGCCGTCCTGGCCGAATCCGGTGATCGCGCAATAGACAAGTCGCGGGTTGAGCTCCTGGAGCCGCTCCCAGGAGAATCCGAGTCGGCCGAGCACCCCGGGTCGCATGTTCTCCACCAGCACATCCGCCGATCCCACCAATCGCGCGAAGACTCCTTTGCCCGCTTCGCTCTTCAGGTCGACCGTGATCGACCGCTTTCCTGCGTTCTGGGCGAGGAACGATGCCCCCATCATCCGGGTGTGGCGCTCATCGTCGTCGCCGATCTCGCGAGCGAGGTCGCCGATCTCGGGGATCTCGATCTTCGTGATCTCCGCCCCGAACAGACCCAGCTGATACGTGGCGAAGGGGCCCGAGAGCACGGTGGTGAGATCGAGCACTCGGATTCCGGAGAGCAGGCCGGTCATGTTGCCTTCCATCAAGAGAGGAGGCCCGACGGCCGATGAACACATCAGCGGCCGTCGGGCTGTTGCCGTCGTTCTACTTCACGCTCGCCGCGATCTGCGCGGGAGTGACGTAGGTGCCCGCCGTGTTCGTCAGATCCTGGTTGAACCCGACGACCGAGAAGCCGCTGAAGACGTTGTGGTGTTTGTTGAAGTTGTCGTCTCCTCCTGCACCGTTGTAGTCAATCTGCTTTCCCGCGTTGAGCAATGCGACACAGGCCTTGTAATCGGTACACGACGTCCCGGGAGGGCTCGCCACATCGGCAATGTGAGAGACCCAGACCTTCGGGTCCGTCGACTTCGCCTCGGTCATGGCAAGTGACGCGATCACGATGGAGTCGTACTCGTTGAACGTGGTGGGCAGGGGTTGCGCCTCCTTGTAGACAGCTTTGTAGTCGGCCAGGAAGTGGCTGTATCCGTTGCCGCTCGGTGACGCTGCGACCGCAGCAAACAGGTTCGTCGGTGCCTTCGCTCCGAACGCCTGCGCGTAGGCCTTCGACGACTGCAGGTCGTCACCGATCCATGGCGTGTCGAGGTAGCCGAGCTGGTCGGCATTCGCCCACAGCGTCGACGCGGTCTGCGTGTCGAACGAAGAGAAGATCACGTCTGGGTGACCGGCGAATGCCTTGGAAAGCTCTGATCGGTACGAGCCCTGGCCCGGCACGATCGTGAGACTCTGCTGAACAGTGCCGCCGAGCGCCTCGAACGCCTTCGTCAGCGGGGCCACGAAGCCCTGCGAGTTGGCCGAATTGTCAAAGATCAGCGATGCGGTCTTGAAGCCCTTCACCTTGGCGGCGTCGTACGCCATGGCAACTGACTCGTTCGAGTCGGATGACGTGGTGCGGAACACGTAGGGGTAGTTCATGTTGTCCAGCTGAGTCGAGCCTCCGATCATGAAGTCGGGGACGTGACTGGCACCGAAGTTGCCGATGACGGCCTCGATTGTCGGTGAGAACGGACCGATCACGGCGATCGGGTTGTTCAGCAGGAGCTTTCGGAAAGCGGGAAGGGTATCCACCGAGTCAGCCGCGTCGTCGGCGCTGGCCGAGACGAGCTGATGCCCCATCACGCCGCCGTTGTGGTTGACCTCGTAGATGCCGGCCGCCACGCCGTGAATGCCCCAATCGGACAGGATCGACTTGGCTCCGGTGAAAGGGAAAATCTCACCGATCGTGAGCTTCGACGCCGATCCTGACGACGAACCACCCGATGAGCATCCGGTGACGACGAGCGCGACGGCAGCGACGATGCTGACGCCCAGCGCGATACGACGGCTGCGTCGCTCGCGTTCGAGAACTGCTTTCATTGCATTTCCTCGTTTCTCTTACTTGTTGGTGGAAGGGGAGTTGGAGTCCGGGGCGCGATCACGCCCGAGGAAGATGCCGGCCAGATCGAGTTGTGCGATCTCGGCGACAGTGCCGTGCACGTGATTAGCCCCTGCCACGAGCACGTTGACAAACTGAGCGTGGGACAGCGCCCGTTCAACGTTCTGCTCGATGACGAGAACCGCCGTGCCGTCCTTCGCGATGAGCTCAACCTGGCGCCAGACCACATCCGTATACGCAGGCGACAGCCCGGCCGTTGGCTCATCGAGCACAATCACAGTTGGCTCGGCCATCAGTGCGCGGGCGATCGCGAGCAGGTTCTGCTGGCCACCCGAGAGGTTGCCCGCTTTCTTCTCCTGGGCTCTTGCGAGGTCGGGGAAGATGTCGAGCACCTCCTGCATGCGCACTCGCGCGTCCTTCTTGGATGCGTAACCACCGATCTCGAGGTTTTCTCGCACCGTGAGGGTGCGGAACACGTTGTCGTTCTGCGGCACGTACGCGAGTCCGTAGCGCGGGATGAGGTGCCCAGAAACGTGGGTGATATCCGTTTGGTTCACGGTGATCTTCCCGGTCGTTGGACGCAGGATGCCGGCGAGCGTCTTGGCGAAGGTCGACTTGCCTGCGCCGTTCGGTCCAACGATGGCCGTCACCATTCCGGCCGCGACCGAGATGCTGACGTTTCGCACGATCGGTGAGCGGCCGTAGCCGCTCGAAACGTTTTCAGCGATCAACGCGTCCATCGAGCACTCCTCCCAAGTAAGCGCGAACAACGTCTGCGTTGTCGCGGAGTTCGCTCATCAAGCCGGTCGCGAGGGTGCGTCCCTCGGCCAACACGATGATGTGATCACAGATCTCCTCGACCACTGCGAGGTTGTGCTCAACCATCAAGACAGTGACGCCCGCGTTCTTGAGATCGCGGATGTGCTCACCGATCCGGTCGATCAGCGCCGGGTTCACGCCGGCCATCGGTTCATCGAGCAGTAGCAGGCTGGGTTCCGCCATCACCGCGCGCGAGATCTCAAGCAGGCGCTTCTGCCCGCCGGACAGTTCGCGCGCCCAACTGTCGCGCAGCTCGTAGAGCCCGTACTGCTCGAGGACGCTGGCCGCGCGAGCTCGATTCTCCTTTTCAGCCTGCTTGACGAGTCCGGGTCGGAAGTAGACGTTCGTGAGGGACTCGCCCGGCTGCACTTTGGCAGCGACCATGAGGTTCTCGAAGACCGTGAGACCTCCTAGCTCCCGGGAAAGCTGGAAGGTCCGGATGAGCCCGAGTCGTGCCCGCTGGAAGCTCGGCAGCCCGGTGACGTCGAGCTCGCCCATTGTCACCTGGCCGGAGTCGCCGCTCAACGCCCCCGAGAGAATGTTGACGACGGTCGTCTTGCCAGCGCCGTTGGGACCGATCAGCGCAGTGATGCAACCAGTCGGGACGCTGAAAGTCGCGCCGTTGACGGCATTGGCTCCGCCGAACGATTTGTGGACATCCACAGCTGCCAGTGCGGAATCCGCCGAGATGGCAGCCGGCGACCCGGCGATGTCTGCGACAGTCACAGTGTTTCCTCCGTCGTGAGTTGAACAGGAGCCGCGCCGACCGCAGCCAGGGGTTGGCTGAGCGGCGGCAACTTGCTCATTCGCTTCTTTTCGGGGATCACGCCCTGCGGGCGGAACCAGAGGACGAGCATCAGCAATATGCCGATGGCCATAGCCGCAATGTTCAGAACGAGACCGGGGTGACCGGGAATGTCGGGGACGAACTTGGGCAGCTGCGTGAAGAGCACCGGAACGATGAGCGCACCCAGGATCATTCCCTTGTTGTTCCCGACCCCACCGACGATGACCGCCGCGAAGATCAGGAACGTCTCGCCGGGTAGCCAAGCACTGGTGTTGAATGCCCCGGCGAACTCGATGATCAGGCCGCCGCCGATCCCGGCGTAGAACGAGCCGATCAGCATGGCGATCAGCCTGAAGCGGAAGACGTTTTTACCGAGTGCGGCCGTCGCCTCATCGTCGTCCCGGCTTGCCCGCAGTGTGCGACCGAACGGCGAACTCGTGATCCGGCTCATCACCCACCACATCAGCAGCGCGACGACGAGCGCGACGCCCGCAAAGAACGGGACGAAGGTGTTCGTGTCCAGGCCAAGGACATCGGCGAAGGGCTCCGGCACGTTGGTCAAACCGTCCGCTCCGCCGAATAGCGGAACGAAGTTGTTGATGAAGTCGTAGAGCACGAGAGAGAGCGAGATCAAAACCATCGCGAGGTAGTCGGTGCGCAGTCTGCGGAAGGTCAGCACCGAGACCAGCAGCGCGAACACGCAGGCTGCGACGCCTCCAAGGACCAATCCGAGTGGGAACGGTAAGGCGAAGCCGAAGATATAGCTTTGGCCACCCGCCGGCTTTCCGAGGCTCAGGGCACCGGTGACGTATGCGCCGATCGCGACGAAGCCGATGTACGCGAAGTTCAGGATACCGGCGTGACCGAACTGCAGGTTGAGGCCCCATCCGAGGATGCAATATGCGAAGACGAAGAACGCCAAGGTAAAGAGGTAGTAGACGAGGGGCGACATGGTCAGGCCTTTCCGGGTCGGGAGAAGAGGCCGTTGGGCCGGAACAGGAGCGCGAGGATCAGGATGGCAAAGGCGATGTCGAGCTTGTAGGACGGGTCGATGATCAAAGCCGCCACTTCGGTTGCGAGTCCGACGATGACCGCCCCGACCATCGCGCCGTAGATGCTGCCGACGCCCCCGACGATCACTGCGGCAAAAATCACGAAGAGGAATGTCTCCCCCGATCCCGGCGTGATGCTGGCCTGCGTGATGCCAAGAACCGTTCCGCCGATACCGGCGAGCAAACCCGACAGGAACCAGGTGAGGGTTGTGATGAACCGGGTGTTGATCCCGCTCGTCATGGCGAGCGTCGAGTTGTCGGACATGGCTCGCATCGACTTGCCGATACGAGAGCGTTTGAGCATGAAGTGAATCGCCAGCATTACGACGACCGCGATGCCGATCACCACGAGCTGGTCAATCGTGAACAGGAACGGACCGACGTGCAGCGGCGCCTGGTTCGAGATGTCGTACCGCTGCACCTCGGTCCCCCACACCGAACTCACTAGGTTGAGCAAAACGAGCGAGAGCCCGAATGTCACGATCAGGATGTAGAACAGCTTCTGGAAGCGACGCGCGAACGGCGCGAGCAGAAAACGATTCAGCAGCACCGCCATCACGCCGACGGTGAGACCGCCGATCAGCATCGAGACCCAGATGTTCAGGTGGAGGTACCCGGTGTTCAGCGTCCACGACGTGTAGGCGCCAACCGCCATGAAGTCGCCGAACGCGAAGTTGATGTAGTTGGTGATGCCGAACTGCAGGCTCAGCCCGACGGCGGACAGCGCGAGCACTGATGCGACGACGAGGCCGAAGCCGATGGCCAGAAACAACTCCGACATGCGACTCCTTTGTCGTGGGCTACCGGCCGAGATGGACGCGGAGCGAAAAATGGATTCCGTGGTGCTGATTCCCGCATTTATCATTGTGTGATAGTAACGATCACTGCGCGACCGAGAATAGGGGTCGGCTGCACGGAAGTCAACGGCCTCCGCCCGCCACCCGTGACGCTCGGACAGCCATTGAAGAGCCGGACGAGTCCGCCTCCACCGGCGACTGCTTTGTCGTATGGTGGGGTTCCCAAGGCCCCTCTCACGAGGATCCCTGGCGTTGATCCAGTCGCAAAGGATGCGATTGGACCGACGTGACTGAAGAATAGGGATGGTCCGCGTACGCCGACAGAGTTGTGGGATTTGCGTGCAATCCGCGTCTTGATCGCGGTTTCGTGCATTTTGTTCAACGACGAAGGCAGAGTCGAGATTCGGAATGACGAGGTTCCCGGCCTTCCGCCGTTGGAAGACATGGCCGCTGGCCACGCAGATCCTGGTGGTGGTGATCACGATCCTGGTGCTGACTATTTCTATCGGGGGGTACCTGTACTCCAGTGACAGCAGTCAGACGTTGCAGCAGCAATATCAACTCAGGGCTCTCGGGATTGCCTCCTCAGTAGCGAAAACCCCGAGCGTCATCTCTGCTCTGGAAATCGGTGACCCCGGCGGCAAGATCGCGCCGATGGCCGAGCGTTTCCGCCAGGCGACGGGAGCGGCGTACGTGGTCGTCGCGGACCGAGATGGCATCCGCTTCTCGCACCCGAACCCAGCGATGATTGGCAAACGGCTGGAGGAGGGCGTCCTAGCTCTGGACGGGAACACACACGTCGGGGTCGACAAAGGGAGCCTCGGCACCTCGGCCAATGGGATCGCCCCCGTTTTTTCTGATCGAGGCGTCGTCATCGGTGAAGTCTCGGTCGGCATCCTCGAAACTCAACTCGATTCGCAACTCGTCCTGGACCTGCGCACCATCCTCGGGTACTCGATCCTCATTCTGCTCTTCGGCGTGCTCGGCTCCATCCTTCTGGCCCGCAGGATCAAACGGGTCACCTTCGGCCTTGAGCCCGCTTCGATCGCATCGCTCCTTCGAGAACGAGAAGCCCTTCTGCATGGCATCAAAGAGGGAATGCTTGGGCTCGACACAGACGATCGGGTGACCGTCGTGAACGAAGAGGCGACCCGGCTTCTCGACCTGAATCCCGACATCGTGGGACGAAAGCTCGCCGACATTCTCCCCGAGGGCCGACTTCTCGACGTGCTGTCTGGGCGGATTCGGGGGACAGACGAGGTGATCGTGACCGACGAGTATCTCCTCGCGGTCAACCACATGCGCGTGGAACTCGGGGGACACAACATCGGGTCGGTCGTCACCGTGCGCGACCGCACCGAGGTTGAAGGCTTGGTACGGGAGTTGCACGCGATCAACGGTCTCACCGAGGCGCTGCGCGCCCAGGAGCACGAATACGCCAATCAGCTGTACGTGATCATGGGCCTGACCGAGATGGGCGAGTACGACGAGGTCTTGTCCTACCTCGCACGCGTGTCGAACACGCCGTCCTCGATCGCCCGTGGCCTGAAGAGCCGAATCGAGTCGCCGCAACTCGCGGCGCTTCTCCTCGCGAAGATCACAGTCGCCGCGGAACAACAGATCTCGCTCGTCGTGACCGATGACTCTTTTCTCTCGGCGTCGCCAGACCACGAGCGCACTCTCCTGACCATCGTCGGCAACCTCATCGACAACGCGATCGATGCGGTCTCGGAGCAGGATGGACCCCGCGAGATTGTCATCACGATGCAAGAGGTCGATGGCGTGCGGCTCGTGGTTCGCGACAACGGACCCGGGATCCCTGCTGAGCACCTCGACGACCTACTTCTCGACGGATACTCGACCAAGGCGCCCCGAGCGGGCACACGTCGGGGGCTCGGGCTGGCGATCGTCAGTCGTCTCGTATTCCGGGCAGGGGGGTCCATCTCCATCACCTCGACCAGCGGTGCGCGCTTCGAGGTGACACTTCCCAACCGCGCGCCCGGTACCGACGTCTCCCCCGCGAGCCTGATGGAACAAGTCGAATGATCAAAGTGCTCGTCATCGACGATGACTTCCGGGTCGCACAGATCCATGCCGACCGGGTCGGACGGGTCGCCGGGTTCGCATGCGTGGGAACCGTCCGCAGTGCCACCGAGGCGCGCCTCGCGATCGCCGAGCACGAGCCCGATCTTCTTCTCCTTGATATCTACCTGCCGGGCGAGGACGGTCTCAGCCTGCTGCGTTCCCTCAGCACCAGCGATAACCCGCCAGATTGCATCGTGGTCACTGCGGCCCGCGATCTCACAACGGTGCGCGCCGCGATGCGGAGCGGCGCGATCTACTACCTGGTCAAGCCGTTCGCTTTTGACCAGCTGCGACAGCAGCTCGAGGCATATCGAAAATGGCGCAATCGTCTCACGGGCGTCGGGCCGGTCGATCAGGCGGGTGTGGACGGCCTTTACGGACTGCTGAGAGGGGCGTCGGGTGACGGTCAACGCGGCAGGCTCCACCCAACGATGCAGAAGGTGCTTGATGAGGTCTTCGCCGCGAGTAATCCGGTGGGGGCGGCGGAGGTCGCGGCGAATCTCGGAATGAGTCGGCCTACCGCACAGAGGTACCTCACTGAACTTGAGCGACGCGGGATCGTCGATCTGACCTTGGAATACGGATCCGCTGGGCGACCAGTGAACAGTTACATCCTGCGCAACAAGACGTAGCGCACATCAGGGGATGCGGCGCGTGATCGCTGCACTGGCGCGCGTCAGCTCGGCGACGTAACCACCTAGCTTTGTCGGCTCGAAGTCGTCAGCCCGCCCGGAGAGCTGAAGGGCGGCGCGCAGCAAGCCCTCGCGTCCGTAAACCGGAACTGCGACCGAGGCGGCTCCCAGCTCGCGCTGACTGACCCCCGCCGCGTACCCCTGCGCGCGGATGAGATCGAGAGCCGCGCGGAATTCGTCGCCACTGAGTATGTCGCCACTCGCCAGCCGGATCTCCCCGAGCGAGTCGATCAATTCTGTCAACTCATCGGGCCTGAGACCCGCCGCAAGAACTCGCGCTCCTCCGAGATGAAGCGAGAGCTGCTCGCCCACGGGCAATTGGTATCGCAGTGGCCGCGCGCCCTCGATTCTGACAAGCAGAACCTGTGACCAAGCCACTCGCACTGAGAGAGACGCCGTGAGCCCACTGGTCGTGGACAACTCTTGAAGCACCGGCCTGGCGATCAAGCTGAGCTCATCGGACACGAGGAACGCATGGGCATTCAACAGCGACGTAATCCCCAGCGTGTATCCGCTATTCACCTGTTGCACATAGCCGGATCGGGCGAGCGCATTGAGGATGCGCTGGGCCGTTGCGAGATGAAGTTCGGCGTCGCGCGCCACCTCGGTCAGCCGGAGGGGGCGACGATGTCGCTGCAAGACCGCGAGCACGTCGAGAGCGCGCTCGAGTGAACGCATCGTGCTCCGCGGAGAAACGGCCCCCGACTCGGATTTCGCGCTCTCCACCTTCGCGACTTTAGAGCAGCGAGGAGCTCGTGCGGGGTTGTCTGTCGAAAGCAGGTTCGGGGCGGCACCGCCGCCAGCCTGACAAGCGACCAGACGGTCGTCCCGGTCCGAGTCGGCCAGTCGCACCACCGCCAACCCGTCGATCATGAGTTCGTCCCATCGTGTTGGCCGCACCAGGTGGAAATTACCCTCTCGTGGCACTGTCTGTCTTGCTCAGACAGAATGTTTTGCCCTCGGAAGAATCGCTGTCCCAATCACGACAACGATCGCGGCGACGGCAAGTCCCGCTGCCACGACTTCCAGAGCGGGACGTTTCACTTGGCTGGTGCAACGTGACGTTGCGAATGCGTAGCGCGTTGGGATCAAAAATCCCCGTGTCTGCTGCGAAGTCAACACACCCCAAAATCACCATGAGGGCCTCAACCACAAACAGTTATTGAGTTTTTGTGGGACTGGAAGTCACGATCCCGTACCACTCCCGCGTGTATAACTGGCATCGGCCTGGCTTCGCTGACGATTCCAACTTGGAAGATCGCTTTCGGGCCAGCGGTGATGTCTTCCAACAGTTCTTCGACTCCACCCGCAGGCCGTTCCGCGCCAAACGCACGACGCCGGGCCTGGAGAGTGTCAGCTTCACCGCCCATCGTGATTCTCCTCGACGAATCCCAGCGGACTGCACGCGTCGACATCGGGCAAACGCCGATCGACCACTCGCCGCTGGGAAGCGGACAGCGGTCGAACGAGGATGTCCTCTCCGGTTGGCGTTTCAGAGATGCCCTCAGCACGGGTGACCGTGCAGGCTGGGCCGCCGGGCCCGAAGAATGCGCCTGCCATTTCTCGCCTACCTACCGTGACATTTCGTACGCCGGGCGGCTTTGACGGTTCGGCTCGTGACCAGTATCGGCGTCGCGGTAACCGGTCGCGTGCTCCGGCATCGCCGAGCACGGATCGGGTTCCTCCCTTTCTGGGAGGCGGCCCAATAGGGTGACAAGGGTCGCCGCGGCCTTGTCCCACAAAAGGCATTGGCCGCATTCCTCAGCACGATCCAATCGGGTTCCGCTCTGCGCCACGAAGATGCGACCGGCACGGTTGATGAAACCGATCGTTTGCCCGTCCAGACGGATTTCCTCGGTCAGATCGTCAAGATCCACGACAGTCAATTGGATTGTTCTGATCAGGCCGTCGAGCCATTCCAGGCGCAACGGGACAGTGACTGTCCTGGATGCCTCGCCCTGCGTCGACACGATCTGCTCCTCTTCGCCTCGCCCGTTCACCCCCACCGAAAACAACGGGGCTGTTCCACGGAACGCGAGAAAAGCAACTCAATCAAAGGATCACTTCACTGCGAACCAAGACCTAGCGGATGGGGCACTTGCGACTACCCAGTCCGCCTTCGGAGGAAGACCAGCCGACACGTACAGGCGCCTCATCGACACCGAGCACCCATGCTCTTGCAATGCCCTTTGCCGTGCTCCAAACTTAACGGGCACCCCAACGAGCTAGCTAGGGCACAAAGTCCCGAAGGACCAGGCGTGCCGACGCGGGAATCGCCCGGAGCTTGCGCTCGCACCCCTCCACCCGAGCCGAGGAACGCGACTGCAAGTCCACAGAATCGACAGACGGACCTCTCAGCGAGCGCTCCGTCAGACAACTCGTCGACCGTGTCGCCCTTCCTTCCGTCCCGCGAACTCGCCGCGGTCCGCACCCCGGGTGTGGGAGGTTGGAAAGTTGCCGCCGGCAGGGATGGCGGCTGATCAAGGAAAATCATGCTTCCCGCAGCACGACCCATTACCCGCCGCACGCGGCGGCAGGCCTCGCGATCAGTGCCGGTTCTCACCTTAAACTCGTTGAGGGGATTCCCCTGCCACAGATCTGCGGCGATGATCCTGGACTCCGACGCTGACCTCATCGACAATGGCCCGAGCACGATTCAGGCGCCATCGATCAAGGGCGGTCGAGAAAAATAGCGGAGCAATGGGGACCGTTCGAGTTCCCCCTTCCGTGCTTTCAGCCGTGCTTGAGTTGCTTCTTCACGGCTCGTTCGGCAAGCACACCGACGTAGTCGTGGATCGGCCGGTCCTTCAACTCATCAACCTGGGTGCGGACGAGCGTTTCGACGCGGGTCCGATCGTGATCGGGGTACTTCGCGGACAAACTTTCGGTGACCTGTCGAACGATCTCATCCGGGTCGAAATCAGTTGCCATGGGTGCACCATACGCGGCGAAAGTTAACGCGCTTCCTGAATCAGTCCGACCAGCCGCACCCTGCCGCCACCGCCCAGGTAGCAGCTCTGCAGGATCACAGTCGCGGTCATCCCCGCAGTCGCCGAGGCCGAGTTGTCGCCCGCCTTGGCGTCGAGGGCGTCAGCCACCCGGTAGGCCCCGTCGAGCCCCTGACCGCTGAGCGTCACGGTGTCCCCGAGTTGCAAACGGAGCACCAGGATGCCGCCGCAGTGCGTGTGGGCGCCGACGATCGGCAGGGTATCCGCCAGGTTCATGCGAACCCACTGGCACGCGTTGAGCTCGATCTGGTAGCCGGTCGCCGCGATCGCGATCGCGTACGTGGTTTGCCGAGCGGCGGTCGATGTCGGCGTGGGCGTGAGAGCGGGCGCAATACTCTGGGTCGGCACAGGGATGGGTGCGGGCGGTGCCGGTGCCGGTGCCGGTGCCAGAGCCAAGGTTGAGGTCACGGCTGCCGCACTGTCCACCGGGACTGTCGCCGCGGTTGTCGCCGCGGTTGCCGCCGCGGGCTGGGCGGTGACTGCGCCGATGGCCACAACTCCCGAGACGCCGAGTGCCGCAGCCAGCACCCACCCCGTCACCACCGCGACGATGCGGCGGGTGCGGGTGCGGTGGTAGTCGGCGAAGACCGTGTCGTGGTCGTGCACCGCGGCTCCCTGGGGTCGAAGGATCGTGTTGCGGCACACCGTAGCGGGGCGGGGTGAACAAAAGGGGAGCCTTGGCGCCACCTGGGAGAACCGGGCACCACGACATCCCGCGCGTACCGTAAAACTGACCGAAATCGCGACAGAAGGAGACCTCACATGACCGACACCCGCACCCCCGAAGTCCTCCAAACGCCGCGCGAGAACGCGGAGAATGGCTTCCTCGCCTCGCGCGCCCTCACTGACTCGCTGCAGGCCGTGCTCGTCGACCTGATCGAGCTCGCCTCGCAGGGAAAGCAGGCCCACTGGAATGTGGTCGGGCCGAATTTTCGCGACCTGCACCTTCAGCTCGACGAAGTGACCGGGGTGACTCGCGAGTTCGCCGATGATGTGGCCGAGCGGATGCGCGCCCTGCACTCGACGCCAGATGGCCGAGGCCGCGTTGTCACCGAGACGACGAAGCTCGAGGAGTTCCCCGGCGGGGAGGTGCTCACCATCGACACTGCCGACATGATCACCGCACGCCTGGAGACGACCGTCGCGACCTGCCGTCGCGTGCACGATGCCGTGGACGAAGAAGATCCGACGAGCGCGGATCTGTTGCACGCGATCATCCAGAAACTCGAGCAGTTCGCCTGGATGATCAGCGCCGAGCACCGGCGGCCGTCTGCCCTCGGGTAGCGAAAGGCGGCACTCCGAGCCCACGTAGCTCGCTGTGGGGTTGCGAACGAGGGACAATCGTGGCGTGCACCCTTCGCAGCCATCCGCGGCCCGAGCGCTTTCTGACCGGCCGGATGTTGCTGCGCGAACTGGTCGCTGAACTCACCGGCGCCGACCTCGCGTCCATCACGATCGCTGCAACCTG
>JAYWDH010000221.1:0-3386 GCA_043779945.1 Microbacteriaceae bacterium
GCGCCGTCGGGGCGGCCTTACGCTCGGCGTCCACATGTCCCGGGGAGCGCCCCGCTACCCTGGGCAGGTGAGCGCGACCAACAGTTACTCAGAGGCCGGCGTCGATATCGCAGCGGGCGACCGCGCGGTCGAGTTGATGAAGGCTGCCGTCGCGCGGACCCACGGCTCCGAGGTGCTCGGGGGGGTCGGTGGCTTCGCCGGCCTGTTCGACGTGTCGTTTCTGCGGGACTTCACGAAGCCTCTGTTGGCCACTAGCACGGATGGCGTTGGCACCAAGATCGCGATCGCCCAGGCGCTCGACAAGCACGACACCATCGGCCAAGACCTGGTGGGCATGGTGGTGGATGACATCGTGGTGGTGGGCGCACGCCCGCTCTTCATGACCGACTACATCGCCTGTGGCAAGGTCGTACCGGAGCGCATCGCCACGATTGTCGGCGGCATTGCGGCGGCATGTGACGCGACCGGGACCGCGCTCGTCGGCGGCGAGACGGCCGAACACCCCGGACTCCTCGCTCCCGATGACTACGACGTGGCGGGAGCCGCCGTGGGCGCGGTCGAAGCGGATGCCGTGCTCGGCCCCGAGCGCGTAGAACACGGTGACGTGGTGGTCGCCATCGCGTCGAGCGGACTGCACAGCAACGGCTTCTCGCTGGTTCGCCACATTCTCGCCGAGCGCGGCGTGAGTTACACCGAGACCTCGACCGAACTCGGCGGTGTGGTCGGCGAACTCCTCCTCGAGCCGACACGCCTCTACACGAAGCCCCTCCTGCGGGTGATCGACGAGCTGCCCGGCTCCGTGCACGCGCTCAGCCATGTCACGGGCGGGGGGATCGCAGCTAACCTGGCGCGCGTGCTGCCGCGTGGCGCGTGGGTTGAGTTGGATCGCTCCACCTGGAGCCCCCAGCCGGTGTTCCGCGTGCTGGCCGCGTGGGGTGGCATCTCGCTGGCCGACGCCGAGGGCACCTGGAACTTGGGCGTGGGCATGATCGCGATCGTTGCGCAGGGCGCCGCGAGCGCCGTGACGCACGCTCTCACCGCAGCCGGACTCCCCGCCTGGGTCGCCGGGCGGGTCACGACCGGCGAACGCGACCTCGACGGCTTCGAGCGGAGCACCAAGGGCGTCGACGGCGGAGCCGTCAAGCTGGTTGGAGCCTTCGCGAGCTAGCTGTAGCTAACTCGCTACGCAGATTTCGACTGATCGACGTCATCGTCGAGTTCCTCGACGTCGTACACCGAGTACTCGGGCCACTTCTCGAGATCCTCCTCGAGTTGCTCCGGATTTGCGGCTCGGGTTTCCCCTTGGAGTATCTCGTGAGCAGAAAGCTCTTGCTGAAGTGCACCGTAGTTGGTGTCGGGAGAGAAGTACTTCAGGTCGCGTGCGACCTTGGTGTGCTTCGCTTTTTGACGGCCGCGCCCCATGCGTGACCCCCTCATCGATCAGAATGCTGAACAGGTTAAAGACTGCGCGAAAGTCTATCACGCAGCATCCACCGCTCAGGATGGTTGGCCGCGTCCGAAAGCGCGACCGCCGCGCGCATGCTGAGCGGCTGTTTTCCGGGTGGCCCGGTAACGTTGTCGCGTGACCGAGCGCACCACCGACACGCCTGTGGTTGTGGTCGGCGCGGGACAAGCGGGGCTGTCGGTTGCCTACTATCTGCGCCGGTTGGGACTGGATCCGGGCAATGATTTCGTGTTGCTCGATCGCGGGCCTGGTGCGGGTGGCGCGTGGCAATTCCGTTGGGAAGCGCTGAAGCTGGGGTACGCCCATCGCGTGAACGATTTGCCGGGCATGGAGGAGCTCGGCGTGAGCTTTGATAGCGCCGATCGGAAGGCGCCCGCGAAGGAGGTCGTCGCCGACTTCTACCGGCGCTACGAGGAGTACTTCGAGTTGCAGGTGGTGCGCCCGGCCAACGTCACGCGGGTTGAGGCGACTCTCGACGGCTTCGCGGTGCGTTTCGGTGGCGACTACGGGGAGCGCGAGGTGTCGGCTCGGGTGCTGGTGAACGCGACCGGGACCTGGGGCTCGCCCTTCATCCCGTACTACCCGGGAATGAATGACTTCGAGGGCCGCCACCTGCACACCGTCGAGTACGGCAGCGCGGCCGATTTTGCCGGCAAGGATGTGGTCGTCGTCGGCGGCGGCACGAGCGCGATCGGCTTCCTGGTGGAGCTCGAGAACGTCGCGGGCTCCATCACCTGGGTGGCCCGTCGCCCCATCGAATTCCTTGAGGACCAGGAGCTCAACATCGAGTCCGGCGTTGGCGCGGTGGCGCTTCAGGATGCGGCAGCGCGCGAGGGCCGCGCGCTGCCGAGCATCGTCTCAACGACGGGTGTGCCGCGCTCCCGTCGGATCCAGGCCGCCATCGATCGCGGCCTTCTGCGCGCCCAGCCGATGTTCTCCTCGATCGAGAAGGATGGCGTGCGGTTCCCTGACGGCCGAGTCCAGCACGCCGACGCGATCATCTGGGCCACCGGCTTCCGGCCGGAACTGCGGCATCTCGCGCCCCTCAAGCTGCGCGAAAAAGAGGGCGGCATCGGGGTCGGCGGCGGTGCAGCCTGGCGCAACGCGCGGGTGTTCTTCGCGGGCTACGGCCCCACCGCGTCCACGATCGGAGCGAACAGGGCTGGCCGCACCATCGCGCGCCAGGTGGTCGCGACTCTGTCGTCGCTCGATCCGCGGTAGCCGCGGCATCCGGATGCTGACCGGGCGCGACGGTGATGTCGTCGCTCTTGCGCAGGAGCTGAGGAAGGTACCTGGTCGAAGTACCGGAGCGTTCCACGCCATTCCGCCTTGATCTGCAGGGCGCCGCGCACGCCGGCGCTCGACAAGATTGCCTCGTGCGGACGTCTCGGACTCTCGGTGTTTGGCGAATCGGTGCGGGGCGGACCCGCGTGCGGGCTACCCGACGCCGCTGGCCAGTGCGAAACCGACCACGGCCGCGGCGATCCCGATGACCAAGTTCGCCAGCATGCTGCCGAGGGCGATGCGCCACCGTCCGGCGAGGGCGAGCTGCACGGTCTCGACGCTCAGGGTGCTGAAGGTGGTGAGGCCGCCGGCGATGCCGCCGAGCACGACGAGCCGCGCATCCGGGCCGATCGCACCCGACTGCACCAGACCGAGCACGATGCCACCGATCATCGAGCCCACCGCGTTGACGAGCAGCACAGCCAGCGGCAGTCTCGAGCGACCGGCGAACAGGATGGATGCCGCGTACCGCAGCAGCGCACCGATCGCACCTGCTGCGAGCGTGACGATGACCACGAGCGTGCTCACTCGTGGACTTCCAGGACGGGGACCCCGAGAGAGCCGAGCCGTAGCCCGAGTAACGCGGCACCGAGACCGCCGACAAGCGAGACCGCCAGGTAGAGCAGCGCCAGCAGGG
>JAYWDH010000222.1:0-9576 GCA_043779945.1 Microbacteriaceae bacterium
CGGTGCAGCGGCAGGCGATCGAGTTGGCGTACTTCGCCGGACACACCCAGACCGAAATCGCGGAGCTGCTGGGCGTGCCGGTCAGCACCGCGAAGACGCGCATGCGCGACGGCCTGATCCGACTGCGCCGCGAACTCGCCGTCTAACTCTCGCGGCGACCTCCCGGCGCGGAGGGTGACACGGATCGTGATGCGACGTCACGAACCGTCATGCAAGTTGTCGGGTAACAAGCGCACTGCCCACAATCGTCGGATGAGTGATCATGAGACGACACCGCACGTCACCTCGGTTGTCGGTGTGAGCGGAAGCCCGACGCACCCGTCCCGCACCACGGTCCTGGTCGCCGAGGTCGCCGAGAGGTACGCGAAGAGCCTCGGGGGGACGGCGACCATCATCGAGCTCGCCCCGCTGCTTGGCCAGCTCTGCCAGGGTCCGTTCCGCAGCGACATCGGGCCGGACGCGCGCGCCGCGCTCGAGTCGGTCGAGACGGCGGACGTCATCGTCGTCGGCTCCCCCGCGTACCGCGCCACCTACACCGGCCTGTTCAAGCTGTTCTTCGACCACATCGGGCAGTACGCGCTCATCGACAAGCCCATCGTGCTCACCGCCACTGGCGGCAGCGACCGGCACGCGCTCCTCGTGGAACACCAGATGCGGCCGCTGTTCGGCTTCTTCCAGTCGCTCACTCTGCCGCTCGGCATCTTCGCCAGCGAGAACGACTTCGCCGACTACAAGGTCACCTCCGAGGACCTCCGCTCGCGGATCGAGGTCGCGGTGCGCCGAACGCTCCCCATCCTGCACTCGCACCTGAAGCTCGACCCGCGCACCGCTGCCGGGTACCCAGCGGAGTTCGCCCGGCCCGACATCTTCTAGACCTCCACGATGGTTCCAACGAACGAGAGTTCGCCACCACACTGATCCTCGCCGACCCGACCCGACCCGGGTCGAGGCGCCACGAACGGTTCGCGCGTGATCCCGGTCCGCTCGCCGTCGTTGTGCTGCTCGCCGTCGTTGTGCTGCTCAGGCTGCTACTGAGACCGCCACGTGGAACTTCGGCCCCGGCCCCGACCCCTCGGGCCGCTCTCCCGCGAGCACCGGCGCGAGCTGGTCGAGGTCAACGGTCGCAGCGATAAGCGGCCGCGGGTCGATCTCGGCTGCCGCATACGCCTCGATCGTCGCGCTCAGGCCCGGCGAGCCACTCAGGATGCCGACCGCGGTGACGTCCTTCAGCACAAGCGTTCGGGTGTCGATGAGGCTGGGCGAGCCAGCTAGGCCGACGTAGACGACGCGCTTGCCGGGCTCCACGAGCTTGAGAGCCTTGGCCGGGAGCGCCAGCGCATTCGAGGCGTCGATGACGGCGTCCCAGGGGAGGTCTGGCAGACCGTGCTCAGTCCAGACCCCGTCGAAACCGAGCGTTGACGCGAACTCCAGCGACCGCGGCGATCGACCCATCACATGCACCTCGGCGCCCGCCGCGCGAGCGAACATCGCGACCAGCAACCCGATTGTGCCCGGCCCGAGAACGAGGGCGCGATCTCCCGGCGCGAGGTTGGCACCCCAGACCGCGCGCAGGGCGTTGCCGCCCGGCTCGACTAGGGCACCGAGCGAGTCGTCAACGGTGTCCGGCAGTGCGTGCAGCGAGCTCGCGGGCACCGCAAGCTGCTCGGCGAGCGCTCCCGGCCGACCGCCGAGGATGCCGAGCTCGGTGCGGGACTCGCACACCCACTGGTACCCGGCGGTGCAGCGGCGGCAGACGCCGCAGCCGAGCATCGTGTCGCCGGTGACGCGACGGCCGAGCCAGCGCGCGTCGACCCCCTCCCCGATCGCGTTGACCGTGCCCATCCACTCGTGGCCGATGCGCATCGGGTACTCGGCGGAGCCATCGTGCAGGTATTGCATTCCTCCCGTGAAGAACTCGATGTCCGTGCCGCACACACCCGCACGGGCGACGTTCACGACAACCTCACCGGGGGCGGCGACGGGGGGTGCGACATCCTGAACGCCGGCCTGGCCGGGCCCGGTGATGACGAAAGCCTTCACCGGGGAGCCAGCACGTTCTGGCGCTGAGAGCCGAGGCCCTCGATGCCGAGTTCCATCACGTCGCCGGCCTGCAGCCAGATCGGCGGCTTGAAGCCCATGCCGACCCCTGGCGGCGTACCGGTATTGATCAGGTCGCCGGGCTCGAGAACGAGGAACTGCGAGAGGTAGTGCACGATGAAGAACGGATCGAAGACCATCGTCGAGGTCGTTCCGGTCTGGCGGCGGACGCCGCTGACATCCAGCCACATGTCGAGGGCGAGGACGTCCTTGATCTCGTCGGGCGTGACCAGCCACGGCCCGGCCGGGTTGAAGGTCTCGGATGACTTGCCCTTTGACCATTGGCCGTTGCGCTCCAGCTGGAAGGCGCGCTCACTCACATCGTTGACGACCGTATAGCCGGCGATCACGCCCTTCGCGTCGTCAACCGCGTCCAGGTAGCTGGCACGCGCACCAATCACGATGCCCAGCTCGACCTCCCAGTCGGGTTTCGTCGAACCGCGCGGAATGCGCACGTCGTCGTTTGGCCCGATCAGGGTGTTCGGCGACTTGGTGAACAGGATCGGCTCCTCGGGCACGGCCTGGCCCGTCTCGGCAGCATGGTCGCGATAGTTGAGACCGATGCAGAGGATCTGGTGCGGCCGCGCGATCGGGGCACCAATCCGCTGCGCGCCAATCTCGAGCACGCCGACGCCGCTCGCCAAACGCTCAGCGACAATCGGGCGAATGCGGTCAACACCGCCACCGCCGAAGAACGCCTCGTCGAAGTCGGTGACAACATCCGAGAGGTCGAGGTATGCGCCGTCGTTGACGAGAACGGCGGGCTTCTCGGATCCGGCCGAGCCGATGCGCAGGAGTTTCATGATGTTCCTCGTTAGTTGTTCGGGGTGGTCAGGGAGTTCGGGTGACCGGACCACAGCCGCGGCGCTAGGCCAGTGACCCCGGCATCGGCGGTGAAGAGTCGGCCCGAGAGCGGGAAGGCAGCGAGCTGCTCTGCGCTGAGATCCTTGGTCGCCGTTGTGATGACCATGGTCGCGAGTTCGGGTCCGGCGAAACTGACGCAGCTGGTGTGCAGCGCGGGGACGTCGATAGTGCGCTCGAGCACGCCATCGGGCGAGTATCGGCGCACCTGGCCGCCGCCCCAAATCGCGATCCAGAGGTGGCCATCGACATCCAGGCACATGCCGTCGGGATGGACGTTCCCCTTGATGGTGACCAGGACGCGGCGCGGTCCCGCGCTGCCGGTGGCCACGTCGTAGTCGCGAACGTGCACCACCTGGTGCCCCGTGTCGATGCTGTAGAGCAGTGAGCCGTCGGCGGTCCAGGCGAGACCGTTCGAGAGGGTGAGGTCGTCGTCGAGGTCGTCGAGGCGGCCGTCCGGCTGCACGACGACGAGCCGTTCTTCGGCGGTCTCGCTCTCGTCGATCTTGAGCGTACCGACCACGAAACGCCCGGCGGGATCGGGCTTGCCGTCGTTGAGGCGGCGGCCGGAGCCGGAGTCCAGCACCGTCGGACCTACCCCAAGTCGCCCGTCAACCGATCGGGTCAGGATCTTGCGCTCGCCAGCGAGAATCCAGTCGCCCGCCTCGGATACGGCGACCGCGCCGATCATGCCGGGGGTGCTCACCCGATCGACGATCGCGATCGTCCCGTCGTCGTGCAGATCGCCAACGAGCACCGTGCCCTGGCGGATGTCGACCCACAGCAGCTTCTCGCGGATCGGATCCCAGACCGGCCCCTCGGCCAAGTCGAACGACTCCTCGGTGGCGACACGCACAGCCACCTGCTCGGCGGCGCTCATATCCGCAGGGTCGACATACCGCCGTCGACATTCAGGATCGTCCCGGTGGTCGAAGCGGCGGCAGGCGACGCGAGGTAGACGATCGCATTCGCGACCTCGTCAGCCGAGACCAGCCGGCCTATCGGCTGCCGCTTGCGCAGTGCCTCGGCTGCCGCCTCCGGATTCTCGGCGGCGTCGAGCAGACGTCCGACCCACGGGGTGTCCGCGGTGCCCGGCGCGACGGCGTTGACGCGGATGCCTTCGCTGACGTGGTCCGCTGCCATCGCGAGGGTGAGCGCCGCGACCGCGCCTTTGCTCGCGCCGTAGAGGGCACGCTGCTTGACGCCGACGAGCGCGACGACCGAACAGGTATTGACGACGGCCGCGTTCGGGGACTTTCGGAGGTATGGCAAGGCGGCAGCGGTCACGCGCGCCATCGAGATCACGTTGACGTCGAAGACGCGCACCCACTCCGAGACCGGGTTGGCCGCAACATCCCCCGTTGCACCGATTCCGGCGTTGTTGATCACGATATCGAGGCGTCCGAACCGCTCGACTACGGCATCAACGGCTGCGGGCACGCCCGCGTCGTCGGTCACATCGCAGACGAAGGCCGGGACGCCCTCTGGCACGGCACTGATGTCGCGATCGAGCACGACGGCCTCGACGCCGCGGGCACGCAGTAGCAAGACCGTTGCGGCCCCGATGCCACTCGCACCGCCGGTGACAATGGCGACGAGTTTGTCGTCAGACATATTTTTCTCCCTTCGAGATGGCTTGGTCGAGCAGTTGCAGCACGTGGCGATACGGAGCACCGGTGGCTCGGGTCATCCCGAGTTCACAGCTGCGGTTGAGCGAGGCGTGAGAGGTCGCAGCCGACGCGTGCACCTCGGCGGCCTCGGCCATACTGGCGGACTCGGTCAGTTCGGGATGAAGCATCCCGCGGTCGCCAGCGAAGGCGCAGCAGCTCCAGTCGTCGGGAACCAGCACCTCCTCGGCGGCGGCGGCGGCGACACGCAGCAGCGCCGGGTTGATCCCGAGCCGAGTGGACGAGCAGGTCGGATGCAGCGCCAGCGAGGCGACCTTGCGCCCCTCCGGCAGCTTGGGCAACACGTGCTCGTCGACGAAGGCGACCGCGTCGACGACTCGGATGCCCAGCTCACCGGCCGCCTGGAGCAGCACGTCAAGCCCCTCGGTGCAGGAGGAGGCGTCGCACACCACCGGCAGCTCGCCGTCCCGGGTCGCGCGTCGCAGCGAAGTGACGACCCGCTCCTTCATCTCCGCGTAGCCCTCGGTCATGCCCTTGGACTTCCACGGGGTGCCGCAGCAGAGCGAAGGGATGTCATCCGGAGTCGCCAGCTCGACGCCGACCCGCTCACACAGCCGCAGGAACGACTCGCTCACGCCACCGTCCTTGCCGCTGCCCTCGGGCCCGAACATTGTCGTTGTGCAACTGGAGAAGTAGACGGCGACGGGTGCGGCGGCCGTCAGCACCTTCCGTCGCGATCCGCCGGTCGGCAGTAGCCGCGAGTACTCGGGAACGGTTTCCCTGCCGAGCACCACACGCGCGACCTTGGTCACCACGATCGGGAGCGCACTCGGTACGCGGTTGGCCAGTGTGAGCGCAATACCGCCGATTCGACTTGCGCCATCCCAGTGCTTGGCCGCCGTCTTCCACCCCGCCTGCTCGACGGTGCCCGCAGTCTCGGCCCGCAGCCGGCGCACCAGGTCGCCGGTGTTGATGAGCACAGGGCAGGCGGTCTGACACATGCCGTCGGCGGCACAGGTCTGCACGCCGTCGTATTCATACTCTTTCTGCAGGGTGCGCAGCAGCTCGGTCTCGCCAGCCTGCTCGGCGCGCGCCATCTCGCGCCGCAGCACGATCCGTTCCCGCGGCGTGACGGTCAGATCTTTGCTCGGGCAAACCGGCTCGCAGTAGCCGCACTCGACACAACGATCAGCCTCGGCCTCGATCGGCAGTGCGGTCTTGAGATGCCGAATGTGCGCCTCGGGATCGTCGTTGAGCAGCACGCCCGGGTTGAGTAATCCATCGGGGTCGACGAGCGCCTTCACCTCGCGCATCACCTCGTACAGCTCGTCGCCGTACTGGCGTCGCACGAACGGCGCCATCATCCGACCGGTGCCGTGCTCGGCCTTCAGGGTGCCACCCTGGCTGAGCACCAGTTCCACCATGTCCTCGGTGAACGCCTGGTAGCGGGCCAGCGACTCCGGCACATCGAAGCGTTCGTTGATCAGGAAGTGAATGTTGCCATCCTTCGCATGCCCGAAGATCACGCTCTCTTCATACCCGTGCACGTCGAACAGGCGAATGAGCTCGGTGCAGGTCGCGTGCAAGCGATCGACGGGAACCGCGATGTCTTCGAGCAGCGCCGTCGTGCCCGACGGCCGGTTACCGGCGACGCTCGCGTAGAGGCCCTTGCGGATGTGCCAGAGCTGCGCCCGACGCGTCGCGTCCTCGCTGAGAACACCCGGCGTGCTGAGGTCGAATCGGGCGAAAACCTCGGGCGCGTGCGCGACCCGCAACTCGAGGGCCGCGGCGGAGTCCTCTTGGTACTCCACCAACAGAGCGGCGTGCTTGACGACCGCCAGCTCGCGGAGCTCCTCGGTGGCAACCGGATCGCGCTGCGCGACCCGCAAGCTGGTCGCGTCGAGCAGTTCGATGGTCGCGAATCCGGCGGCAACCAGGGCAGGAAGCGCGCTGGTCGCGCCGGCCAGGTCAGGGAAGAACAGCAGTCCAGTCGCCGCAAACTGCTTCACGGGCACAGTGCGAAAAGTCGCCTCTGCCACGAAGGCGAGCGTGCCCTCGCTGCCGATCACGAGGTGTTCCAGGATGTCGATCGCACTGTCGTGGTCGAGGAAGGAGTTCAGGCCGTAGCCCATCGTGTTTTTAATCGCGTAGAGCGAGCGGATCTTCGCGACCGACTCGGGGTTGTCGCGTACCCGGTCGCGCAGCGAGAGCAGTCCCGCGTACAACTCGGGTTCGGCGCTCGCGAGTTGCTCGTCTGCGTGCTCCGCGCCCGTGTCGACGACCGTTCCGCTCGGCAACACCAGTACGGCCGATTCGAGCGTGCGGTAGCTGTTGTCCGTCACGCCGCAGGCCATGCCGCTCGAGTTGTTTGCCACGACTCCACCGATCGTGCAGGCAATCTCGCTGGCGGGATCTGGGCCCAGTTTGCGGCCGTCACGGGCCAGGCGGAGGTTGACGGCACGGACCGTCGCACCCGGCCCGGAGCGCACCCGTCGCCCGTTCTCGAGCACCTGGATGCCGCGGAAGTTGCGGCGCGTATCGATCAGAACCGCGTCGGAACCGCCCTGCCCGCTGAGGCTGGTCCCGCCGGAGCGGAAGGTCACCGACACGCCCTGGCGCCTCGCGGTGGCGAGGATCGCGGCGACCTCGGCGGCATCCTTCGGCGCGACGATGACTTGGGGCGTGAGCAGGTAGTGCGAGGCGTCGTGCGCGGCCGACAGGCGATCGGTCGCGCGGGTCTCGACACGCGCACACGCCTCCTCGAGGGCGGCGATCAGTTCGGGCGGCACCTCGGGGAGTAGGCGGGCGGCGGGCACAGGCACGGGCACGGGCACGGGGCTAATGCGATTCACGGCTCACCGTCGACCCGCTGGCGCCGCGCAGAAAGTCGAGGTCGGCCCCTGTGTCGGCCTGCATCACGTGGTCGACGTACAGCCGCTCCCAGCCGCGGCGCGGCTTGGCGAATCCGTCGAGCGTGGCCTGGTTGACCTTGCGCTTCGCCAACTCCTCTGTCGGGACGTCCAGGTCGAGACGCTTGCCTCGCACGTCCAACGAGATCCAGTCGCCGGTCTGGACCAGCGCGAGCGGGCCGCCGTCCGCCGCCTCCGGGGTGACGTGCAAGATGACTGTGCCGTACGCGGTGCCGCTCATCCGGCCGTCGCAGATGCGCACCATGTCACGCACGCCCTGCTCCAGCAGCTTGGTGGGCAGCGGCATGTTCGCGACCTCGGGCATGCCCGGGTAGCCCTTCGGGCCGCAGCCGCGCAGCACCATGATCGAGTCGGCATCGATATCGAGGTCCGGATCGTCGATGCGGGCGTGGAAGTCTTCGATCGAGTCGAACACGACGGCGCGCCCGCGGTGCTTGAGCAGGTGCGGGGATGCGGCGGCCGGTTTGATGATCGCTCCGCCCGGTGCGAGCGATCCGCGCAGCATCGAGATGCCCGCGGCCGGCAACAGAGCCGAGTCGCGGGGGGTGATCACCTCGGGATCCCAGATGCGCGCGTCATCCAGGTAGTCGACAAGCGGCTTGCCCGTGATGGTGAGCGCGGTTGGGTCAAGCAGGTCTTTTACCTCGCGCAGCACGGCAAGGAACCCGCCCGCGCGGTAGAGGTCATCCATGAGGTATTGGCCGGCGGGCTGGAGGTTGACCAGCAGCGGCACGTCCGCACCGATCCGGTCGAAGTCGTCGATCGTCAGTTCGATGCCGAGGCGACCCGCGATCGCCAGCAGGTGCACGACCGCGTTGGTCGAGCCGCCGATTGCGGCGAGCGCCACGATCGCGTTGTGGAACGACGCAGACGTCAGGAAGGTGCTCGGCCGGCGATCCTGTCGCACCAGTTCGACGGCGAGGCGACCGGTCTCGTGCGCGGCCTCGAGCAATCGCGCGTCCGGCGCCGGGGTTCCTGCGAGGCCCGGGATGACCGTGCCGAGAGCCTCCGCCACCAGCGCCATCGTCGACGCGGTGCCCATGGTGTTGCAGTGTCCCTTGCTGCGGACCATCGACGATTCCGACTTCAGGAATGACTCCTCTGACAGGGTGCCAGCCCGTACTTCCTCGCTGAGTCGCCAGACGTCGGTGCCGCATCCGAGTGCCTCCCCGCGGAAGTGTCCGGTCAACATCGGTCCGCCTGGTACCACCACCGCCGGCAGATCGACGGATGCCGCGGCCATCAGCAGGGAGGGGATCGTCTTATCGCAGCCGCCCAGCAGCACGACCCCGTCGATCGGGTTGGCGCGGAGCATCTCTTCCGTCGCCATCGCGGCCATGTTGCGCCACAGCATCGCGGTTGGCCGCACCTGCGTCTCGCCCAGCGAAACCACCGGCAACTCGAGGGGGATTCCGCCCGCCTCGTAAATGCCGTTCTTGACCGCCTGTGCCACCTCATCCAGGTGCGAATTGCAGGGAGTCAGATCGGATGCCGTGTTGGCGATCGCGATCTGCGGCCGCCCGGCGAAAGCATCCGACGGCGCCCCGCGGCGCATCCACGCCCGGTGGATGTATGAGTTGCGATCCGTGCCTGCGTACCACTGGTTGCTGCGCAGTTCAGACGTCATCGTCTCGACCTTTCTTCTGCTTCGATCATGGCCTTGATCTCGTCAGCGGCCTCGACGAGAACCGCAAGAGGCGTCCGGTGCGCGAGCGCGCTGATGCTGATCGCGCCGCTGGGCGAAGTCGGCGAGGTGAGGTAGACAGGAATCGCCAGGCAGTTGATGCCCAACTCGTTCTCCTGGTCGTCGACGCTGTAGCCGCGGGCGCGTGCACGCTCGAGCTCGGCATGCAGTTCGGCGACGGTCGAGACGGATCGCGAGGTCGGCGTCGCTAGCGGCTGGTCGCCAGTCCATCGGCTCACGTCGTCCTCGGTGAGCAGCGTCGCGGCGAGCAGAACCTTGCCAAGCGCGGTGACGTGGGCGGGATTGCGGCCGCCAACCTCCGAGGTCAGTTTCATGGCGCCTTTCGGCGGGTCGAGCTTGGACCGGTAGACGACCG
>JAYWDH010000223.1:0-3324 GCA_043779945.1 Microbacteriaceae bacterium
TGGTGCGGCAACACATTGAGACCTTCAGCGAGCGATTCGCCGGGTTCCCGGTTCACCTGCGCGCGCTCAGCCGTTTCCAGACGGCCAAAGAGTCCAAGGAGACCATCGATGGCCTCGCGCGCGGCGAGGTGGACGTCGTGATCGGGACGCACCGCCTGCTCAGTGAGGGCATCCAGTTCAAGGATCTCGGCCTCGTCATCATCGACGAGGAGCAGCGCTTCGGGGTCGAACACAAGGACGCGCTCAAGAAGCTGAAGACGAACGTGGACATCCTGGCGATGTCGGCGACGCCGATTCCGCGCACGCTCGAGATGGCGGTCACCGGGATCCGCGAGATGTCGACGCTGGCGACGCCTCCGGAGGACCGGCATCCGATCCTCACCTACGTTGGGCCATACAGCGACAAGCAGGTGGGCGCCGCGATCCGTCGTGAGCTGCTGCGCGAGGGGCAGATCTTCTTTGTGCACAACCGGGTGTCCTCGATCAACCGGGTGGCCGCCCAGATCGCTGAGCTGGTTCCCGAGGCGCGCGTCGCCGTCGCACACGGGCAGCTCGCCGAAAGCGTGCTCGAGCGGGTCATCGTGGACTTCTGGGAGGGCAAGTTCGACGTGCTCGTCACCACCACGATCATCGAAACCGGTATCGACATTACCAACGCGAATACGCTGATCATCGACCGTGCCGACAAGTACGGGTTATCGCAGCTGCACCAGATCCGCGGTCGCGTCGGTCGCGGTCGCGAGCGGGCATACGCATACTTCCTGTACGACGAAGACAAGCCGCTGAGCGAACTGGCGCAGGATCGGCTCCAAACGATCGCCGCCAACAACGAGCTCGGCGGCGGTATGCAGATCGCCCTGAAGGATCTCGAGATCCGCGGCGCAGGCAACCTGCTTGGCGGCGAGCAGTCCGGGCACATCGCCGGTGTCGGCTTCGACTTGTATCTGCGGATGATCGGCGAGGCGGTTTCCGCCTTCCGCGGCGACGTGGCCGAGGGCCAGACCGAGCTGCGTCTCGAGCTGCCGGTGGATGCGCACCTGCCCGAGGAATACGTCGAGAGCGAGCGGCTGCGGCTCGAGGCGTACCAGAAGCTCTCGACCGCCTCGGCACCGGCCTCTGCCGAGGACTCGATCGATTCCGTCGTCGAGGAACTCACCGACCGCTACGGGGAGCTGCCCGAGCAGGTCAAGAACCTGGTTGCGGTCTCGCGCCTGCGCCGCGTCGCCCAGAAGGCCGGCCTCAGCGACGTGGTCGCGATGGGTGGCAATCTGCGCATCGCCCCGGCCGAGCTGCCCGACTCGCTGCAGGTGCGGCTCCAGCGGCTCTATCCGGGCGCCCGGCTTTTTGCGCAGGCGAAGGCGATCAGCGTTCCGTTGTTCGCCGGGATCCCGAACCCGCAGCACACCGACTCGGAGCTGATCGAGTGGGTCACCGGCTTGCTCGCGGCGATCTTCCCGCCGAAGGCCGCGGTGGTTTCCACAGGCTCAACCACCGCCGATTGATCCCGCCGAAGCCACGCCGACGCGCAGTTACGGCGTGGCGTGCGAAGGTGGTGTTCTGGAACGTCGGATCTGCGATCGGAGGAACATGAGACGACGGGACGCTCGGGACCCGCAGGCGCGGGTGCGCCACGGGCGGCAGAGGATCCCCCGGGCCTGGACTCGCGTTGTGGCCTTCGTGGCGGCAGCCATCGCAACGGTGCTCGTCGCGGGTGTTTCGGTTGCCGGGATCGCCGTTTGGCAGCTCACGACGGCGGTTACTACGAATACGGTCCACCTCGCGCACCTCGACGGGTCGACCGCGCCGCCAGCGCTGGACGCGATCCAGGGCGGCGTCAACATGCTCATCGTCGGCACGGACACCCGCAGCGGGCAGGCGGGCTTCCAGAACCGGGCGGATCTTGCCGGATCATCCGGTGCCGGCAACAACGACGTCACGATCCTCGTGCATATCGCCCAAGACCATCAATCGGCGCTCATCGTGAGCTTCCCGCGCGACCTGATGATTCCGGTGCCGGCCTGCCCGAACCCCAAAGGTGGCACATACTCCGCGTCGAGCATGGTGATTCTCAACTCGACCCTCTCCCGTGGCGGCCTGTCCTGCCCGGTGTTGACAATCGAGAAAATCACCGGCATCGACATCCCGTACGCGGCCTCCATCAGCTTCAACGGGGTGGCTTCGATGGCCGACGCTGTGGGCGGCGTGACCGTGTGCGTCGCGACACCGATCCAGGATCCGTACGTCGGGCTCGCCCTCCCTGCTGGAGAGAACACCATCTCGGGTGCCGAGGCCCTCGCCTTCCTGCGCACCAGGCACGGCGTCGGCGACGGCAGCGATCTTGGACGGATCAGCAACCAGCAGATCTACCTCTCGGCACTCGCCCGCACGGTGAAGAGCGACAGCGTGCTGACCAACCCCCTCAAGCTCTACGGCCTCGCCCGATCGGCGGCGTCGAACATGCAGCTTTCCGAGTCGCTGGTCCACCTCGACACGATGGTCGCGATCGCGCTCGCGGTCAAAAGTATCCCGCTGTCCCACATCGTGATGATCCAATACCCGGTCGCCTCCAGCCCGCTCGACCCGAACCGCGTCGTCCCGTCCGCGGCGGGCGACAACGTGGTCAAGCAGGCGTTGCAGAACGACCAGCGCGTGGTCCTCACCGGCACGACGGGGCGCGCGGCTACGCTCGCCCCGGGCCAGACCGCCGCGCCGGCACCAGCGCCGACGGCGACCACCCCGGCAACCGGCAGCGCGACTCCGGCCCCGGCCCCGACCGCCGACAACTCGATCGCGCTTCCCTCGTCCGTGCAGGGCCAGAGCGCCGACCAGCACACCTGCTCGAAGGGGAATGTCGTCCGCGGCTGAGCCGTTCGTGCGGTACCTAGTCGCGCTTGCTCCATGCGCCGCCGGCAGTGATCGGGATGAGCACCAGCGAGCGCAGATCCACCAAGGCGTGAAGCACGATGGGCGCGGCGATCGACCCGGTGACGACGTACAGAGTCGCGAAGACGACGCCGAGGAGGGTGGCGACCAGGATGCCTGGCAGGCCCTGGTAGAGGTGCAGCATCCCGAACAGCAGGCACGCGAGGCCGAACGCGAGCGGGCCGTTGCCGACGATGCCGAACAGTAGGGCGGGCAGCGCGAGGCGGAACAGCAGTTCCTCGAACAGCCCGGCCTGTAGCCCGAGGCCGGCGCCGTACTTCAGCTCGCCGCGCACTCGCGGAAGCAGGGCCCGGATGTCACCGATTGCCGGGATCTCGTCCAGACTGCTCCCGCGCAGCAGCAGTACCGGTGCAATGAGCGCGGCGACGACCATCACGACCG
>JAYWDH010000224.1:0-51862 GCA_043779945.1 Microbacteriaceae bacterium
TAGCCGTGCGCACCCTGCACGACCACGAGCATCTCGTGCTCGCCGAGTTCGTGCAGCTTCTCGTCGGGGCGGCCGAAGTGGCTGACGATCGAGATGCCGTCCGAGTCGTCTTCGAGCAGAGTCGCGTAGTGCGAGGCCACCAGACCGGTCGAGGTGTTTGACACGTACGTCGCCCATGGGTTCTCGCGGATGAGTCGCGTGACGACCGTCTCGTCCTCGGTCGTGAAGTGCGGTGTCTTTCTCAAGCCTGACCCCTAAGCCTGATCGACCGGGCACCAGTAGAGCTTGCGGCCGCCCATCTCCCGCATCTGGATGGCCGCGCCGCACACTCGGCATGCCTCGCCCGTGCGGTGGTACACCCAGTGCCGGTCGGCCCGCGAGGCCAGCGCCCTGGCCTGATCTTTGGGAGAGAGACCGTCCATAGTGAGCATCTTCCCGGTTTCGACGCCGATAGTCAGCAGCTTCACCCAGTCGCGCCACAGGCCGCGCACGACCTGCTCGGGTACGTCTCGGCCGGGCATGAAGGGGTTCTGGCGTGCGCGGAACAGCATCTCGGCGCGGTACACGTTGCCGATGCCGCTGACGACGGCCTGATCCATGAGGAGCAGCGCGATGGGCGTCGGCTTCTTGCGCACGACGGCGGTGAAGCGCTCCTCCCCCTCCGCGAGGTCGTCGACCAACGGATCGGGCCCGAGCTTGGCGATCGTGGCGTCGACCTGCTCGATGGTCTGCACTTCGCACGCGGTCGGCCCGCGCAGATCAGCCACCGCCGTCGGCGTGAGGAGGCGCACCCGGACCGCGCCGATCGGAGCCGGTGGAAAGCTGTCGAGGTCATCCTCGCGCTTCTCCTGCTCGCTTATCCGGAGGCGCGTCAGTCGCGGGGCGCCGATCGACGAGGGCGAATCTTCGTGACCGGCCAGCTCGGTGCCGCGCTGGCCGGTGCCGCGCTGGTTTGTTTGGCCCATCCGGCCTTTCGCGGATGCCGTGGTTGCGTCGACCGTGATGTCACCCGCAAAATCCCAGGCCCCGTAGATCCCGAGGTGGACCCGCAGCCAGAGCCCGTGATCGAACTCGAGAAACATCTGCTTTCCCACGGCTTTCGACTGCACGATCTCGTGGCCGTCGAGCTGCGCGGCTCCGGCCGCGAAGCGACCCTGCGGGGACGACACCGTGACAGGCGCGTGCTCGAAATGGCGCTCGAACTGGAGCGCGATGCGGTGGACGGAATGACCTTCGGGCATGCTGCGATCCTTGCCTCAGCCGTCGATCTGGCGGCCGGCGATCTTGCCGGTCGTCTCGAACTCGGCCAGTTGGGCGATGCGGCGCGCGTGGCGCTCCTCACCGCTGAACGGCTCGGCCAGGAACGCGTCGATCAACGCGATGGCGACCGCCAGCGAGTGCTGGCGCGAACCGATCGCGATCACGTTCGCGTCATTGTGCTCGCGGGCGAGTACGGCGGTGTCATGGTTCCAGACCAGCGCAGCGCGAATGCCCTCGACCTTGTTGGCGGCGATCTGCTCGCCGTTGCCCGATCCACCGAAGATGACGCCGAGCGTCAGCAGGCCGGCCTCCTGATCCTTCACGACGGCGAGCGCCGTATTGATGCAGAAGCTCGGGTAGTCATCGAGCGGGTCATAGCTGGTCGGGCCGTGATCGAGGACCTCGTGACCGGCTTCTCGCAGGTGCTGCTGAACGTGTTGACTAAATTCGAGCCCGGCGTGATCGGTGCCGATGTGGACGCGCATGTCCCCAGGCTATCGCCGCGCTCCGACCGCTACGGATGCCACTTGTCGCATCAGTCGAGCGCGAGGATAATGAAGTGACACCGTGAGGCAAACGAGGTCGCCATGAGAACCGCTACAGCCATCCCCGAGCTGGTCCCGACTCTGTCGGCCGGACGCCATCGCTCCGCCCGAAAAGGGGCGTGCTTCATGGAGTTCGCCTCCTTCCTGGCGGGAGAACGTTGGAGCGACAGTCCCCGCTGCACGGATCCGACTCTCGCGACCCTGGCTCGGGCCGTGAATGACACGATGAGCGATGGGCGTCGCAGCGAACTCGCGACTGAGATCCCGCGGGTAATCGGCTTGCGCGGCGACGAACTGCGCCTCGGGCTCGTGGTCGCCCTGCGCGCCGCGACGATGGCCCTGCCGGTGGCCAGTATGGAGCGCCAGCGCGCCCTGGCCGCCGCCGTCATCGCCACGCTCGACGCCCTCGCCGAGTTGGGCATCAACCGTCCTCGCGCGAGGGCCGACGCCGAGCAGGCCCTCCTCCAGGTTCCGGATGCCGCGGCCTGGGCCCACCGGCACCTGGCCGACTGGCGCGCGCGCCCGATCGACTTGGCCCGCCACGGCTGCGGAGCGATCGTGCGCACCGCTGCCCTCGGCGTGGCCCAGGCGTGCATCGATGACCCCAATACCCTGCTCGCCGGCATGCTCAGAGCCGCGATCGAGGACTCGGAAGCGTTCCTGGGTCGCGACGTCATCGCGACCACGACGGTGGCCCCCGCCCCCGAACCCAGCTACATCACGGCGTGGCTAGGCTGACCAGCAGACACAATCTGTTCGTTCCACCTTGCCTTGCCGAAGGAGCTGCCGCGTGCCCGGAGAGAATCTCACTCGACTCGAGGCCCAGGAGCGCGCTGGCGTTCTCGCCGTACAGTCCTACGTCGTCGTCCTTGATGTCACGACCGGTCCTGAGACGTTTCGGTCGACGACGACGGTCGCATTCACCGCACACGGCGGCCGCAAGACCTTCATCGACGCGATCACCAAGCAGGTGCATTCGGTGACCCTGAACGGCACGGCGCTCGACCCGAGTGCCGTCAGCGACAACGTGCGCATCCAGCTCGCAGGGTTGCAGGAGCACAACACCCTGACCGTCGTCGCCGACTTCGCCTATACGAACACGGGCGAAGGGCTGCACCGCTTCGTCGACCCGGTCGATGGTGAGGTCTACCTCTACTCGCAGTTCGAGGTGCCGGACAGCCGCCGCGTCTTCGCCGTGTTCGAGCAGCCTGACCTGAAGGCGACTTTCCAGTTCGACGTGACCGCGCCTGCCAACTGGGCGGTCGTCAGTAACTCCCCCACACCCGCGGCGACGCCGACGCCGTCGCAAACGCAGACCGCCGACAGCGTTGCCACCTGGTCGTTCGAGCCGACGCCGATCATCTCGAGCTACATCACCGCAATCATCGCGGGCCCGTACCAGGCCGTGCACTCGGAGCTCATGAGCTCGAGCGGACGCGTCATCCCGCTCGGGATCTTCGCCCGCAAGTCGCTGTTCGGATTCCTCGACGCTGACTACATCTTCGAGAAGACCCGACAGGGCTTCGCCTACTACGAGGAGAAGTTCGGCTACCCATACCCCTTCGCCAAGTACGACCAACTGTTCGTGCCCGAGTTCAATGCCGGCGCCATGGAGAACGCGGGAGCAGTGACCTTCACGGAGACTTACGTGTTCCGGGCGAAGGTGACCGACGCGATCAGGGAGCGCCGAGTCGTCACGATTCTGCACGAGCTCGCGCACATGTGGTTCGGCGACCTGGTCACCATGAAATGGTGGAACGACCTGTGGCTGAACGAGTCGTTTGCCGAGTGGGCGTCGACCATCGCGTCCGCTGAGGCCACCGAGTGGACAGAGGCGTGGACGACCTTCCAGGCGATGGAGAAGAGCTGGGCGTACCGCCAGGACCAGCTGCCGTCGACCCACCCGATCGTGGCCACGATCAACGACCTCGAGGATGTGCAGGTCAACTTCGACGGGATCACGTACGCGAAGGGCGGCTCGGTGCTCAAGCAGCTCGCCGCCTGGGTCGGCATCGAGGAGTTCTTTGCCGGCGTCGGCAACTACTTCGCCAAGTACGAGTACGGCAACACCGAGCTGAAAGATCTGCTCGCCGAGCTCGAACTCACCAGCGGCCGCGAGCTCAGTGGCTGGGCTTCGCAGTGGCTCGAGACGGCGGGTGTGAACACGCTCATGCCGGAGATCGAGACGGATGCCGACGGGGTGATCACCGCGTTCCGCATCCTACAGACGGCCGCGGCCGATTACCCGACCATCCGCCCACACCGACTCGCGATCGGGTTCTACTCGACCGCGGCATCCGGCAAGTTGGAGCGCATCCACCGCCTCGAGCTCGACATCGACGCCGACGTCTCAACCGGGGTCTCCGAGCTGGTCGGCCTGACCCGGCCCGAGCTCGTCCTGCTCAACGACGACGACCTCGCCTACGCGAAGATCCGCATGGATGAGGCGAGCTTCCGTGTGGCGTTGGCCCGCCTGGCCGACATCCAGAGCCCGCTCGCGCGCGCGCTGGTCTGGGGATCAGCCTGGGATTCCACGCGCGACGCCGAGATCGCCGCCCACGACTACCTCGACCTGGTGCTCGGCAACATCGCGAGCGAGACCGAGTCGACCACCATCCGGCTCACCCTGAGCCAGTTGGTGCAGGCCGCGCGCATCTACGTCGCCCCCGAGACCCGGAATGCCGCGATCAGGAAAGTCGGCGACGGTCTCTGGTTGCTGGCACAGGGTGCGGAGGCCGGGTCCGACGCGCAGTTCCAGTTCGTGAAGTTCTTCGCCGCGATCCCCTCGACAGCCGAGCACGTTGCCTCGCTGCGAGGCCTGCTCGACGGCTCGCTAGCACTGCCAGGTCTCGAGCTCGACAGCGACTTCTCCTGGGAACTGCTTGAGGGCCTCGTGCTTGTCGGCGAGGCGGGCGAGCACGAGATCGCCGCCGCGCTCGAGAACGACAACACTTCGCAGGGTCAGCAGGCTGCCGCTCGCGCCCGCGCCACCATCTCGACGCTCGAGGGCAAGAAGACCG
This sequence comes from Microbacteriaceae bacterium, assembly GCA_043779945.1. GTDB lineage: Bacteria > Actinomycetota > Actinomycetes > Actinomycetales > Microbacteriaceae > Lysinimonas. The sequence goes on from JAYWDH010000224.1 coordinate 4,826, forward strand.
CGCTGGACGCCGCGCTCACCGACGGGACCATCCCCAACGTGAGCCTGCGCAACATGGGTCTCGGCTTCGGCCACGTCAATGATCCGGCCGTGCTCGTGTCGTTAGTCGCTCCGTACTTCGCCGCCATCACGAGCGTGTGGAAGGAGCGCAGCTACAAGATCGCGGAATACACGATCCTCGGGTTCTACCCGGGCTCGCTCGCCTCGCAGGGTCTGATCGACGCGACGAACACCTGGCTGGATGCCAACCCCGGCATCCCGGCGCTGCGTCGTCTCGTGATCGAGAACCTGGCCGGCGTCGAGCGCGCGGTGGCAGCGCAGGAGCGCGACCGGAAGGCCTGACGGATCCGGCCCGGCGAGTCGGAAGTCGCCACCGCGAGGAAGGTGGGAACCCCGTAGCTAAGATTCGTTTTTGAACCCGATTTCGCTCGCAACGATGACTCAGGGGAACCAACCGGGTCAGGACGAGCTCCGCTTCCCGCCGTGCAAACGGCACCCCCACGACGAGGATAAACGCGATGCCACCGACATATGACGTCGCATTCTCACGACCATTCCGCAGCTCGAACGAGCTCGAGAACCTCGCAACCGTGCTTGCCTCGGATCACGTGCACGGCGACGGCTCATTCACGCGATCGGCCTCCGAGCGCCTGCGTGCGATCACCACGTCGCCCGCTGTATTCCTCACCACCTCGGGGACGGCTGCCCTGGAGATGACCATCCGGCTCCTCGACATCGGGCCAGGCGACGAGGTGATCCTGCCGTCGTTCACCTTCCCGTCGGCCGCCAACGCGGTGGCTCTGACTGGTGCCACCTGCGTTTTCGTCGAGTTAGATCCGAGCACCGGCAACATCGATCCCACCAGCGTGGCCGAGGCGGTCAACCCCACGACTCGGGCTATCTCGGTGATGCACTACGGCGGGGTGCCGGCCGACATGTCGGCTCTCGCGAGCATCGCCGTCGAGCATGGCCTGTCCCTCATTGAAGACAACGCCCACGGACTGGGAGTGCTCACGGATGCCGGGGCCCTGGGGAGCATTGGCCGGCTGGGGATGCAGAGCTTCCACGACACCAAGAACGTGCACTCCGGGGAAGGCGGAGCGCTCCTCGTCAACGATCCCACGCTGGTGGAACGCGCCGAAGTGCTGCGGGAGAAGGGCACAGATCGCTCGAAGTTCATCCGCGGCCAGATCGACAAGTACAGCTGGGTCGACATCGGCTCCAGCTACCTGATGAGTGAACTCAACGCCGCGGTGCTCGACTCTCAGCTCAGCGAGTTCGACACCATTCAATCCCAACGCTTCTCCATTTGGAATCGCTACGCCGAAGCGCTCGCGCCCTGGGCGGCCGAACACGGCATCCGACTCATGGACCCTCCTCACGGCATCCACGCCGCCCACATGTTTTATCTGATGATGCCGGACACCCCACTCCAGCTCGCCACGTTGAGTCGCCTTCGTCAGGCGGGAATCGAGGCGACCTCGCACTACGTTCCGCTCGATAGCAGTGCCGCTGGCCGCCGGTTTGGACGGACCCTTCGGCCGCTGACGCTGACCCAGGACTTCGCCAACCGGCTTGTGCGGCTCCCCCTGTGGGCCGGGATGACGGACGCGCAGGTCATGCGAGTGATCGACAGCGTCCGAAGCGGTGCAACCCCCCTCGAGTCGGTCGGCTGACCGTCGTGGGACTGATCGAGCGCTCGCGACGCGCGTTGACCGACGAGGGCGCATTGTCCGCGCTCTGGCGCGTCGGCAAGTACCTAGCCACCCGTCGAAACCCGTTCCGCATACTCCCGTTGTCGACCGTGTACGTGGATGACGTCGTGGCGGTCGACTGGTCGCAGGGGAATGACTTCAACGCCCACGCGATCCCGGCCCGTGACGGCGGGCATCGGGTCGCCTGGATCATCACGCCGCCCGGCAAGACGAGCGGCGGCCACCAGAACGCGTTCCGCTTCATGGAGTTCCTCGAGAAGGCTGGATACCAGCTCACCGTCTACCTGTACGCCCCGCAGCGCTACCCGAAGCTGTCAATAGCCGGGGTGCGCCGCATGATGGCGGAAACAAGCGCATACCCGGAACTCGACGCCGACTTCATCCGCTACGACCCAGCAACCGGGATCGTGGGCGATTTCGACGCCATTGTCGCGTCCGACTGGGAGAACAGCTATGCCGCCTGCCGCTATGGAGGTCGGGCAAAGCGCTTCTACTTCATCCAGGACTTCGAGCCCGCCTTCTTCCCGGCCGGGAGCGACTACGTTCTCGCCGAGAACTCCTACCGGCTCGGCCTTCACGGCTTCTCGGCTGGCCCCTGGCTGGCCCGCAAGGTGCGGGACGACTACGGAATGTCGGCTGACCACTATGACTACTCCGTGGATGTCACGACCTACCATCGCACGAACACCGCGCGGCGCACGGAAGTGTTGTTCTACGCCCGACCCCCGACTCCGCGACGAGCGACCGAATTCGGTCTGCTCGCGCTGCGCGAATTGCACCGCCAGCGACCCGACGTGACGATCAACCTGGTGGGATGGGACATGTCCGGTTACGACGTGCCCTTCCCCTACGTCAACCACGCCGCCGTAGACATCTCCCAGCTGAACGAGATCTATAACCGCTGCGCGGCAGGACTGATCCTCTCGCTCACCAATATGTCTCTGCTTCCGCTTGAGGTCATGGCGAGCGGCGTCGTTCCTGTCGTCAACGAGGGCGACAACACCCACGGCTTCTTCGACACCGAAGATTTCGAGTGGGTCCCGACTGCTCCGGCCGCGATTGCCCTTCGGATGATCGACGTGCTGGACCGCCCTGACCAGGCGGAGCATTCAGCCCGGATCGCGCAGTCAATTTCCGAGACTACCTGGGCCGATCCGGGATCGGTCTTCATCGAGCAGTTCCGTCGGGCTATGAGCAACGGTCATCCAGAGCTGGCACGCGGTCACTAGGCTCGAACAGTGGATCTCCCGGCATTTCTGATGAGCCTGAACGCCTTCCTTGGGGGGCCGTGGAAGGTGCTGATCCAGGTACTGATCGTGATCGTAGCGGCGCTCGTCCTCCGGTTCATCCTGCAGTTCTTCATTCGCCGCGTGGTCGGCCGGATCGTCAGCGGGGTCAAGAAGAAGCAGAACGTCACCGACACCCTGGCCTTGGACGCCGCCTCGCCGGTGACGACGGTGCGGATCGTGCAGCGCACGCGAGCACTCGGTGGCGTGTTGGGCAGCGCGGTTACAACCGTCATCGTCATCGTGACGTCGATTCTGATCATCGCGATCCTCTTCCCGCTGGCGACCGGAGCGTTTGCTCTGATCACGGCAGCGCTCGGCGCCGGACTCGGCTTCGGCGCGCAGAACATCGTCAAAGACGTGCTCAACGGCCTCGCCATGGTTGGTGAGGATCAGCTCGGCGTCGGCGATGTCGTCGACCTCGGCCCGGCGACCGGCGTCGTGGAGGCGGTCGGCATCCGGATCACACAGATCCGCGACGTCAACGGGACGCTCTGGTACGTGCGCAACGGCGAGATCCTGCGGGTGGGCAACATGTCCCAGGGCTGGGCTCGCGTGATCATCGACCTCGCCGTCCCGTACGAAGTCGACATCGATGCGGTCCAGGCGACGATGCTCGCGACCGCGGTGGCGCTGCAACAGGATCCGAAATGGAAGCGAATCATCCTCGAAAAGCCCGAGATCTGGGGCATCGAGTCGATTTCCGCCCAGGCGATCGTGGTCCGCCTCGTCGCGAAAACCAGGTCGGGATCGAAGGACGACGTGGCTCGGGAGCTCCGCGCCCGGTTGAAGGACGCGCTCGACGCGATGGGCGTCAAGCTGCCCGCGCTCAACTCGATCGTGCTCACCGGCTACGAAGGGGCATCGTCGGTGAAGGGCGCCCGCCCGCCGAAGCCCGCACCGGTGTCCGCACCGGTCGATAAAATCTCGGCCAAGCCAGACTCGGACTCCGAGTGAGCGACCTGACCCTCCGGATGGGCGCCAGCGGTGAGCCGGTAGGTGGCAGTTTCTGGGAAGCGGTCGGCGGTCGACCCGTCTTCGAGCGGCTGGTGCGCGCGTTCTACGTCGGCGTCGCCGACGACGAGGTGCTGCGCCCGATGTACCCGGACGAGGATCTCGAGGCCGCCATCCAGCGGCTCACCGGCTTCCTGGAGCAGTACTGGGGTGGGCCGGGTACCTACAGCGAACAACGCGGTCACCCGCGGCTCCGGATGCGGCACATGCCCTTCGCGGTCACTCCTGATGCCCGCGACCGCTGGCTCGCGCACATGCGTGCTGCCGTCGACACGCTCGAGCTGCCGCCCCTGCACGACTCCATGCTCTGGGACTACCTTGAGCGCGCCGCCCACGCGATGGTGAACCGGGCAGCGCCATGAACTCGATCGCAGTGACGGTCATCATCCCGACTTTCAACGGCGACAGGTACTTGGGCGAGGTGTTCGCGGCGATTGGCGCGCAGGATTTCGACGGCGAGGTTGAAGTCCTTGTCATCGATTCGGGATCGACCGACCGCACCCTCGAAATCGTGTCGGCCCACCCTGCGGTCCTGCTGCACGAGATCCCGAACAGCGATTTCGGCCATGGCCGTACCCGCAACCTCGGGGCGCGAATGGCGCGCGGACGGATCGTTGCCTTCCTGACCCAGGATGCCATCCCTGGGACGCAGCACTGGCTCGACGAACTCACCGCGCCACTGCGTGATGCGGCGGTCGCGGGGGTCGTCGGCCGGCAGGTTCCCCGACGCGGGTGCTTCCCTCTCCTCAAGTACGAGATCATCGACACCTTCCGGGCCCTCGGTCCCGACCACGGCACGACGATCACGTCACTCGCCGCAGCTGGCGGCGATCCGGACTTAGAACGCCTGGGCTTCTACTCCGACGTCAATGCGGCGAGCCGACGCGACTTCTTGCTGGAAGTGATCCCATACCGGGACCTCCCGTATTCCGAGGATGCGGCCTTCGGGCGCGACCTCATCCTGGCGGGCTACTCGAAGGCGTACTCGGGCGACGGGGTGGTGGTGCATTCGAACGACCTCACCCTGCACGAGTACGGCAAGCGGATCTTCGACGAAATCACCGCACTCCGTCGCATCGGTACCGAGCTGCGAGCGTACGGCCCGGTCGCGCGCCTGGCACGCTGGGGCTGGGGAGTGCTGCACGATTCGGGACGCATCCTGCGCGACCCCGACTACCGCTTCGGCGAGCGGCTGGGCTGGTTGGCCAGGAATCCCGCCTATCACCTCGCCAAATGGCGCAACTATGCGCGCGCCATGTCAGCGGATCTGGACGATCCGACGGCCATCCGCCGCTACTCGCTCGAGGCGGAACGAGCGCGCGGCCCGCAGCCAGACACCGGGCTCAGACGGCCGCAGAGCTGACCGCCAGATACTTCTGCGAGCCCTCAAGTAACGAAGTGGTACGGGCCCGGTGAGCTCGAGGAGGTCGGCCGTCTGAATCGCCCGAGCCGGGTTACCCTGGACTATCTCAGGTACGTTCGGAGGGAACGGGATGCCGACGAGCAAAAGTGCGTCGCGGGGCGCGTCGAGAGGTGCTTCCACCAAGAACAGTGCCGACGCCATCGTCATCGGCGCCGGCCTGTCGGGTCTTGTGGCAACCGCTGAGTTGATCGCGGCTGGCAAGCGCGTCATCGTGCTCGAGCAGGAATCGGAGGCGAACCTGGGCGGGCAGGCCTGGTGGTCCTTCGGCGGCCTGTTCCTGATCGACTCCCCCGAGCAACGCCGGATGGGTATTCACGATAGCCACGACCTGGCTCGCCAAGACTGGTACGCCAGCGCCGAGTTTGACCGCGACGAGGACGTCTGGGGCAAGCAGTGGGCCGAAGCCTACCTCGCGTTCGCGGCGGGCGAGAAGCGCGCGTGGCTGCACGAGAAGGGGGTCCGCTTCTTCCCGGTGGTCGGTTGGGCAGAGCGCGGTGGCTACACCGCGACCGGGCACGGCAACTCGGTTCCGCGCTTCCACATCACCTGGGGTACCGGGCCGGGTGTGCTCGAGCCCTTCATCAAGGCGGTGCGTCGCGGGGTCGCGGACGGGCTGGTCGAGTTGAAGTTCCGGCATCGGGTCGACGGACTGATCGTCTCGAAGGGGGCCGTGGTCGGGGCATCCGGCAGCGTACTCGCTGACGACGACGCTGAGCGTGGGGCGCCGACCAACCGCGAGGTCACGAGCAACTTCTCGATCCGGGCTAGCGCGGTGATCGTGGCGAGTGGAGGAATCGGTGGCAACCATGACCTCGTCCGGGCCGCCTGGCCGGAGTGGCTGGGCACCCCGCCGACCGAGATGCTCAGCGGCGTCCCGGAATATGTCGATGGACGCATGTTGGCGATCTCCGAGAAAGCGGGCGCCCGCTCCATCAACGGCGACCGCATGTGGCACTACGTGGAGGGCATCACCAATTTCGCGCCAGTGTGGGCGCGGCACGGCATCCGGATCCTGCCTGGCCCATCGAGCATGTGGTTCGACGCGACCGGTAATCGGCTGCCGATCCCGCTGTTTCCGGGGTTCGACACGCTGGGGACGCTCGAACATCTGCGCGCGACCGGCCACGACCACAGCTGGTTCGTGCTCACCCAGTCGATCATCGAGAAGGAGTTCGCGCTGAGCGGCAGCGAGCAGAACCCCGACCTGACGGGCAAGAGCATCCCGCTGATGCTTCGCCAGCGGCTCGGCAAGGGTGCGACGCCACCCGTCGAGGCCTTCAAGAGCTATGGCCCAGATTTCGTGGTCGCCGACACCCTCGACGAACTCTTCGCCGGAATGCTCCAGCTCTCCCCTGGCGTCGAGCTGGACACCACCAACATGCGCCACGAGATCGAAGCGCGCGACCGCGAGCTGGACAACGGTTTCAGCAAGGACGCCCAGATTACGGCCATCCGCGGCGCGCGCAACTATCGCGGCGACAAGCTGATCCGGGTTGCGAAGCCGCATAAGCTCCTAGACCCGGCGCATCGCCCGCTGATCGCGGTGAAGCTGCATGTGCTCACCCGGAAATCGCTCGGCGGACTGCAGACCAACCTCGACGCCCAGGTGCTCGATGTCGCGGGCAACCCTATCCGCGGGCTCTACGCTGCCGGGGAGACCGCTGGGTTCGGTGGTGGTGGCGTGCACGGCTACCGCGCGCTGGAAGGCACCTTCCTCGGCGGGTGCCTGTTCAGCGGGCGCACGGCCGGCCGCGCGGTGGCCGCCGCGGTCTGACCGACGTTTCTCCGGAGTCTTTGCGAGTTTCTCCGGAGGTTTGGGACCGCTCGCCTGCACTCACACAGATCGTGTCGGCGGAATCCGCAAACCTCCGGAGAAAAGTAGAACCTCCGGAGAAAACTGCTTGGGTCAGCGCGAGAGCGTCCAGTCCTTGCGCTTGACAAGGACGTGGCCACGCTGGGTGGTGAGGCGGGTCCACGGGCCAGTTTCGAACATCCGGACCTCGTCGTCGCCGAGAAAACCCAGGCTGAGGGCCGCGAAAGCGGCACCCGCCGGCACGTGCTCGAGGCCTTGAATACCGCGGCTCCAGACCTCGCTGCGCACGCGGCGCACGATCTGCTCGCCCACGGCATCCGGAACCGTGCTGGCGACCTCGTCGATCCCGGCGCGGGCAGCGTGTTCTAGCACACCCGGCCGCGTGCCGTCGATGGGCCGCCAGCCACCGCGCGGCGGCGAGATGGCCGACCAAGTTACGGTGTTGACCTCCATCGGGAGGGTAATCGTGACCGGGCCCACGACGTCCGGCTTGCCAGCCGCGAGGGCGGCACCACGAATCTCCTGCGCCGTCTCGAGCCGCTGAAGCAGGGAACGAATAGGCACGACGACGTCGAAGGCCTCGGCCGAATCGCTCAGCGCAACCGTGCGCAGACCGAGAACCGTTGGGCTCTGATCGAGGAGCCCCTGCGGAAAAAAGACCGCCGCGTACGCCGCAAGCACCCCGCTCCCCGCGATCAGCCGGACCGATCCCTCCTCGATGCGCGCAGCGCGAGCGAGGAAGACCTGCAGGTCGTCGAGGGTGGGGGTGTCCGTCAGAGTGAAGGAGTTGCCCATGTGCGACCAAACTACAGGGTCTCGTAAGCTGCAACCCATGACCGACCCAGACCCCGACCCCCTGGCGGGCCTACTGGGTGCGCTGGATCTGACCGACACCGGAGCACGCACCAGCGAAGACATCTTCACCGGACCCAGCCAATGGACACCAGGCGGCCGCGTCTTCGGCGGTCAGGTGCTCGCGCAATCCCTGGTCGCTGCCAGCCGCACCGTTCCCGACAATCGGCCGGTGCACTCGATGCACGGCTACTTCTTGCGGCCCGGCGACGCCGAGCGCAACATCACCTTTTCCGTCGATCGCATCCACGACGGCCGCTCCTTCTCGACGCGTCGCACGCAGGCGTACCAAGACGGATTGCCGATCCTGTCGATGATCGCGTCATTCCAGACCGAAGACGAGGGCCTCGACCACCAGGTCGCGATGCCTACCGGCCTCCCCGATCCGGAGTCCCTGCCGAGTACGGCCGAGGTACTCGAGGGCATCGACCACCCGGTGGCGCAGTTCTGGTCGACCCGTCGCGCCTTCGACATTCGGCACATCGAATCGCCGATCTACTTCGAGGTGGCCGGCGAACGCGTGCCGCATCAGGCCGTCTGGATGCGTGCGGTCGGCACCCTGCCCGACGATCCGAATCTGCACCGCGCAGCCCTCGCGTACGCCAGCGACTACTCGATCTTGGAGTCCTCGCTGCGCGTTCACGGGATCGCATGGGGAACCCCCGGACTGAAAGTCGCCAGCCTCGACCATGCCATGTGGTGGCACCGCTTCGGCCGCGCCGACGAGTGGATGCTCTACGTGCAGGAGTCGCCGAACGCTGTTGGCGGGCGGGGCCTGTCCCTCGGACGGATGTACTCCCGGGACGGCCTGTTGCTCGCCAGCGTTGCTCAGGAGGGCACCATCCGTATGCCCGCGGAGGCCGTCACCGACACCGGTATAGACGACCGGCTCAGCGGCGCCTGAAGGTGATCGGCTCTTCGCGGTACGCAGCCCAGACCTCGTTGAGGTGCGGCGGGAACCGGGTGGGCCGTCCGGATGCGGCGTCCACGGTTACGATCGTCGTCGCCGCTCGCGCGTGGAGCAGCCGCGGCGTCACGCCGGACGGCGAGAACAGCTCGAAGCAGACTTCGATAAGCGCGCCACCGAGCCGTCCGAGCCACACCTCGACGTCGATCGGCGCGCTCGTGTACGGCATCGGCAGCAGGTACTCAACCTCGGTGCGCGACACCAGCGACCACACGTCGGAGTCCGAGTTCAACTCGAGCACAGCGGTCGGCAGCTCGTCGCGGCCCGCGCTGCGCTTATCGTCAGACGCGTGCCAAAAAGCTCGAACCCGCGCCTCCTCCACCAGCCGCAACGTCTCGACGCTGTTGATGTGCCCGTAGGCGTCGAGGTCGCCCCAGCGCAGCGGGATCGGGATGTGCAGCCGGGTCATCAAAAACCCGGACGTCAGTCTCTGGTGAGCTTGCGGTAGACCGAGGCGTGCGGCTTGGCGGCATCCGCTCCAAGACGTTCGATCTTGTTCTGCTCGTATGAGTCGAAATTGCCCTCGAACCAATACCAGTTACCCGGGTTCTCGGCGGTGCCTTCGTAGGCCAGGATGTGGGTCGCGATCCGGTCGAGGAACCACCGGTCGTGGGTGATGACCACCGCGCAGCCGGGGAACTCGAGCAGCGCGTTCTCGAGGCTCTGCAGCGTCTCGACGTCGAGGTCGTTAGTGGGCTCGTCGAGCAGCAGTAGGTTGCCGCCCTGCTTGAGCGTGAGCGCCAGGTTGAGGCGGTTACGCTCACCACCGGACAGCACGCCGGCCTTCTTCTGCTGGTCCGGTCCCTTGAAGCCGAACTTGCTGACGTAGGCGCGTGACGGGATCTCGACCCGACCCACCGTGATGACGTCGAGTCCGTCTGAGACGACCTCCCACAGGGTCTTGTTCGGATCGATACCGCCGCGGTTCTGGTCGACGTAGCTGATTTGCACGGTCTCGCCGACCTTCAGCTCGCCGCTGTCGACCTGCTCGAGTCCGACGATGGTCTTGATCAGAGTCGTCTTACCGACGCCGTTCGGGCCGATGACGCCGACGATGCCGTTCGGCGGGAGAGTGAAACTGAGGCCCTCGATGAGCTCGCGGCCGTCGAACCCCTTCGCGAGCTTCTTGGCCTCGACGACGATCGACCCGAGACGCGGCCCGGGCGGGATCTGGATCTCATCGAAGTCGAGCTTGCGGGTGCGGTCGGCCTCGGTCGCCATCTCTTCGTAGCGTGCCAGCCGTGCCTTGGACTTGGCCTGGCGACCCTTGGCGTTGGAGCGCACCCACTCGAGTTCGTCGGCGAGGCGCTTGGCGAGCTTCTGGTCTTTCTTACCTTGCACGTCGAGACGGGCGGCCTTCTTCTCGAGATAGGTCGAGTAGTTGCCCTCGTAGGGGTAAAGGTGGCCGCGGTCGACTTCGGCGATCCACTGGGCGACGTTGTCGAGAAAGTACCGATCGTGGGTGACGGCGATCACGGCGCCCGCGTATTGCTGCAGGTGCTGCTCGAGCCAGAGCACACTCTCGGCGTCGAGGTGGTTGGTGGGCTCGTCGAGCAGCAGCAGGTCCGGCTTCTGGAGGAGCAGCTTCGTCAGAGCGACGCGGCGCTTCTCACCGCCGGAGAGGTTCGCGACCGGTGAGTCTGCGGGCGGGGTGCGCAGCGCGTCCATCGCCTGCTCAAGCTGGGAGTCGAGGTCCCACGCGTCGGCAGCATCGATGTCTTCCTGCAGGGTGCCCATCTCGGCCAGCAGGGCATCAAAATCAGCATTCGGGTCAGCCATGGCGGCCGAGATCTCGTTGAAACGGTCGAGCTTGGCCATGATCGGGCCGACGCCCTCCTGCACGTTTTCGAGCACCGTCTTGGTCTCGTCAAGCACCGGCTCCTGCATCAGGATGCCGACGGTGTACCCGGCGCTGAGCCGAGCCTCGCCGTTGCTCGGTATGTCGAGCCCTGCCATGATCTTGAGGATCGTGGACTTGCCGGCCCCGTTCGGCCCGACCATTCCGATCTTCGCGCCCGGGTAGAACGACATGGTCACGTCGTCGAGGATGAGCTTCTCGCCGACAGCCTTGCGGGCGCGCACCATCGAATAAATGAACTCAGCCATGACCCCAGTCTACGGACGTGCTACCAGTCGATCGGCCGCGTGGTGCCGACTAGGCAGCGGCTCGTGCCGAGTGCCTTGGTGACTTCGCTGACGTAGCCGGTGTTGCCGTACTGGCCAATGAGGCAGGTGGTTCCGAAGCGGATCGAGAACTGAATGTTGTCGGCCGCCAGGTTCACCGCGGTGCGATCGGGCGTGACTTCCATGTTCGCCTTCGGGAAGTCGACCTTCACCAGGTTGTCGATGAAGGGGCGTCCGCGCAGGTCTCCCCCGGCGGCGATGAACTTCTGGTTCACAACGTCGAAGTAGGCCCGGTTCTGGCCAGCGGTACCAGCGAGGTCGATGGTGGGGGCCGCACTCGCTGTGGCACTCGGCGCGGCAGTCGCGGGGGCTGTGGTTTTCGAGGCCTTCGGGGTCGAGGCGACGCATCCGGCAAGCGCCATCACCGAAATGGCCGCCACGACGATCGGCACGACGACGCGCTGCAGTGTTCCGACGCGTTGCATGATCCTCCTCAACCGGCCGCGGAGTGCAGCGTCGGTCGCCACGATTCTAAGGTGACTCGCTCGCTGGGGTCTGCTTCTGTCAGTAAGGCACGGAATCCATCGAATACCAAAAACTCGCCTGGGATACCTCAACTTTCCGGGTCGCAAGCCTGCTCACCGCCACCTCAACCGGCCAGTGTTACCGCGATCACGTGAAACCGCCCACCCTGTGGGCCCTCACTCAGGAGGAATGCGGGTGGCGCATTTTGCGCGGCTTCGCATCACGTTGCCGAAGCAACCCGCTGAGAATCAAATGGGCGATTTCTAAGCCCTCAGAACGGCAGCGCGACCTCGAGTGGGCGCTTCGAGCTGGCCGCGTCGAGCTCGTCGGAAGGTGCCGGCGACTCAGTTGAGGCCCCGGCATCGCTGTCGTTCAGGCCCGCCTCGGACGAGTCGTCGAGCACGGCGGGGCGATCGCTCGACTGATCCGAGACCCTTCCCTCCGAACCGCTTGCCTCGGCACCGTGCGCCTCCGCACCGGAGGCGACCATCGCGGCGACCGAGCGGGTGAACACCGCAGAGCCCCACGCGAGGTCGTGACCCAACGCATCCGCATCGATCTCTACCGTCGTGCCCGCACGATCGCCGTTCTCCCAGTCCCGCACACGCAGTCGGCCGACGACCACGATCCGCTGCCCTTTCGCGATCGAACCGACGACGTTGATCGCGAGTTGGCGAAAGCAGGTCACTGTGTACCAGTTAGTTTCGCCATCAATCCACTTGGCAGCGCCTCGGTCGTAGCGGCGTTGCGTGCTCGCCAGCCGGAACGAAGTGATCGGCAGCCCCTCGCTCGTCACGAGGTGACGCGGAGTGGTGGCGACGAGGCCGGTGAGGGTGAGGGTGTCTGTCATGTGCTGCTCCTTGAGTCGATGTGGATCGGATGCCGGGTGCCGCACTCGTGCCGGAACGCGGCCCCGACATCCGATCGCCCCATCGTCAGGGGCCAGAAACGCCAGCGGGCGCCGCCCGCCCACCGTGGTGGAAAGACGACGCCCGTCGAGGGTGTGAAGGGGTCAGTGCTCGCGGAACTCCGGCCACGCCGAGCCCGGCGCCATCGCAGCGTGCAGTGCGCTCTTGGCGACCTCCAAAGTCGGGTAGATGCCGCGCGCGCTTTCGTCGTTCAACATCCGCACGGCGTAGCCAATGCTGGTGTGCAGGACGCTGCCGGTCGCGCCCGATTCGCCGAAGGCGATCCAGCGCTGCTGAGTCGTGGTTTCCGCCGTGAGGTTGTCTGTCTGGGTGCTCATCATTGAGCTCCTTTCGTTGACCAAGAGGCTACCCCCGCGATGAGCACATCGAGCAGTGCGTCGAAGCTTCGATCGACATCGTCGGGCATGCCGAAACCGCCATGCGCCTCCAGCTCGATGAAACCGTGAATCGACGCGCGAGTCGCCCGCACGGCGTCCACCGTTCGCGTGTCGGGGAGGCCGAAGCCGCGCAGAACGGCGGCAACCACCGCGACCGTGTCTGCTGCGGTCTGTGCCAGGGCGAGCGCGGTCGGGTCATCGAGATCGGGAGCAACCCGCGTTGCCGCATACAATCCGGGATGCTCGCGCGCGAAGCCACGGATCTCGCGCCCCAGCGCCCGCAGGGCCTCCTCGCGTGCCACCCCGACGGTGACCGCCGAGCTACGACGCAGTAACTCCTGCAGGCCGACCAACGCGACCGCGCGCCGCAGTTCAGCGAGCGACCCGACGTGCTTGTACAGACTCGGCACCGCAACCCCGGCGCGTGCGGCGACGGCCGCCAGGGTGAGGTTCGCGAATCCCCCGGGCGAGTCGATGAGTTCGACCGCGATGTCGGTGACCGCGGCCCGACTGAGTCCGGCCCTAGGCACGGGGGCGCCGCCATCCGGAGCTATCGCGCAGGCCATCGACGAAACCCACTACCCGCGGTGTAACAACCTCAGGGCGAGCCAGGTGCGGATAATGAGCGGCGTTGTCGACGAGCAGAGTCTCTCCGCCGAGCGTCTCGCCGGCGAACGCCAGTTCGGCTGCCGGGTTCTTGTAGTCCGGGTCGACGGAGCCGATCACGGTCAGCGTTGGCGCGACTACTGAGGCCACCCGCGGCTCCACCGCCGAGTGGTCGAGTTGCATCGCAAGGTGGCGGAATGAGGCCAGTCGGGCCGGGTCCGCCATCGACGCGCTGATCTCGTCGATGTGCTCGGCCAGCCGGAGCGGCTGCACGCCGCGGTTGAGGGACTTGGCATAGTAGCTCGTCCAGAATCGGGCGCCCCAGGGCCGGGCGAAGAGGGCGCCGAACATCAGCCGGTTCAGTGCGAGCGATGCGCGGCCGCCAGACTGGCGCAAGAACGGGCTCAGCAGCACCAGGCCGGCCACGGCATCCGGACGGTCGGCCGCGGCAATGAGTGCAGCCGAACCAGCCATCGAGTTACCGATCACCACGGCCGGCCCCCCGAGTTCGTCGATCAGGGCCAGGATGTCGCTGGCGGTCGCCTCATCGCCGTGCTCCACGAACCCCGTGTCGGAATCGCCGTGGCCACGCAGGTCGAGCAGTGCGACCCGGAAGCCCGCGTCCACCAGCGGACCGGCGAGTTCGAGGTAGGAACTCCGGAGGTCCCCCATGCCGGGAACGGCGACGATCAGCGGGCCAGCGCCGGCGATCGCGTAGGAAAGACGACCAGCGGGTCGCACGAGGTACAGCAGATCGGTTGGAATGCTCGGTGCCATAGCCGTCAAGCTAATATTATTAGCCAACTACCGCAAGGTCCATCGCCCTAGGCTCGACGCATGCTCGTTGTCGACTCCCCCTACGTCCCGTCCGAAGATCGCTACGACGGCCGGATGCCCTACCCGCGCGTCGGTCGCTCCGGCCTTCGTATCCCCGAGATCTCGCTCGGACTCTGGAACAATTTCGGATCCGACCGACCTCTCGACACGCAGCGCGCGATCCTGCGCCGGGCCTTCGATCTCGGGGTCACACACTTCGACCTTGCCAACAACTACGGGCCGGTGAACGGCGCCGCCGAGCGCAACTTCGGCACGATTCTGCACGACGACTTCCGCCCGTACCGCGACGAGCTCGTGATCTCGAGCAAGGCCGGCTACGACATGTGGGCGGGCCCGTACGGCGACTTCGGCTCGCGTAAGTACCTGCTCAGCTCGCTCGACCAGTCGCTGGCCCGGATGGGGCTGGACTACGTCGACATCTTCTACTCGCACCGCCCCGACCCCGAGACGCCGATTGAAGAGACGATGGGGGCGCTGGCGACGGCCGTGAAGTCCGGCCGCGCGCTGTACGCCGGGATCTCGAGCTATGACCCCGAGCAAACGCGGGCGGCCGCGGCCGCCTTGGCGGTCGAGGGCGTCCCGCTGCTCATCCACCAGCCGCGCTACAACATGTTCGACCGCCACATCGAGCACGGACTGTTCGGGGTGCTCGACGAGGTCGGCGCGGGCAGCATCGTGTTCTCGCCGCTCGCGCAGGGCATGTTGACCGACCGCTACCTGGACGGCATCCCGTCTGATTCGCGGGCGGCCGAGGGCCGATGGATGACCGAGAAGAACATCAGTGCGTCATATCTCGAGCGCGTCAAAGGTCTCAACGCGATCGCGCAGGAGCGCGGGCAGACCCTGGCACAGCTCGCACTCACCTGGGTGCTGCGGCAGCCACAGGTCACCTCGGCACTGATCGGCGCCTCAAGCGTCGCGCAGCTGGAGAGCAGCCTGGGCGCCGCCAACGCAGCACCACTCAGCGCCGACGAGCTCGCCGCCATCGAACCGTTCGCGGTCGATGGCTCAGACCGCGGCTGACCCCAGCCTTCGTCACCGAGTTCGTGGGCTACCTCTACTCGCTGCTCGGCGCCCTGCTGTTCGGCGCCAACGGCACGACCACCAAGTTGCTCGTGCTGAGCGGACTCGCCCCGCAGCAGCTCACGCTGTTCCGTTCCCTGGGCACCTGCCTGCTCGCGGGTGTCGTGCTGCTCATCACCGATCGGCGCGGGTTCCGGATGCCGCGGCGCACCCTGCTCGTGATGGCGATCTTGGGCGTCACCGGCGTCGCGCTGCTGCAGGCGTTCTACGGCGCGGCGCTCGGTCGGCTCCCGGTCGGAATCGCGCTGCTGCTCGAGTACACCGGCGTGCTGTTCGTCGCGCTGGTCGGCCTCTTTGTGTTCAAGGAGAAGGTCAAGGCGCGACTCTGGGTGGCGATCGGGCTCGTCCTGCTTGGCCTCGTTGTCGTCGCCCAGATCTGGGCGAGCTCGCTCGACCTGCTTGGCGTGATCTTCGCCCTCGGCGCCGCAGTCACGCTCACCATCTACTTCGTCGTGGGTGAGCGCTCGGTTTCGGCGACTTCGCCGCTCGCCGTCGCCTTCTGGACGGGCCTCTTCGCCGCTGCGTTCTGGGCGATCTTCAGCGGCTGGTGGACACTCAGTCCGGCGATCTTCGTAAAGCCAGTCGACATTGGCGGCTCGCACGGGCACCTCCAGGTTCCGCTGATCCTGCCATTGGCCGCCGCGATCGTGCTCGGCTCGTTCCTGCCCTTCGTGCTCTCCTTCACCGCGCTCAAGTACCTCCCGGCGACCGCCGCCGGAATCGTCGCGTCCTCGGAGGTGCTGCTCGCGTTCCTGGTGGCGTGGCTGTGGCTCGGCGAAGAGCTTCAGCCGGTTCAGCTTCTGGGCGCTGCTGTCGTGCTCGTGGGCATCGTGCTCGCTCAGACAGCGCGAGCGGGCAAGGTGGTGGATGCCGACCTGGCATTCACGCCCGACGGCGCTCCCGGGAACGGCGGAGCACCAGCACCCCAGCATTGAGCCCGACAGCGAGTGCGAGCAGGCTGGCGGCCGCCGCCGTCACGAACAGCGGGTCGGCCTCCGTTCCCGTCGCGGGCAGAACCGCCGCCAGCACCAGGGTGGGCAACGAGACCGCGTCGCCGGATGCCGTGAAGGCGACTGTGCTGGCGACGGTGCTGGCGCTCGTGCTGGCGCTGGTGCTGGTGCTAGTGCCTGCTGCTGGTGCTCGTGCTCGTGCTGGGGCCTGCTGCTTGATATCCCCCGGGCGGATCCAGCTGGAGGCGGTAGCCACCCACCTCGGGTCGTAAAGGCGTAGCCGCCGGCGGGTGCGACTGGCACTACGAAAGGCCCCGCGAGTAGCTCGAGCACTGGGCTCCCGTCATCGTGCTCGATGGCGAGTGTCGGGGACGGTGCGCTGGTGGACACATCGAGATGTCCGCTCACGCTAGTGGCCGCGGCGGGCACGACGATCCACCGTTGGAAGGTCGGGATACCGCTGAGCCACTGACAAGTGAAAGCCAGTGTCGTGACGCTGACGGTGGGTACGGACCAGTCGTAAGCCCCCGAGCTGTCGACGCATTTGCCGACCACGGTGCGCGACAGGGTGGCCTTCGCACACGGTGCAACCCGGGCGTCGCACACCACCACGGGTGGTCGGTGAAGGTCGTGCCGGCACCGCAGCCCGACGGCTTCGGCGCGGCGTTGGAACATTAGTTGAGGATCGGCGTGCCGCCGGTGTCCTGCGGGTTGAGGTCGGCTGCCGCGAGCGCTCCTCCTGGCCGCTCGCGTCGAGCGAGACCTGATCGGCGTCGATGTCGCCGACGGCGAAGCCCCAGCCAGCGGGCAGCGGGCGGTATGACGGTCGTCACGGAGTCGGCTCCATGGCTCGCCGGGGGGACCCTCGGGGCAAGACCGATTGTCAGATCCGACTGATACCGCGAACTGCCGAACTTCTGGCCGAACCCGGTATGTGCGCCGAAGAACGCGGCCTGCCGGGTGTCAGTGACCCGGACGTTCGAGGCGGTGGTTGTCACCGATCTGCCGCCGCCCGCAGCGGATCAGAGCTGGCCGCTGAACGTGGACGCGGTGGGCTGAGTCCAGACCGGGAAACTCCCAACCGGAGGAGTCGCGGCCTGAGTGGCCTCCTGCGCGCTTGCCACCCGCACCGTCGCGGCGGCGAGAAGGGCCACGACGTCATGATTCTGCGGGGGCCCCCTTCGTCAGACGTCAACCTGAGGGCCGCGAGCGCTGCTGTTCATCACGACGCCATCCCTCGAATGTCGCTTGTCGAACATATGTTCGAGATATGGAACTTCTCGAACGCGGCGCTCCCCTCCCGCTTGGCGCCGCCCACCCGGGCATCACGATCCTCGCCCTGCACGGTCGGCTCTGGAGGGCCACTCGCCCCGACGGCGCCGTACTGGGGTACGTCGAGATCATCGGCCCGAGCGAGAGCCCGAGCGAGAGCGAGAAATTTCGCAGCAAGCGACTACGCCCTCGCGCGCAGGGCTATCTCGTGATCGGCGAGTTTTGGAACGCTGACGAGGCGATCGACGCACTGCGTTAGACCGTCGATCGGATTGATCCGTCGAAATACTTTGGGCGACGCGCGCCGAATGCTCCGCGATCCGAAATCCCGCGGCGTAGGGTGCGGCCATGCAGTGGTTGAACGACATTCAAGACTGGATAGGGTCTGCCGCGGGGCAGCACATCATCACCTCCGCGATCATCCCCTTCATCGCCATCGTCGTCGCTGGAGTCGTCGGTGCCGCGATTGGACGCGGGGCGACCCGCCGATTGGTCGCACAACGCGATCACGAGACGCGTGCGTCCGCCGTGGCCGCGCTGGTTGCCGCCGGGCAGGGCGCCGCCACCTGGCACGGTCAAGTGCCGGCCTCCAAGGAGCACGCCGAGCGGCTGGCCAGTCAGGCCGATGTGAATGTGCGCCTCCTGCCGATTTCGGGCGCCGGACTCGCCGCCGACTGGGCGTCCCACCAGCTGCGCGAGATGCGCACCAACTCGGTGAGCTACAGCTACCAGGCTGAGCAGACACTTGACGAATACCGCGACCGCCTCGTGGAGTGGCTGCACAAACCGAACCGCGCCAAGAAGCTGTTCACCGCTGACCTCGACCGCTGGCAATACGCAGAAAGCGCCGTTGACCCTGTCGTGCTCGAGCAGCAGCGTTGGGCCGAGGAGCAGTACTCCTCCGTCACTCGCGAATCGCTCGACTACCAGCCGAATGTGCCGATGACGGCGCCGATCGCCATCGCGGCTCCCGCATCCACGACCGACGACGACGCCGACGCGGGCGCCGGGCGGGCGACTAGCGGTCGATTTTGATGACCTTGGCGGACCACGGGCAGTAGTCCGGGCTCGTCACGGTCCGATCTTCGACGTACGACGGCAGTCCATCGCACACCTGGATGGTGAAATCGGGGAAGTCGAGCGTTCTTGGGTCGATGTGCCACGACGGCCGGACCCGAGGGCGCGCAGCCAGCTAACGCAAGGGCAGTCGCAACGAAACCCACGCCCATGATCTTGACCAGTGCTTGCGGAGGCCTTGGAAAGGCACCGACTCTAGCGACACTGACTGTGACCCACGAGCCCAGCCACGCCCAGCGCCCGCCCTAGACTCTGAGGCGAGCCGATCTGGGCCGATCCCCCCGTAGCTCAGTGGATAGAGCATCCGGTTTCTACCCGGCTGGTCGGGAGTTCGAATCTCTCCGGGGGGACGTCGGTGGCCGACGCCGATGCGCCTTTACAGCGCTTTCGCGAAGGCGGCTAACACCTGTGGCACGGTCGGAACTCCTTCGGCCCGCAACACCTCGACCCCGTCGGCGCCGCGCACGATCACCGTCGGCGTGACTCGGATCCCGTCCACCTCCGCCTGCGCCTCGAACGCCACAATGTCGCGCTCCACGATCTCAGCGTCAGGGACCAGCCGCGCGGCCTCCGCGAGGACGGCCCTGGTCAAATGGCACGGCTCACAGAACGCGGAGGTGTAGAGGTCGACGATCACACCTGAGCCACCCACGAACAGGCGCGGGTGATTCCTGCAGCTGCCCCCGCGCATCGCCGCCAGTTGAGATCTCGAGATACTTCAGCAAGTTATATACCCCAGGTATATACTTTGGAACGTGAATCACAGTGAAATCCTCGAGACCCTTCTGGTCTCTTCAACCCGGCTGGTGCGGATCGCGGCGCAGACCACCGGAAGCAGCACGCCGTCCGCGGTCTGGCGTGCGCTCGGCACCCTCGACACGGACGGTCCGAAGCGCATCGGCGAACTCGCCGCCGCCAATCGTGTGACGCAGCCCGGGATGACGCGTGCGGTATCCACGATGGTCGAAGAGGAATACGTTTCGCGGGTCGCTGACGTCGCAGACTCGCGTGCGTGGCTGATTCGCATCACACCCAAGGGGCAGGCGGCCTTGAAGGACTGGCGGCACCAGATCGCGATCGCCTTGAGCCCGTGGTTCGCGGATCTCGACCAGGGTGAATGGGCGATCCTGGAGCGAGCCGTCGAGATGATGGCGGCGCGAACGGCCAGCGATGTTGCGGTGTCCGCATGACGCCTCCCGCACCGCACACGACTCAGACGACGACTCAGCCGAGAAGGTGAGCATCCTGAACCAGCCGCGCACCGTGTGGGCCGTGGCCTTCGCGTGTGTGATCGCGTTCATGGGCATCGGTCTGGTCGACCCGATCCTGCCGGCCATCGCCAGTGAACTGAAGGCCAGCCCGACCCAGGCCGAGTACCTCTTCACCAGCTACCTGCTCGTGACGGGCCTCATGATGCTCATCACTAGCTTCGTCTCGAGCCGCATCGGGGCCCGGATGACGATGCTCATCGGTCTCGCATTCATCGTCGTCTTTGCCCTGCTCGCCGCCACGAGCGGCAGCGTCGAGGAGGTCATTGGATTCCGCGCCGGATGGGGTCTCGGCAACGCACTCTTCATCAGCACAGCGCTGGCGACCATCGTCGGGGCGGCCAGTGGAGGCAGCAGCTCGGCCATCATCCTGTACGAGGCGGCCCTCGGACTCGGCATCGCCGTCGGCCCGTTGCTCGGGGGACTGCTGGGCTCGATCAGCTGGCGGGGCCCGTTCTTCGGGGTGACGGTGCTGATGGCAATCGCGTTCATCGCGATCCTGATCCTCTTGCCGCGGGAGCCGAAGGGCACCGTACGGATCAAGACCAGGCTCTCGGCACCGCTGGCGGCGCTCAAGACGCCGGCGCTGCTGATCCTGGCGATCGCCGCCCTGTTCTACAACATCGGCTTCTTCACCCTGCTCGCCTACACACCGTTCGCCCCCGGGCTGAAGGGTTTCTCGGCGATCGGGCTCGGGCTCACCTTCTTCGGCTGGGGCATCTCGGTCGCGTTCACCAGCGTGCTCGTCGCGCCACGGCTGACCGCACATCTGCGCCGAACGACGGTGCTCGCCATCGTGCTGCCGCTGCTCGCGGCCGACCTGATTGTGGCCGGCATCTTCGTCACCGTCACCGCAGCCCTGATCGCCTGCGTGGTGATTGGCGGGCTCATGCTCGGCGTGCTCAATACTGTGCTGACCGAGTCGGTAATGGAAGCGACCGATCTGCCGCGCTCCGTCGCGTCATCGTCGTATTCGGCCGTGCGCTTCCTCGGCGGGGCTGCTGCTCCGCCGCTGGCGACGGCGATCGCGAGCATCGCGACACCGGCCGTTCCGTTCTTCGTGGCGGGGGCATCCGTGCTCCTTTCTGCCGTGCTGATCCTTGCCGGACAACGTGCACTCGGGCGGATCAACGGCGAGGCAGAGTCGCCGAAGGTGGAAGCCGAGGCGATCGGGCTCGGCGAGGGGGCGTGAGCCGCCCACGCACCTGACCCCGTCAGCGGCCCCGGGTAGGCTGAGGGGGTGTCTGCACACCCCGATATCCTGGTCTGGATCGACTGCGAGATGACCGGGCTCGACCTCGAGCTCGACGAACTCCTGGAGGTCGCCGTCGTCATCACTGACTACGACCTCACACCGCTCGATCCCGGTTTCAACATCGTGATCAAGCCCGACCAGTCGGCGCTAGAGCACATGGGCGACTTCGTCACCAACATGCACACCGAGTCGGGGCTCATCAATGAGATTCAGAACGGTGTCAGCCTGGCCGAGGCCGAGTACGAGGTGCTGGAGTACATCCTGAAGTTCGTTCCGGATGCGCAGACCGCTCCCCTGGCCGGCAACACGATCGGCACCGATCGCTCCTTCCTCGCGAAGTACATGCCGCGCGTCGACGGCCACTTGCACTATCGCAGCGTGGACGTGTCGAGCATCAAGGAGCTGGCTCGCCGCTGGTTCCCGCGGGTGTACTTCCAGGCGCCGACCAAGAACGGCGGGCACCGCGCGCTCGCCGACATCCTGGAGTCGATCCGCGAACTGGACTACTACCGCAAGATCATCTTTGTGCAGGAGCCCGGACCGACCAGCCAGCAGGCCCAGGCGGCATCTGCCTCGACGGTGGAGTCATGGGCATCCCGGGTGCGGTAATATTTTGTGGTTGCCCTGGCTCTGTGAGGAGCTTCGGAAGCACATGGTGGGTGTAGCTCAGTTGGTAGAGCACTGGCTTGTGGTGCCGGTGGCCGCGGGTTCAAGTCCCGTCATCCACCCCATGTTGTCCGCGGTAGTCAAAATGTCGACAGACGTCGAGAGTGAGACCACGACCCGGTCGCGGATCTCGCCCGACGTGCCGTGGCAGACGGTCGTCTGGAACGATCCGGTCAACCTGATGTCGTACGTCACGCACGTCTTTCGCCGCTACTTCGGCTATCCGAAGTCGGAGGCGGAGCGACTCATGCTGCAGGTGCACCAAAACGGTCGCGCGATCGTGGCGAGCGGCCCGCGCGAACAGATGGAACGGCACACCGAGGCGATGCATGAATACGGGCTGTGGGCCACGGTGGATCGGGCGAGCAGTTGAGGGCGCGGTCGTGAGGGTCGTCCCCGAGATCACCGGCGTGCTGATCCAGTTCTCGCCGATGGAAGGCCAACTGCTCGAGACGCTGCTCGCGCAATACGACGAACTCCTAGACGGTCAGCTTGACGGCTCCGAGCTGAACGCCGATCCGGCGCTCGCCCGGCTATTCCCGGATGCCTATCCACAGGATGCCGAGGCGGCTGCGGAGTTCCACCGTTACACGCATGAGGGCCTGGTGGAACACAAGTCGGCCAACTCCGGGTTGATCTCCGCGGCGCTGATGGCGACTGACGACGACGGCCGACTCACCGTGGAGCGCGATGACGCCGAACGATGGCTCCCGGCCCTGACCGACCTGCGTCTGGTGCTCGCTGAACGCCTTGGCATACGTGCGGACGACGACCCGATGCCCGAGAACGAACTCTCCGACGTCTACTTCTGGCTCGGCGAACTGCAGTGGAATCTGATCGCCGCGCTGGATCCCGAATCTGCCGTCGGACCCGAAGGCCTGTGAGCCGGTGGACCTTCACCTGGACGCAGCCGCCTTCGAGAAGCTCGTCATTGCGGAGCTCGACCTGCTGCCCGACGAGATGGTCGACGGGATGGAAAATGTCGCCTTCGTCACCGAGGATCGCCCCGAGGACGGTTCGCTCGGCATCCTCGGTCTGTATCAGGGAGTCGCGATCACCCATCGCGAGGTCTACGGCTACGGCGAGCTGCCCGACCGTATCGTGCTCTACCGGGAGCCGCTGCTCTCGGTGTGCGCCGATCTCAAGGAACTTCACGATCAGGTGCACGTGACCCTCGTGCACGAGATCGGGCACTACTACGGCCTCGACGACGAGCAGCTGCACGAGTTGGGCTGGGCGTAGCGCCCCACCCGACCACTGCTCAGTTCTCGTCGATCACCAGATCGGCAAGCGACCGCGGATGCTCCCGCGCAATGAACGCGTCCTCCTGGTCCGCCCAGCGGTCCCAGTAGGCGTCGAAGCGTCCCGCGTCACGCTCGGAGAACCGGCGGCGCCGCTCGGCAGCATCCAACTCGAGCCAGATACCGAACGTCGCGCGGGCTCGGTTGGCCCGGCTCAAGGCGCCACAGCCCTCCACGATCAGCGCGCGCGCCGGGTCGAGCGGATGCCATTCCGCCCGCGCCTCGGCCGCCCAGTCCCATGGCACCCAGCCGGGGTCGAGGGCGCGCAGCACGGTCTCGTGTACGACCTCGGATCCGGCATCCAGCCCCTCCCACCCTGGATACACGTCGTCGAGGCTGAGGAGTTGCGCGTCCATGGCCGGAGCGAGCAGCGCCGCGAGCACGCTTTTGCCCGAGCCGGAGCGCCCGTCAAGAAGCACGACCGGGCGGCGCGCGTCTGCGGCATCCCAGATAGTGGCCGAGAGCTCGGCGAGGGAAAGTTCACTGCCCAGACCTCCCTCACTGCCCAATGAATGCCCACTGCCCCGTCGCCGCCGACGCGATCGTCGCTGTCGCCGCGATCGCGACACCGACGCTCACCAGCACCCACTCGCGGGTGCCGAAGCGCGAGACGCGCGCCCAGGTGCGCGGAATATTGCCGCCGAAACCGCGCGCCTCCATGGCGGTGGCGAGAGCACTCCCCCGACGAATCGAGAGCACGAACAGAGCGAAGGCGAGGCCGATGAGACGGCGGACGCGCCCGCGATCGGCGACGCCACGCGCTCGGCGGGCCAGTTCGAGGGAACGCCAATCCTCGCGCAGCAGCCCGAGGAGGCGGAGCGCAGCGAGTGCGCCGAGCACGAATCGCGACGGCAGGTGCAGAAGCTGGGCAAGTCCGTCGGCCAACTCCGTGGCGTCCACCTTCGCGAAGAGAACCACCGCCGGGAGGGCGATCGCCAGCACCCGCAGGATCGTCACCAACGCCAGCTGCAGCGACCCGTCCGTGACGTTCACGACGAGCCAATGAAAGTGCACGTCTCCCGAAGGGCGCCCGTAAAACGCCGCGGTGAGCCCGGCGAGCGGAGCCGTAATCCAGACCGGCGCAGTGCGTCGCCAGAAGCTCACCCACGGTAGGGCGGCGAACGGGAGCAGGAGCAGCTCGAGCGCCAGCGCAACCCCCGCGGAGACGGCATCCACGGAAAGCGCCAGCGTGAGCGCGATGATCAGCGCGGCCGCGAGCTTGGCGACCGGGTTAGCCCGGGCAATCGAGAACCACGGGTCAACGGTTGCCGTGCCGGCAGCGCCATCGGCCACTGCATCGGCGAGGGGAGTCATGCCAGCACCCGACTCAGCACGAGCTCGTGCGCTTCAAGCGCATCGACGAAGAGCCGGTCGTGGGTCGCCGCCACAATCGTTGTGCCGGACGCCCGCAGCTCCTCGAGAAGAGTAACGAGGGCGGCCCAGGTGAGCACGTCCTGCCCGAAGGTCGGCTCGTCGAGCACGAGAACGCGGGGTCGGCTCGCAATGACCGCGCCCACCGAGAGTCGGCGCTTCTGCCCGCCCGAGAGCGTAAAAGGGTTGGCGGCCGCGAGCGCGGCCAGGCCGAGCCGCTCGAGCAGGCCGTCGACACGCTCTGTCACCTCGGCCTCGGGCAGCTGCGCCCCGCGCGGACCGAGCGCGAGTTCCTCTCGACAGCTCGTGGCGAGGAACTGGTGCTCCGGCGTCTGGAATACGGTGCCGATGCGCGTCGACAGCTCAAGCGATCGCCAGCGGATCGGATGCGCATCCGCTCCCGCGGCGAGAGCTGGCGTCGCACTCAGCTCGCCCGCCGCGGGCACCAGCAGCCCGCCAAGAGTGAGCGCCAGCGTCGTCTTGCCCGCGCCGTTGGGCCCGGTCAGCGCGAGTACATCGCCCGCGGAGAGTTCGATGTCAAAGACTCCGGGGAGCGGATGCCGCGGCACCCGCTCCACCCGCAGCCCCCGCGCGGTCAGCAAGCGCGGTCGCTCAGTCGGCCCGTCCATTCGGGATATCGCGGGCCCCCACCCCGGCACCCACACGCCCAACGCGGCGAGTGACGCACCCTGCGCGGCGAGGACCGCGCCGGGTGTTCCCTCGGCGACGAGCCGGCCATCGGCGCCGAGCACGACGATCCGATCGACGACGTCGAGCCAGGCGTCCACGCGGTGCTCGACGATCACCGCGGTCGCGCCGGTGCGCGCCAGCACGGCGGCCACGGCATCGCGCACCTCCAGCACACCCGCAGGATCGAGGTTGGCGGTCGGCTCATCGAGCAGCAGCAGACCAGGACGCATTGCCAGCGCGCCCGCGAGCGCCAACCGCTGTTTCTGACCGCCCGACAGCGCCTCCGTCGGATGATCCAGCGGCAGGGCGAGTCCGACCGCGTCGAGCGCCTCCCGCACGCGGTGCCAAATCTCGTCGCGCGGAACGCCGAGGTTCTCGCAGCCGAATGCCACGTCGTCGCCGACGCGGGCCATGATCACCTGCGACTCGGGATCCTGCAGCACCAGCCCGGCCGCTCCGCGCACGGCCCGCGGGTCGCGCCCGTCGACCGTCAGCGTACCGACACTCTCTCCCTCATCATCGCCGTCCAAGATCCCGGCGAGCGCCGCAAGCAGCGTGGACTTACCCGAGCCGGAGGGGCCGAGCAGCAGCACGCGCTCCCCCGGTTCCAGCGTGAGATCCAGATCGTGCAGTGCCCGTGCCCGGCGACCGGCGTGCCGCCAGCCCCAGCCGCGCGCCTGCACGGCGGCCGGGGTCGGTGATCCGGTACTCGGGGTCAACAGGGCACACTCAGACGTCGGCGGTGCGCTGCCGTCCGGAAGCGAAGCGGCTGAGCGCGCCACTCGCAACCAGCGCGCGCAGAATCACCCAGCCGAGCACCCCGGCGAGCACGGCTCCCGAGATAGCGAAGCCGACCAGATACACCGTGATGTAGCCGGCCGTGACGCCGGGGTTGTAGAGGACGATGTCGAGGATGCCGCCACCGACCCCCGCGACAGCACCCGCCAGGACTGCGGTCAAGAGCCGCCAGTTCGTATAGAGGAACACGGCGAAGATCAGCTCGGCGCCGATCCCCTCAATCACGCCGTAGAGGATGGTGATGGGCCCACCCCAGGAGTTGCCGACCAGCGCTTCGACGACGGCCGCGACTAGCTCGGCGAACAGTGCGGCACCCGGCTTGCGGATCACCAGGGCGGCGAGCACGCCAGCGAGCAGCCAGAGCCCGTAGCCCAGACTCTGAACGCCCGGTAACACGGCGGCGAAGCCGGCCGCGGGGAACTGCCAGGCCCAGTAGACGATGCCGGCTGCCACGCCGATCACGGCGGCGACGACGATATCGACGACACGCCACCGCCAGACGATCTTGCCGCGGGTGCGGGGGCGCTGTCGAGCAGTGGATGTTTCAGACATGACGTGCCTCTCGGATTCGAGTCAGCACGGGTTTCGAGATTTGCCTCCCTGCGCCAGCATGATCCGGATCAGGTTCGACGGTCGAAGCTTGGATCAGCTCCCTCTCAGCCCGGCACACCGGACTCCCGTGTTCAGCCCCAAGCTTACTCGCCCGTCGTCCGTCAGACGTTCCGGTGCACTCGCTATGATTCCAGCACCGTCCACCCGAGGAGCCTCATGGACCGCCGCCGCTTCCTGACCCGCGTCGGACTCGGCGTGCTCGGGCTCGGCCTTGGTGCCGGAGCGCTGCTCACGGGCGATGCGGTGGCCGGCGGATTCCCGGCGGCGGGCGGGCCGGCCGCGCTGCCACGGGATCTCGGCGCTCCCCGACCGCAGCCGCATCCGATGCCGAGTTCGAGCCTCCTGCCGCCCTATTTCGAGCCGCCGCACCTCACCCAAGTGAAGCTGCCCGGCGCCACGCTCTACGCCCTGCCCGGCGCTGGCAACCTGATTGCTCTGACCGTCGACGACGGGGTGAGCAGCGAGACGGTCGCTGCCTACACCGAGCTCTGTCGCCAGACCGGCATGCGGCTCACTTTCTTCGTCACCCAGAAGTTCCCGTCATGGATCGAGAATGCCGCCGCCATGCGCCCCCTGGTCGAGAACGGGCAGATCCAGCTCGGCAACCACACCGTCTCGCATCCGAACCTCACCAGGCTGTCGACCGCAGCGGTCCAGGCCGAGCTCTCGGGATGCGGCAACTTCCTGAAGAACACCTTCGGAGTGGATGCCGCCCCCTACTTTCGGCCGCCGTACGGCTACCTCGACGCCCACGTGCACGCCGCGGCGGCAGACATCGGCTACCGCCAGCCCGTGCTCTGGTACGGCACCCTCTCAGACTCCGGCCGGATCACCGAAGCGCAGGTCGTCCAGTTCGCGCAGACCTGGTTCCTGGCGCAACACATCGTGATTGGGCACGCGAACTTCGACCCGGTGACACACGTGTTCGATCAGCTGATGCAGCTCATCCGGGATCGCCAGCTGCAGCCAGTGACTCTCGACGACGTTTTCAGTCGCTGAGCGAATCCGGATGCTGCTGCCCCAGTCTGCGGACCCGGGGCGCTCGGGGTCGGCGCACTCAGCCGACCGGCGCCGCCAGCAGCGCCACCACGTTTTCGCCGCCGTGCGTCTCTTGGCGACCGACCTCCACGAAGCCCAGTCGGGTGTGGAACGCCAGGGACCCCGGGTTGGGGGGCTCGACGTTCACCTCGCACAGGACCTCGGCGGCGCCGACCCGACGCGCTTCGTCGAACACCGCGTCGTAGAGCCGCGGACCGAGGCCTCGACTTTGCAGCGCTGGCATCAGAACGATGCGATCGACGTAGACGAAGGAGCGACCGAGTTCGCGCGCGCGCGCGCTGAAATAAAGATAGTTTTCGCTCTCGTAGGCCAAGTCCGGCGGCATCCCCAGGACAAAGCCGGCTGGCTCGCCCCCGGATTCGACGACGACCGCGACGGTGCTCATGGCCACCAAGGCGGCGAGCCCGTCGCGCGGCGTGATCGGCACCGCCGGAGAGGCGCCGTCGTTGACCGCGACCAGCGCGTCCAGATCGGTGGCGCGGTACGGGCGGAGAATCGGCTCGGTCACCCTGTCACGCTAGCGGCCTGAGCGGCTTGCTCTCCTGCACTGTGACCCAGGCGAGTGGATCGACCGGGATAACCGGGTATCGAGGATGCCGAAGTCCCGGTGCGGTGTCGTGCTCTCGCCGGTGTCGCCGGTGTCGACGACCACGCACCGAAGCTGGGCAGGACCTGGCAATAGCTGGGCGAACGCTGACAATGGCCGCTTCCAGCCCGCCCATTCGAGCGAGCCGCTACCGTCGAGATCATGCAACTCTGGCCTGGAATCGCCTACCCGCTGGGGGCCACCTTCGACGGCAACGGCACCAACTTCGCTCTTTTCAGCGAGGCCGCCGGGTCCGTCGAACTGTGTCTCTTCGACGAAGAACTCAACGAAACGAAGCTCGAACTGACCGAGGTCGACGGCTACGTCTGGCACGGCTATCTGCCGGGCGTGCAGCCCGGCCAGCGCTACGGCTACCGTGTCTCCGGACCCTGGGATCCCGACAAGGGACTGCGCTGCAACCCGGCCAAGCTGTTGCTCGACCCCTATGCGAAGGCGACCTGCAACGACATCCACTGGGGACAGGCGCTGTTCTCGTACGACTTCGACAACCCTGACCAGATCAACACCGACGACTCCGCGAAGCACACGATGCACGGCGTCGTCATCAACCCGTTCTTCGACTGGAGTGGCGACCGCTTCCCGCGGACCCCGCTCGCCGAATCCGTGATCTACGAGGCGCACGTCAAGGGGCTCACCGAGCTTCATCCGGATGTCCCCGAGTCGCAGCGCGGAACATACGGTGGGATCGCGCACCCCTCCGTCATCGCGCATCTGCAGAAGATCGGCGTCACCGCCATCGAGCTCATGCCGATCCACCAGTTCGTCAACGACGACACCCTGCAACAGAAGGGCCTGAGCAACTACTGGGGCTACAACACCATCGGCTTCTTCGCCCCGCACGCCGCATACTCGAGCGCCGGCGCCCTCGGGCAGCAGGTCCAGGAGTTCAAGGGGATGGTACGCGCCCTCCACGCGGCGAACATCGAGGTGATTCTCGACGTCGTCTACAACCACACGGCGGAGGGCAACCAACTCGGCCCGACCCTGTCGATGCGCGGCATCGACAACGCGGCGTACTACCGGCTGGTGGATGGCAGCCCCGAGTTTTACATGGACTACACCGGCACCGGCAACTCGCTCAACGCGGGCAATCCTCACACCCTGCAACTCATCATGGACTCGCTGCGCTACTGGGTCACCGAGATGCACGTCGACGGCTTCCGCTTCGACCTGGCGGCCACCCTGGCCCGGGAGTTCTACGAGGTCGACAAGCTCTCCGCCTTCTTCGAACTCGTGCAGCAGGACCCGATCGTGTCCCAGGTGAAGTTGATCGCCGAGCCGTGGGACATCGGCCCGGGCGGATACCAAGTCGGCAACTTCCCGCCGCAATGGACCGAGTGGAATGGCAAGTATCGCGACACCGTTCGCGACTTTTGGCGGGGCGAGCCGTCGACTCTCGGCGAGCTGGCCTCGCGCCTCACCGGCAGTGCGGACCTCTACGAGAACACCGGACGTCGCCCAGTCGCCTCGATCAACTTCGTCACGGCCCACGATGGCTTCACCCTGCGCGACCTCGTCTCCTACAACGACAAGCACAACGCGGCCAACGGCGAGGACGGCCATGACGGCACCGACGACAATCGCTCGTGGGACAGCGGCGTCGACGGTCCAACCGACGATCCGGTGATTCTCGCGCTGCGCGGCCGTCAGGAGCGCAACTTCCTCGCGACGCTGCTGCTCAGCCAGGGCGTGCCGATGGTGCTTCACGGCGACGAACTGGGGAGAACGCAGGAGGGTAACAACAACACATACGCTCAGGATTCCGAGTTGAGCTGGGTGCACTGGGATCAGGCCGATCAGGGTCTGATCGAGTTCACGGCGGCGATTGCGCGGCTGAGGCGCGAGCATCCGACCTTCCGGCGCAGCCGCTTCTTCGACGGTCGACCCGTGCGCCGCGGGCAGGGCGAGCGGCTTCCCGACGTGGAGTGGCTGAAGCCAGACAGCACGCCGATGGAGCCCGAGGACTGGGAATCCGGATTCGGGCGCACGATCGGCATGTACCTCAACGGTCAGGGCATCAGCGGGATGGATGCCCGTGGCGAGCGCGTCACGGACGTGGGCTTCATCGTCTACTACTCGGCGCACGACGAACCGGTTCCGCTCGTGCTTCCGGACTCCGACCACGGCGCCTCCTGGGACGTCATCGTCGACACGGCGGGCGATCACGTTGACGGTGACGTCTTGCCAGCCGGCGCGAGTTGCAGGATCAACTCGCACACGCTGTTGGTGTTGCGGGAGCACACCGAGGCCACTGCCGGCGACTCGACCGTGAGTGCGACGCTGGCTCCCCCTTCGACGGCGACCGCCATCCCGAGCGAACCCCCGGGCGCCGAGTGACCCGTACACCGCTGTCCACCTATCGGCTGCAGCTGACCGCCGACTTCCCGCTGGGGAATGCCGCCGCGACCGTCGGCTACCTGCGGGCGCTCGGCGTCGATTGGGTGTACCTCTCGCCGCTTCTGCAGGCCACCGAGGGGTCGTCCCACGGCTACGACGTGACCGACCACGCCAGGATCGACAGGGCGCGGGGCGGGGCGGCCGGGCTGCGGGAGCTGTCGGATGCCGCCCACCGCGAGAACCTCGGAGTTCTCGCCGACATAGTGCCGAACCACGTGGGCATCGCGGATCCCGCACAGAACGCCTGGTGGTGGAGCGTGCTGCGCGACGGCCGCGACTCGCCGTTCGCTCCGTTCTTCGACATCGACTGGGCCGCCGGGAGCGGCCGACTGATCATCCCGGTGCTCGGCAATTCGCTGGAGGCGGCGGCCACAAGTGGTGCCTTGACCGTAGTCGGCGACGAGCTGCACTACTACGACCATCGCTTCCCGCTCGCTCCCGGATCGGCAGCAGACCATTCTGATCCCGTCGCGGTGCATGGCCACCAGCACTACGAGCTCGTGGACTGGCACCGCGCCGACGATGATCTCAACTACCGCCGTTTCTTCGCGGTGAACGAACTGGCGGCGATCCGGGTGGAGCTGCCCGAGGTGTTCGAGGCCTCGCATGTCGAGATCACGCGCTGGCTTCGCGAGGGCCTCGTCGATGGGCTCCGAGTCGATCATCCGGACGGGCTCGCCGACCCGGGCGGCTATCTCGACACGCTGGCAGCGGCCACCGGCGGCACCTACGTGCTGGTTGAGAAGATCCTCGAGGCGGGCGAGACTCTTCCGCCGTTCTGGCCGACAGCCGGCACGACCGGCTACGACGCGCTCGCCGAACTGGACAGGGTGCTGGTGGATCCGGCTGGCCGCGCGCGACTCGATGCGCTCGATGCGAAGCTCCGGCAGGACGGCGGGCGCCCGTGGTCCGAGCTCATCCGTGACACGAAGCGCGCGATCGCCGACGGTATCCTGCACAGCGAGGTCCGTCGACTGGGACGCGAGCTGGCGGAGGCCGGTGCGGGCGATCCGGCTCTCGAATACCCGGCGATCCTGGACGCCACAGCCGAGCTGCTGGCCTGCTTCCCGGTCTACCGCAGCTACCTGCCGTTCGGGCGCGAGCATCTGGAGGCGGCACTCGCCGACGCGCGGAGCCGACGGCCCGAGCTCGGCGCGGCGTTCGACGCGCTGGCGCCGATCCTGGGTGACCCACAGCAGCCTGCCGCGATCCGCTTCCAGCAGACCTCGGGGATGGTGATGGCAAAGGGCGTCGAGGACACGGCCTTCTATCGCGTCTCCCGGCTGGCGAGCCTGACCGAGGTCGGAGCCGATCCTGCCGAGTTTTCGATGACGACGGCTACCTTCCACGAGCGCCAGCAGTCACGGCTGGCCGCGCATCCGCTGTCGATGACGACGCTGTCAACGCACGACACCAAGCGCGGCGAGGACACCCGCGCGCGCATCTCGGTGATCGCGGAGACGCCGGAGGACTGGGTAGCGTTCCTCGCGCGGCGGCGGGAGCGGCATCCGCTCGCCGATGGCGCGTTCGAGAACGTGCTCTGGGAGTCCGTCGTGGGAAGCTGGCCGCGTGAGCGCGATGCCCTGCACCGCTACGCAGAGAAGGCGGCACGAGAATCGGGAACCTCGACCGAATGGGCCGCCCCCGACGAGGCATTCGAGGTGCGGATGCACGCACTCGTTGACGCGCTGTTCGATGACCCCGAGGTGTCGGCCGACGTCGAGGAGATGGTCGATCGCCTGGCGGCTGCCGGGCGATCCAACGGCCTCGCCGTCAAACTGCTGCAGCTGACCGGGCCGGGTGTGCCCGACGTCTACCAGGGCAGCGAGCTGTGGGAGCGATCGCTTGTGGACCCCGACAACCGCCGTCCGATCGACTTCGACCGGCGGCGCGCGATGCTGGCAGAACTGGACGCCGGCTTCCGCCCCCCTCTCGATGAGACCGGCGCCGCAAAGCTCCTGGTGGTGTCGCGGGCGCTGCGACTTCGACGCGATCGGCCCGAACTGTTCGCCCGCTATGTTCCTCTTCCCGCCGTTGGAGAGGCGGCCGACCATCTGGTGGTGGTGGACCGCGGCGGTGCGATCGCCCTCGCCACCCGGCTCCCGCTCGGACTCGAGGCGCGCGGCGGCTGGGGTAACACCACCGTGCTGCTGCCGCTGGGGCCGTTCGTCGAGCAACTGACCGGACGTGTCGTGGCTGGCGGCGAGACCCCCGTGGCCGAGCTGCTCGCCGACTATCCGGTAGCGCTGCTTGCCGCAGAGGACGCCTCGCTGTGATCGCCGAAGTGTGGGCGCCCAACGCCGCACGGGTGCGAATCGTGACAGAGGGCACCGAGCGCGAGCTGACAGTTCGCGACGAAGGCCGCGGAAGCACAGGCTGGTGGCGCGACGACCGAGAACTCCCCGTCGGTGCTCGTTACGGGTTCCGCCTCGACGACTCCGCTGACGTGCTTCCCGACCCCCGCGGCCGACGGCTTCCCATGGGCGTGCACGATCTCAGCCAGGTCGTCGACACCACCCCTCTCGACACGACAGGATGGCCCGGCCGAGCCCTCGGCGCCGCCTCCAGTGGCAGCGGGGTGATCTACGAATTGCACCTCGGCACCTTCACGCCCGCGGGCACGCTCGACAGCGCGATCGAACGTCTCGATCACCTCGTCAAGCTCGGCATCTGCTTCGTCGAGCCCCTCCCGGTGAACGCATTCAACGGAGCGCACAACTGGGGATACGACGGGGTGGCCTGGTTCGCCGTGCAGGAGAGCTACGGCGGCCCAGCGGCCTATCGTCGCTTCGTGACGGCCTGTCACGCTCGGGGGCTTGCGGTCATCCAGGACGTCGTCTACAACCACCTCGGCCCAAGCGGCAACGTTCTTCCACAGTTTGGCCCGTACCTGCGCCACGACGCGAGCAACAGCTGGGGGGACGCGATCGATCTCACGCAGCCCGAGGTGCGCCACTACATCCTCGACAACGCCCGCATGTGGTTCGAGGAGTACGGTGTCGACGGCCTGCGGCTGGATGCCGTCCACGCCCTGATCGACCCGAGTCCGGTCCATCTTCTGCGGGAGTTGGCCGCGCAGACGGACGAGCTTGCCACACGCCTTGGCAGACCGCTGACGCTCATTGCCGAGTCCGACCTCAACGATGCCGTGATGATCGAATCGCGCGACGACGGCGGCTACGGTCTTGCCGCGCAATGGTGCGACGACTATCACCACGCCGTGCATGTCGCCCTCACCCGTGAGACCAGCGGCTACTACGCCGACTTCGCCTCCCTCGCCGCTCTGGCGAAGGCCTCGACCCGCGGCTTCTTCCATGACGGCACCTACTCCTCGTTCCGCGAGCGGGCGCACGGCAAACCGATCCCGGCTGAGCTGGCCACCTCACGGCTGGTGACGTTCTCGCAGAACCACGATCAGATCGGCAACCGGGCAACCGGGGACCGACTGAGCGCGACGCTCTCGCCCGAGCGCCTCGCGATTGCCGCCGTTCTCACGATCTGCAGCCCGTTCACCCCGATGCTGTTCATGGGTGAGGAGTGGGGTGCGTCGACGCCGTGGCAGTTCTTCACCTCGCATCCAGAACCGGAGCTGGCCGAGGCCACCGCGACCGGCCGGATCGCCGAATTCGCGCGAATGGGGTGGGATCCCGCCGCGGTGCCCGATCCACAAGATCCGGAGACTTTCCGGCGTTCGCATCTCGACTGGACCGAACTGGCGCGCTCGCCGCATCGTGAGCTGTTCGAGCTCTACCGCGAGCTCATCCGTCTGCGAGGTTCCGTGCCAGAACTCGCCGAACCGGACTTCGGGATGCTGAGCGCCGAGTGGGACGAGGATGCCAGTTGGTTCGTGCTCCACCGGGGTCGGGTCGATGTGCTGGTCAATTTCGGCCAGCATTCGCGACTTTTCCCCGTAACCGGGACCGTGCTGTTCGCCACCTCCGCGGCGGTCGAGGGCGGGCCGCTTGGCGTCACCGTGCCTGCGGATGCCGCGGCCGTCCTGCGCCGGGTCGGCGATCATTCGCCCTAGAGTGTGCGAGTGAGTGTCCCGAGGAATACTTCCGCCGTCTCGAGCATCGACTTGTCGAAGCGCGACCTGACGCTGGACCTTGCCCGAGTCTTCGCCGTACTGCTCGTGGTCGTCATCCACCTGTTAGAGACCGGCGTCGGCTCGGGGCCGGGTGGTCTCGTCGTCAGCCGCCCGCTCGAACATCAGCCCTGGTTCAACGGAGTCACCTGGGTGTTCCAGATCATGCCGTTATTCTTCGTGGTGGGCGGCTTCGCGAGCATGACCGCCTGGCGCAGTCTGCAGCGGCGGCGTGGGGGGCCGGCCGATTACGTGAAGATCCGCGTTCTGCGCCTCGCGCAGCCTGCGTTCCCGCTGTTCGTGTTCTACGTGGTCGTCGTCGGGGCTGCCACGCTGGTCGGCATCGATCCGACTCTGCTGCACACGGTCGTACTCGGCTCTGGGTCCCCGCTCTGGTTCCTAGCGGCCTACGGACTCTGCCAGGCTGTCGCGCCGTTCGCGGCGTACTGGCACGCTCGATCCCCGAAACTCACGCTGCTGTTCCTGCTGGTCGGAGCGGTGATCGTGGATGTCGCCCGCTACCTCTCCGGAGTCGACGCGGTGGGCCTGATCAACCTGTTCTTCGTCTGGGTGCTGATACAGCAGATCGGATTCTGGTACGCGGACGGCTGGTTCGACCGCCGCCGCCGCTGGCAACTCGTGTTCATCGCGCTCGGCAGCTGGGCGACGCTGTTCCCCCTCACGATCTGGGGGCCGTACTCCCCGGATATGCTGACAAACCTCAACCCGCCGACCGTGCCGCTGATCGCGCTGGGGCTCTCGCAAGCGTGCGTGCTTCGCCTGTTGCGTCCGCTGCTCGCGGCGCTCATGCGCACGCGCGGCGCCCGTGCCACCGTGTTCCTCGCTGGCAGCCGCCTTATGACGATCTACCTGTGGCACCTGCCGATCATCATCATCCTGACCGGCATCGGGCTGCTCATCCCGGGGGGAAGCCCACTACCGGGGTCTGCGGTCTGGTGGTGGACGCGCATCCCGGCGTACCTGGTCGTCCTCCTGCTGCTCGCGGCCCTTTCGCTGGTGGTCGGGCGATGGGAGGCACCGCGCGAGGTCGGGCCGACCCCGCCGGGGTGGGTGGTGGCTGTTGCCTCTGCGCTGACGATTATCCCGCCGGTCTTCATCATCGAGTACTTCCTCAATCTGACCCTCGCCATCGTCAGCGCGGTCTGCTTCGGCGTCGCGATTCTGCTCCTCGGGCGCTGGCCAACGGCCGCGTCTGCGAAGACGGTCGAGCCGACGGGAGCAGCGGCGACCGTTTAGGCTAAAAAGCGTGAAGGCGACCTTCCTCTATGCCCCCGGCGACATCCGCGTCGAGGAGCGTCCCGACCCGGTGATCCTCGCGCCGACCGACGCCATTGTGCGCGTCACGGCTGCGTGCGTGTGCGGCTCCGACCTGTGGCCGTACCGCGGGGTGCGCAAGATTTCGCACACGATCGCGATGGGACACGAGCTCGTGGGCGTGGTCGAGCAAGTCGGCGCAGAGGTGAGCACGGTCAAGGCCGGCGACTTCGTAATCTCACCGTTCACCTTCAGCGACAATCGCTGCCAGAGCTGCCGAGCTGGTTTCCAGTCGGTGTGCGATCACCTCGCATTCTTCGGGGCGACTGACTCGGCGGGGTTGCGGACCGACGGCGCGCAGGGCGAACTAGCCCGTATTCCGCTGGCAGACGGCTCGCTCGTCGTCGTGCCCGCGCCCTTCGATGAGGCGCTCGTGCCGAGCTTGCTCGCCCTGTCGGACGTCATGTCCACCGGCCACCACGCCGCCGTGTCTGCTGGCGTCGGTCCCGGCAGTGTGGTCGTTGTCGTGGGCGACGGCGCGGTCGGTCTCAGTGGAGTGCTCGCAGCATCCCGACTTGGGGCGGAGCGGATCATCGCGATGAGTCGCTACCAGGATCGCGCTGAGCTTGCCCGGACCTTCGGCGCCACGGATGTGGTGGCCGAGCGCGGCGATGACGGCATCGCGGCGATCAAGGAACTTTTGGGCGGCGAGTTGGCGGATTCCGCCCTCGAGTGCGTCGGCACTGAAGAATCAATGAACCAGGCCATCGGCTCGGTCCACGGCGGCGGACATGTCGGCTACGTCGGCGTTCCGGTCGGTGGATCGAAGCTCCCGATCCAGGTGCTGTTCACCCGCAACATCACAGTGGGCGGCGGGATGGCGCCTGCGCGCCACTACATCCCCGAGCTGCTGTCCGACGTGCTCAGCGGCGGGATCAACCCCGGGCTGGTCTTCGACCTAGAACTGCCGCTCGACGAGGCTGCTGAGGCCTACGCAGCGATGGACGAGCGCCGCGCGATCAAGTCGCTGCTGCGCCCGTAGTCAGCCATTCCAGGGGAGGAACGCGCTGACGAGCGGCGAGCCCGCAACGCGCTCAACGACGATCTCCACGAGTGATCCGTCGAAGTCGCCGCGCACGTCCGCGCCTCGCAGGGTGCGCTCGAGAGATCCGGGGGCCCGCCGCTCGGCCCGGGTCGCGGACCGCGCCAGTGTGGCCGGTTCGCTCGACAGCGGACGTTCGCCGGTGCCGGCGCCGCGGCTGAACTCCTCATAGAGAGCCGCGCGCTGGCGCTCCGCCAGCACGGCGAAGGCCTCGGTGTGCGCCTGTTCGAGGGACTCGATCGGGGCATTCAGCAGAACATGGCGATAGCGGTTGATGGCGCGGGCGTCCGTCTCGCGTCCCGTTTCGACGGCGCTCTCGCGCTCCGTCCCGAACAACCGTCCCAACACACTCACCGCGGCTACCTCCTCGCCTCACGGTAAAGGGGCCGACTGTGGGGTGCCTGGACTGCACCCTAACGTTCGCCGGACGCACCCGGCTTTTGGCCTTCGTCCCCTGAGGGATCCCGCCACTTCTCCCTCGTTTCCTGACGACCGACCATCGAGAGTGGCTGCGTGATCGCTTCGAGGGGTTTGCGTTCGGCATCCACTCCCAGGAAGAACGTCACAAGACCTCCGACGACCATGATCCCCGCGCCCAGGAAGTAGCCGCCGGTGATCGGGCCACGTGAATGCCCCTCGCCAATCAAGGCACCGAACAGCACGGGAGCCACCGCTCCGGCGAGCTGGGCGATGGCGAAGAAGTATGAGATCGCTTGGCTGCGCACCTCAAGCGGGAAGATCTCGCTGACGGTCAGGTACGCCGACGACGCGCCCGCCGAGGCGAGGAAGAACGCGGCACTCCAGAAGATCGTCTGCGTGGTGGCGTTGAGAGCATCCGCTTGGAACAGCCCCGCCGACACCGCGAGGATCACACCGGACCCGCCATAGGTCAGCAGGATCATCTTGCGGCGACCCCAGGTGTCGAAGAGGTGGCCAAGCAGCAGAGGTCCGAGCAGGTTGCCGATCGCGAACGGGAAGAAGTAGAACGCGGTCTGCGACTTGTCAACACCGTAGAAGTTCTGCAGCGCAAGAGCGTATGTGAAGAAAATCGCGTTGTAGAGGAATGACTGCGTGATCATCATCGTCAGGCCGACGATGGTCCGCTTCGGGTATTCGACGAAGAAGACGCGAGCCAGGCGGCGAAAGGGGATGCTGCCGGTCGGCGAAATCTCGATGGCCTTGCTGTCGTCGACTTTTTCGAGGGTGTGACCGTCCGCTGTCACGCGAGCCTCGATCTCGTCGACGGTAGTCTCCGCCTCCTCTTCGCGACCGTGGGTCAGCAACCAACGCGGGCTCTCGGGGATATGGCGGCGCAGGAAGATGATCGCCAGCCCGAGCACCGGTCCGATGAAGAACCCGATCCGCCAACCCCAGTTCTGGCTGAAGTACTCAGGATTGAGCAGGAAGATATTCGCCACAGCCCCCACGGCGGCGCCGCCCCAGTATGTGCCGTTGATCGCGATATCGACGCGGCCGCGGTAGTGCGAGGGGATGAGTTCGTCGATCGCCGAGTTGATCGCGGCGTACTCGCCCCCGATTCCCATCCCGGCGATGAAGCGGAAGATGAAGAAGAACCACATGGCGGGGGCAAGGCCGGCCACGCCACTGCCGACAAGGTAGATCGCGAGGGTCAGGATGAAGAGGTTGCGTCGGCCCAGTTTGTCGGAGAGCCGGCCGAAGACCAGGGCCCCCACGACTTCGCCGATCAGGTAGACCGTCCCGGCGAGTCCAACCTGGGCCGAGTTCATGTGGAGCGTGGCCTGATAGCCGGCCGAGGCGACGATCTGGATCTCGAGGCCGTCGAGCACCCACGAGATCCCGAGCCCGACGATGATCATCCAGTGGAACTTCGTCCACGGGAGGCGGTCGAGACGGGCGGGGACCAGGCTCTTGACCGTTCGGGATGAGCTGCTCGTGTTGTTGGTCGTACTCGACATTGAAACTCCTCGTTGCCTTCTCGCGGCGTTTCGACGCTATGACGACGACGGAATCGTTCTGGCGCGAACCCACTACTTCTCAGCCAGAGTTCAGATTGCCGAGATCACGAGCGAATCTGCTCCCGCTCGTTCGGAATAACGGCCCAGCAGATCGCCTAGATCAGCAGCTGCGAGCCGGGAAGGACGAACGACAGGATCGCTGCGAGCCGGACGACGGTGACGTTCCACCCGAAGCGGCGCGCGAGTCCCGCGCACACTCCTGACAGGACGCGGCCCTGACGTGGGCGGACCAGCGGTGAGGCGGTTGTTGTGGTCATGCCTCAAGCCTCTTCTGCGGAGCCGCGCGGTGCCAGGGGGCTACCCCACGTTGTCCGCGCGGAAGAACCCGTCGAGGAGCAGGAACCCAAGAACCAGTAGCTCGCGCACCTCCGCCACGGTGCTGCGCTCGAGATCGGCGACATCTCGTTCGAGGAGTTGCGCGACCGCGGCAGCGATGGCCCCGAGCGGGAGATCGCCGTCGCAGGCACCCACGATGGCGGCGAGCTCGGTGCCCACGCGCAGTTCGCGTCGGAATCCGCCGCCCTGACGGAGCACGAGCACGCTTGGGTCCGCCTCGCCCGGCCAGTGGCTGCGTTCCTCCGTAACGTCCGCGGCGACGCTGAGGCGGCAAGCCAGCACTTCGGCGTCCGTACGCGGCGCCTGCCAGTCGTGCGCCGCAAGCGAGGTCGAGAGGTGGGTGCCGAGTCCGGCCGTTCCGCGGCCGAGCGGGGCATCGAGGCGCTCGGCTCGGCGTAGTCGCGACGAACCGGCCGCATCCGGATGCCGCAGCAGCAGATACCCGAACCCCACCCCGGTCACCCCGCGAGCTTCAAAATCTTCGAGCCACGCGCCGCAGAGCCGCTCGAACCGCTCGGATCCGGCGCGGGTCCCGCCGTCGCGGATCCAGGTCTCCGCGTACTGGGCAGGATCCTGCCGATCCCGTTCGATGATCCAGGCGTCCAAGCCGGCCTCGTCGGCCCAGCCGATCGCCCGCTGCAGGCCGTCGGTACCGGTGCCCAGCGGCTCGGCGAGATACTCCCAGTTCCCGAGCAACTGGGCGATACCTCCGGGCGTCAGGTGCTCGCGCGCGCCAGCGACCA
Source organism: Microbacteriaceae bacterium (assembly GCA_043779945.1). Taxonomy (GTDB): domain Bacteria; phylum Actinomycetota; class Actinomycetes; order Actinomycetales; family Microbacteriaceae; genus Lysinimonas. The sequence continues at coordinate 45,236 of JAYWDH010000224.1, forward strand.
CGGCCTGAACGAGCGCATCGCCGACCATACCGCCGTCGCGATACTCGTACTCGGGGACGCCCGGTGTCCGTGGGGTGATGACGAACGGCGGGTTCGACACAATGCGATCGAAGCGCTCGCCCGCGACCGGCTCGAAGAGGCTGCCGAGCCGCAACTCGATGTTCGCCACGCCATTGAGCGCCACATTGAGACGCGCGAAGTCGAGGGCGCGCTCCGAGATGTCTGTGGCGATGACGCGACCCGCCCACCGCGAGGCGTGCAGGGCCTGGATGCCACATCCGGTCCCCAAATCGAGCACCGTCTCAACCGGGTCGGGCATCAGTAACCCGCTCAGGGTGAGCGAGGCGCCTCCGACCCCGAGCACGTGATCGACGCGGAGCGCGCGGCCGGTGGCGAGCTCGCCGAGGTCGCTGGCGATCCACCAGGATCCGGCGCCCTGCGCGTCGAAGAAGTCGTAGGGACGCAGGTCGAGCAGGGCGACGACGGTATCGGCAGCTACCTCGCAGAGACCCAGCGCGCGCGCCCCCGAGAGCGTGAGATTCGGGAAGGCGACCTCCGCCGCGGCCGTTGTCGCAGGCATCCCGAGCACGAACAGGGTGGCCAGTGTCGCCCGCGCACCGTCGTCGCCGGCCAGCGCACGGACCGCGGGAAGCCGATTACCGCGCTCGAGGGCGGCATCCGCCTCCTTGCCCCACAGCGCGCCAAGGGCGTCGACGGTGAAACGGGCGGCGGTCAGATCGGCGCGGAGACAATCGACGAGATCGCCATTCAGATCGGCTGGGGGCACGGCTCCATTCAAGCCGACCCCGCTCGCTCCCGAACTCAGTTGCTGAGAACCGACAAAATGTTGCCAGCGGGGTCGAGGAACCAGGCGATGTCGGGGCCGCGGTTGGCCGCCTTGCCGCGAGTGATGCCCCTCTTGTCCGGATGGGCGCCCGGGTACATCTCGATCGTCACCCCGGCGGCAACCAGTTCGTCGACGGCCACGTCGATGTCGGCCACCTCGAAATTCAGGACCGTAAAGGTGGCGGGCAGGTGATCTGGCTTCGCGTAGACGAAGACCGGAGCGCCGCCGGTGATGTCGAGTTGCAGGCCCATCGCCGTGCCGAGGACGGGGATGCCGAGGGTGTCGCGATAGAACGCGAGGGCCTTCTCCTCATCATCGACCGAGAATCCGCTGAAACCGCCGGTGGTCGTGAGCACGTTGACTCCTTTGTGTACGCTGTACACAATGCTAGCGCGCGAAAGCTATCGACACGGCGACCTGCGTCAGGCGCTGATCGATGTCGCGCTCGAGATGGCCCGCGAGGGCGGTCCGGATGCCGTGGTGCTCCGCGAGGCTACCCGCCGCGCCGGAGTCTCGCCGAACGCCGCATATCGTCACTTCACCGACCGCACGGAACTGGTGGAGGCAGTCAGCAACGCCGCCCAGGCGCTCGTTGCCGGCGCGATCGAAGCCGAGTGGTACGCCGTTCCTGCCACCCTCTCCGCCGCCGAAAGCGCGCACGCACACCTCCGCGCGGTCGGCCGCGGTTATCTCGGTTTCGCACGCGACGAGCCGGGACTATTTCGTGCTGCGTTCACGGTGCCGACTGACCTTGAGACCGCGCTCAGCGCCGAGAAGGCCGGCCCGAGCGGTCGCACCTCCTTCCAACTGCTGGCCATCGCGCTCGACGAGCTGGTCACCGTGGGAGCCCTCCCAGCTGATCGCCGTCCGGGCGCCGAGTTCTCCGCGTGGTCCGCGGTGCACGGCCTGGCGATGCTCGTGCTCGAGGGTCCGCTACGCAACCTCGATCCGGACGTCGCGCGCGCGGCTGGCGCCCGGCTGATCGACATGGTCGACCGCGGGCTGTAGTCGTCTCCAGGATGCCATCCGTCAACGGTCAGGGTCGGGTAGCCTTCGCGTTCGCTGGACGGGCTGAGCCGCATCCGTTCCGCAGCCGTGACAGCTCTGCGTGCCGCTTCCCGACACTCACCCGGTCGGCGGAGTTAAGCTGCAATCAGCATGAAGCTGCTGACTGACGCCGACATCCGAGACTCGCTGATCAACGCGAGCACCGCCGAGGCTGCCCGGATACCGCTCCCGGGCCTCCACGAGGTCGTCTGGTCTGAGCGCGAATACCTCGGCTGGCGCGATCCCGGATCCCCGCAGCACGGTTACCTCGCCTATTGGCGCGACGGTCGCCCCGTCGGTCTCGTCATGCGCGCGTCCGAAACGCGGCTGCGCGGTGGCTCCGCGATCTGCTCGCTCTGCCACACCCCGCAGCCGGCCAATCAGGTGACGATGTTCACGGCCCAGCGTGCCGGTCAAGCCGGCGATCGCGGCGACTCCGTCGGCACATACATCTGCGCGGATCTGGCGTGCTCGCTGCTGATCCGAATCGTGCCGCCGCAGTACGAGATGCAACCGTCGCCGCAGCTCGTGGTCGCCACGCGCGCGAGCCACCTCGCCGAGCGGGTGGACAAATTTGTCTCCCGCGTGCTGGAAGACGCCTAGCTGTCGGCGCGGCGTCGGCTCAAGAGAGCCAACGCGTCAACGCTGTTCGACGAAAGGTAACAGAGCCTGCCGCGCAGTCGGATATTTGCCGAGAACACGACCGCATTCGTCGCGCACCGTGTAGTCCTCGCGTTCCCGCGTCACCGTGGCGCGGACCTCGTCCGAACCCTGGTCGAGAATGGTCCAGCAACCGAGCCTGACAGTGGCGGGTGCGGTGGCCGTCACGACTCTTCCCTGATCCGAGCATCCTGGTGACGGCGCACGTCGTCGACCGCAGCCGCAAGCGAGGCTCGCTGACCCACTTCGACCGCAAACTGGGGGCAGTCGCCCACGAGCGCCACATAGACCGGCCTCACGTATTCGACATAGCCCAGCACGTCACCGCGGTCAGAGAGTTCGAGAAGGCTGTCGGGCCGAAGCCGAACAGCGACCCTCGTTGCACGAGCGAGAACGGCAGCAAGACTGGAAAGCCAATCAACGCCCTCATCGACGGCAGGATTCGGGGACAGACCGTCCGCGGAAGACTGGCCCATCTTCGTTGCGATTTCACTCATGTGCACCCCTCCGTAGAGCGCACTATACCCCCGAACGGGGGCTCCGGCCACAGCCTGAATCTGAGAAGTCCAGGAGAACTCCTGACGCAAAAATCCCCGGTCGGCGGCGAGTCAGGAAGCGGTTTCCCGGCGGACTTCGTCGACCAGGCCGGGCATCACCTTGCGCATGTACGCGGCCCAGGCGAGCTTCACAATCAGTGCAACAATCCAGCCGCGGCCGGGGCGAGCGAAGAAGGTGTACGTCCACGTGACGCGGGTGCCTCCCTCCACCGCGTCGAAATGCCATTCGGCGCGAGCGTGGTCGACGATGGGGCCGAATGCCTTCGTGAAGTCAGTGAGTTCGTAAGCGAAGAAGCCTGGGCGCTCAACATCCGTGGTGGTCTCCCGCACCGAACTTCCGTCGGAGAGGTGCAGAGTGCGGGTCTGGCCGACAGCATCCCATCCGCCCGTCTGATTCCCGACGCGGACCGTCGCGGGAATGATCCGGAATTTCGGATAGAAGTGCGTCGGATCGCTCGGGGTCAGGATGTCGAAGGTGCGTGCCGGATCGGCGGGCGCAATACCCACCGTCGTCGAGCTGGAGCCGCGGGTTGCCATGTCAGAGGTTCGGAGCCGTCGTCACCGTGGGTGGTGGATCGGTCAGATCCGGCCGGACTAGTCCGCGAGTTCGAGCAGGTGGAACGGGATCGCGAAAGAGACGCACACCGCGAGGATAGCGCTGAAGAACATCGGACCGCTCCACGCTTCCGGCACCGAGAACGCATAGCCGAACAGGAGTAGCGCGCCAACGAAGAACGCGAGCGCCACGAGGAAGACGATGACCTTCATGCCGCCAGCCTACTGGGACCGTCGCCGGCATCCCGTGCTCGCTATCCGACCAGACACACGAGTCTCGAAGACACGCGAATGGATCCAGCACTTCACTGCCTTCTGGCGGCGCGGGTAAGGTTCCGACATGGCCGACTTCTCCCCAACTTCAGCTCCCGTCGGAACCCCGGTCTGGGCCGATCTCGCGAGTTCCGACATCGCGGCATCCGTTTCCTTTTACGGTGCGGTACTCGGGTGGAGCTGCGTCCCCTACCTGGATTTCGACGACCACTCGGACTTCTCCTCGAACGGCCGCGCAGTCGGTCGGCTGGCTCCGAAGATCGGCGATGTTCCGGACGCCTGGACTGTTTACCTGAAAGTAGATGACATCCAGGCGACCGTCGCCGCGGCAGACGCGGCTGGCGGTCGGGTGCTGCAGGAGCCTGAAGCTTTCGCGGATGAGGGTTCCCGGGCACTGCTCGAAGACCCCTCGGGTGCCGAGGTCGCGGTCTGGGAAGCCCGCAGCTTCGACGGGTTCGAGGCGGCAAATGTGCCGGGTGCCCCGTGTTGGTTCGAACTGCACACCAATGATTTCGCGGCCGCCGTCCCCTTCTACGAGCGCGTCTTCGGTTGGACCGTCACCTCCATCGGCGACAGTGACGGTTTCCGGATGGTCGTCTCAGGCGATCCGACGGCGGCCAGTGCGGGGATCTACGACGCCGCGCGCGACGCGCTCACGACCCACTCACAGTGGATGCTCTACCTCGCTGTCGAGGACGCCGACGCTGCGGCAGCTCTCGTCCGCGACAACGGTGGGACGGTTGTCGACGGCCCGAGCGACACTCCATTCGGACGGATGTCGCACGCCGAAGACTCGACGGGTGCGACGTTCGCCTTCATCGAGTTGCCCGCCTCGTCAAATCCGGGAGCCTGAAGTGCCGGCATTCCGAACCGTGCTGCACTAGCGGGACAACAATGTCGGGATCGTCGCACCCAAGGAGATCGTGGCCGAGTTGGATGCCGGCAAGCACCCGCTCGTCAAGGTGACCCTCAACCACTCATCTTCTTTCGTCTCGATGACCACCGTGATGCGCGGCCGGGAGCACGCGCGCGTGATCTCCGAGGCGAAGGCCGATGTGACCCGGCAGCGCCGCGTGGACAAGATCATGGCTGGGTTGCGTGAGGTGTAGCTGGCCCCGCCGTAACCGTCAGCTTCCGGCAGGCCATTCGCTCATCGACCTGAGTGCTACCGCCAGGACTTCGGGCCGCGGGAACCCGCCGGGTAGCTGTCCAGCGGCACCGCGTTCTTGCGCCACGCGGCGAGCACCGGCGTCACGATCCGCCAGCATTCTTCGGCGACGTCGCCGCGCACCGAGAGGGTCGGATCGCCAACCAGCAGCTCGGCCAGGACCTCGCCATAGCTCTTCAACTCGCTCGGCGCGAACTCGGCCGACATGGTGTCCCATTCGAGGTCGAAAGGATCGTCGCGCCCGTTGGTCACGATGTCCACGTCGAGAACGGCAGGGTCGAATCCGACCCGGAGCTGGGCCTGGCGCGACGGTCCACGAAACCCGGTCGGCAGGTGCGGCACGTCGCGGAAGGTGAAGATGATCTCTTGTCGGGGGTCACCGATTGCTTTCCCCGAGCGGAGGACGAAAGGCACGCCCTCCCATCGCCAGGTGTCCACCGCGACGGTCAGCTCGGCGAGCGTCTCGGTGCCCCGTGCGGGGTCGACACCCGGTTCGCCGACGTACGCCGATAGCATCCGTCGGCCGATCTTGCCGGCCGTGTAGCGGGCGCGGCGGCTCTCGGTGCCGTTCTTGGCCCAGGGCCGCGTGGCGCGCAGCGCCTGCGCCATGCCGCCGCGCAGATCCGCCGAGTTGATCGAAGACGGCGGCTCCATCGTGGCAAGCGCCAGTACCTGCAGCAGATGACTCTGGATCATGTCGACCAAGGCGCCTGCCCTGTCGTAGTACCCGGCGCGGCCCTCGAGCGCCAGCGCCTCCTCGAACACGATCTCGACGTGTGACACGTTCTGCGCGCTGAGGAGCGGCTCGAAGATCCGGTTGGCGAAGCGCAGACCGAGCAGGTTCAGAACGGTGGATTTGCCCAGGAAATGGTCGACGCGGAAGACTTGCTCCTCGGGAAGCACCCTCTGCAGCAGGCCGTTGAGCGCCTTTGCGGAGGCGAGATCAGTTCCGAACGGCTTCTCGAGGGCGAAGACGATTCCTTTCGGCAGCTTCTCGTCAGCCAGTGCGGCGCACGCCAGCGCCGAGACAGCAGGAGGGAGCGCGAAGTAAAGCGCCACTCGGCCGGTCGCGGCGCTGATCGCGCGCATAAGGTCGGCTGCGCTACTCGCGTTGCCCTGCAGGTAGAGGGACTTCTCGGCCACCTTGTCGCCCAATGCCGACGGTGAATCCTTGAAGGCTTTCCTGACGACAGATCGCCACTTGGCGTCGGTCATCGGCGCACGATCGACGCCGATCAACTGCAGCTCCTCGCCACGCGACGAGGCCAGCAGCGAGGCCAACCCCGGCATGAGAAGCCGGGACGCCAGGTCTCCCCCGGCGCCGAGGATGATCAGAGTCTCGATGTGCGATGCCGCCATAGGGCGAGGCTACCTGCCCGGGCGGGACCTCGGATCCCGTGAATCGGTGCAGCCCGCTGAGTTCAGCTGGGAATCTGGGGCGTGACCCGAGGTCGAGACCGCGAGATCTGGGTTAGGCGTTCGGGATCGGCCAGCTGTCGCTCACTCGCGGGCTGCGAGTA